>DASCSY010000022.1:0-21188 GCA_034399415.1 Acidimicrobiales bacterium
GGAGACCTCCTGGACTGACAGATTGACCAATGCCAAGTATGCGTTTATCAAGTTCCGGACAAGTTTTCCCCACTTGCCATCGATGACCCGATCGTCAACTGCAGCTTTCATACCTCCATCAATCAGGTCAGACACCAATTCTCGGCTGATGGGGTCGTTTCCGGTTGGCCAACATCCAATCTCTAATAGACGACCACCTGAGTGCCGAACCGTTCCGGGTTCGACTATTTCAGCTCCCACCATCACCGTGCATCCGTACGTTCGATAGCCCTCTTTGCTCAACCACTCTTCATTGGTAACCCCATTTTGAAAACAAACGATCGGTAGTTCCCGGTACAGCAGCGAGTGGTGCTGAACTGCCGCGAAAGTGTCGTCGGTCTTCATGGCTAGAAGAACGACGGTTCGATCATCTACGTCAAGATCATGAGCGGTTGCTGAGGCCGGGAGACGCCAACGTCCCTCAGTGTTCTGGGTGACCTTCAATCCGTGAGAACGCAAAGCCTCCAGGTGAGGACCCCTCGCTACGAGTTGAACTTTGCGGCCAGCGTTCGCCAATCGGCTGGCAATCACGCAACCGATTCCGCCTGCGCCGTGAACGACGTAATTAAGTGACTTCATCCCCACGACCCGCTGCCCGCTGGAGGATTCCAAACTTCGGTAATTCGCCCTGAACGAATCGTGAACATCTCTACCCCACAAATGGTCACGACACCTCCATCTTGGTCGACTAGGTCGGCCTCGTAAGCGGCCGCTACAGAGTCCTGGTCCTGAACGATCTTGCGGTTGGTAAAGCGCATCGAACGAAATTGTTGGTGGAATGAAGCGACGCGAAGCTTCGCCTCTTCGAGGGTGAGTGTCACCCGAGTTCCGTCAGGCTCATGACGAACCATCGGGTCAGACACCAAATCGTCAAGAGCGTCAAGGTTACGTTGGTGATAAAGCTCATCGGTATAGCGGTCGACGATCTCTGCGGGAGTCGGTTCGTTAATGTTCACGGTTTCATGCTTTCAGAAGTGGCAGTGTTAGCGTCGCAGCATGAGGAACTGGAATACAAGCCACCCGAACCTGATGGATCCGTTGTTCTGGCTGCAGCCTGCCGCGCAGTGCGATTCGGCTATAGCTCAACTACACGATGAGGCTCCACTGGGTTGGTTCGAAGAACCTCTGCCCGAAAATCCATATCTTGAAGCAGGGCCGGGATACTGGTGCGTTACTCGGCACGAGGACATAGCGACCGTGTCGCGAAACCCGGAGATCTACAGCTCCGCTCAAGGCATAACCATCACAGACGCGCCACCCGAATTTCTTGAATTTTTCAGTTCGATGATCTCAATGGATGATCCGCGTCATGCGCGTCTTCGACGAATCATCTCGAAGGGGTTTACTCCTCGGATGCTCAGCGCATTAGAAGATTCGGTACAAGATGTCGCTGCCTCGATCGTCGACGAAATCGCAGAGAGAGGACGGTGCGACTTCGTTACCGACGTCGCCGCGGCTCTCCCTCTCAAGATTGTGTGCGATCTCATGGGAGTACCTGACTCGGCGTACGAAATGGTTTTTGCCAACACCAACATCATTCTCGGTATAGGCGATCCAGAATTTGCTCCTGACGGCGTTGACTTTGTAACTGCACTTCTGAACGCAGGTTCTGATCTTGCACAGCTGATGGGCGAAGTCGCAGAGGCGAAGAAAGGCGGAGACGGACGCGACCTGACGAGCATTTTGGTAAACGCCGAACTTGAAGACGACCATTTAGATCAAGCCGACCTGGCCAGCTTCTTTGTCCTCCTGGTGGTCGCAGGAAACGAGACGACTAGAAACGCGATCTCTTGGGGTTTGAAGTACTTGACTGATAGCCCAGACCAACGCGCAGTGTGGGCGGCGGATTTCGAAGGGGTCGCTCCTACGGCAGTAGAAGAGATAGTTCGACTCGCTAGCCCGGTCACCTATATGCGCCGCACGGTTACTGAGGACACACTTTTGGGCGAACAAGAAATTTTGGAAGGGGACAAAGTGGCGATGTTCTACCTAGCTGCCAATCGCGATCCTTCAGTGTTCGATGATCCGTATCGATTTAATGTGCAACGCACGCCGAATCCTCAGTACGGCTTCGGTGGTCCTGGCCCACACTTCTGCCTAGGAGCTCATCTCGCCCGTCGAGAAATTACGGTGATGTTCCGTGAACTGTTCCGAAAATTGCCGGATATTCACGCGGTGGAGGAACCAGACACGCTGCAATCGTCTTTCATCCACGGTGTAAAGCACATGAGGGCTGAATTTACGCCGGTGAAGACTCGCTAATGGCTCGCGCAACGGTAGGCCGGATTGAATTGGAGTACGACACTGTCGGCTCCTCAGCCGACCCAACGATTTTGTTGGTGATGGGCCTCGGAGCGCAGTTGATTCACTGGCACGAGAACTTCTGTGGAATGCTCGCCGACGGAGGCTTCCACGTAGTTCGATTCGATAATCGAGACGCGGGTCTCTCAACCAAGTTTGACGGTGTTGACGTCGACTTTGCTGCCCTTGTTGCTGCAGCGCTTGAGGGTCAAGAAGTTTTTGATACTCCGTACGACTTATCCGACATGGCCGATGACGCGTTTGGCCTGCTTGACGCCCTTGAGATTGAACGGGCGCACGTGGTTGGCGCGTCGCTTGGAGGCATGATCGCTCAAACCATGGCCATAGAGCGACCCGAGCGATTGATCTCTCTCACCTCCGTCATGTCCGCTACTGGCACCCGCGAGGTAATTGGCGTTCCGGATGACTCACTTGCGTTGCTGCTTGCGCCGGCTCCGGCAGAACGCGAGGAATACCTCGACTATTCCGCAAAGTACGCAACTTGGTGCAGCAAGAAGTACTTCGATCCTGATGTCGCTAGACAGCACGCAGCGGTCGCATACGACCGCTGCCATTACCCAGATGGAGCGGGCCGCCAGATCGCAGCCATGCTTGCCAGCGGAGACCGCGAATCTTCGTTAGCCAAGATGACCGTTCCCACTTTGGTGATTCACGGGCGAGACGACCGGCTCATACTGCCGGAATCGGGAATGCGTACCGCTGCGGTAATCCCGGCATCAAACTTCTTGTTTCTTAGTGACATGGGCCACGATCTTCCAGAACCGCTGTGGCCGCTAGTGGTTGATTCCATACATAGCCACCTCCGAAATTGCGCTCTCGTCGGGAATTAGGGACCAGCGATATACGAGTTCGCGATTTAATTGGTTAATTACGCGGGCTCCTTGAGATCAACCTTGCGTGGCGTTGAAACTTTTCAGTGAGTTCAATTGCCGCCGGATTGGCTGGCCCCGTCTGTCTCGTCGCCGCCACAAGGGCCCTCTCTAGAAGTGGTGTTGCGTGAATAGCAGTGAGTGAAGCGGGGGGACGCTCGGCCTGAATCCGGGGGAGAACCGTCCACCCCATACCAATTAACACCATCTCGCTCAGGACCTCCGGCTGATTTGACTCAGCAACGACCTCAAATGGCGCGCCTAACGAACGAAGCGTTTTTTCTATGAGGTCGCGTGTCAGCGAGCCTTGCGGGAAAGTGACCCAGGGTCCCCAAAGCGCTGGTTGGGAACGGTGAACTCCGGGAGGCCCATAAACGAACAGTTCTTCCTCCAGAAGGGGAACATTCGCCACGCCTGGGTCGTCGGGTTGAACACAGATGGCTAGATCTAGGTCGCCCGTGCTCAATCCCTGAAGTAGATGGCTAGAAGGACCGACGGTCACATGAAGATCAAGCTCCGGACGGTTCTCGCGGAATTCTCTCAAGGTTTCACCGAAGTGGTCTACTGCCGCCGCGTCAATCATTCCAACTCGCACCTTGCCGGCTGACCCAGCGCGGACTCGTTCGGCCCATGCCGCGAGATCACCGGTTTGGGCCAGAATGCGTTGAGCATGTTCGATTACATGTTGTGCGGTCTCAAGCGGAACGCGGCGACGTCCGTCCCATCCAAAAATTTCGAGACCGAGTCGACGCTGAAGTTCGGCTAAACCCTGGGAAAGTGCTGATTGGCTCACTCCAAGTAAATTGGCTGCGTCAGCCCAGGTGTTGGACTGGTGCACTGCGACGAGATACTCCAATTGAGTAACTGAGACGTCTGGGAGCCTGGGGCGTGAAGAACTCATCGGTTCACCATTCTAAAACTAAAGATCACCAAATCTAAACTAAACGCTGAGAAACTCTATAAAGGCTTATGCTTTTATTATGACAACAGCCAACATCGCGCCCGCCAAAGGCAAGCTCGGCGTCCTCACTCCCGGAATGGGAGCGGTCGCGACAACCTTCATCGCAGGAGTCCTCGCCGCTCGCCAGGGTCTTGCCACGCCTATCGGCTCCGTTTCCCAAATGGCGCACATTCGTCTTGGGAAAAAAGAGGAGGCACGAAATCCCCTCATCAAAGACTTCGTACCCCTAGCCGATCTAGATGACCTCGTGTTCGGAGGCTGGGATCCCATCACCCCTAACGCCTTAGAAGGAGCGCAAGCAGCTGGAGTGCTTGAAGAGAGGGATCTCTCAGCTATATCTGGCGAACTGGAAGGCATCGTCGCCATGGACGCAGTTTTTGATCAACGGTGGGTCAAGAAACTAGAAGGGAATCGCGTTAAGGAATTGGAATCGAAACTGGATCAGGCCCAAGCATTGATGGCTGATATCGAACACTTCCGTACTGAGAATGATTGCGACCGTCTAGTGATGGTCTGGTGTGGCTCCACCGAGGCATATCAGGAGGCAAGCGCGGCACATCAAACCCTCGAAGCATTTGAGGAAGCTCTCCGAACGAATGACGACAACATTTCACCAAGCCAAATTTATGCCTACGCCGCGCTCATGAGCGACGTGCCTTTCGCCAACGGGGCTCCCAACCTCAGCGTCGACCTTCCATGTATGACTGAACTTGCAGAACGTCGCGGCGTACCTATCGCAGGCAAAGACTTCAAGACTGGACAAACGCTCATGAAAACTCTCATAGCTCCAGGATTGAAGGCAAGAATGTTGGGGTTGAGGGGCTGGTACAGCACCAACATTCTGGGGAACCGCGACGGCGAAGTACTCGATGATCCAGAAAACTTCAAAACTAAAGAAGTATCGAAACTCGGCGTCCTCGACACCATCCTGCAGCCAAGCGTCTACCCCGACCTCTACGGCAACATTGACCATGTCGTTCGAATCAACTACTACCCGCCGCGAGGTGACAATAAAGAAGGCTGGGACAACATCGACATCTTCGGATGGCTCGGCTATCCGATGCAAATCAAGATTGATTTCCTATGTCGCGACTCAATTCTTGCTGCGCCCATTGTTCTCGACCTGGCACTGTTCCTCGATCTGGCCCAACGCGCAGGCGAATCCGGGATTCAAGAATGGCTGTCCTTCTATCTGAAGGCCCCGCAGTCAGCTAACGCCGCAGGTCCCGAACATGACATCTTCATCCAACAAACCAAACTAAAAAACACGCTACGCGAATGGATGGGAGAAGAATCCGTCACTCATTCAGAAGCCGGGTAGTCGCTGCGGCGTCTCACCGACTGCTCCCTAACCGACGTGGGAACATCAGTGTCGCAACTCGTCGCTTTCGCTGAGTTCGTTAAGCATCGAAGTC
The DNA here is from genome assembly GCA_034399415.1 of Acidimicrobiales bacterium. Taxonomy (GTDB): domain Bacteria; phylum Actinomycetota; class Acidimicrobiia; order Acidimicrobiales; family Poriferisodalaceae; genus UBA2110. Next base: position 5,607 of record DASCSY010000022.1, read on the forward strand.
AACAAATTCGCATCGTCAGGGTCATTCACCGGAATACTGAATTCGATTCGATCGATGAGAGGACCGAATCGCTGGTTCAACATTGAGGCGATTTCGCCGTAGGTTCCAACGGTGGCGATGGTATGAAACATCTCGTCATGGACCAAAGCCGGTATTTCATCCCATCGCTGTTCTCGGGACAGCGAAGCGGCTTGATCGACATGGTCCCCCCATCCGTGCACTTCGAAAGCAGCCTTATAGGCAGGTGTCGCCAAGTAAAAGCCCACCCTTGCCCGGACACTCTCGGCTATCTGCTCCAGAGTCGACTGGTCTGCCGCGGTTGCAACCAGAGGTTTCATACACCAGTCGACAACCTCTGGGTCCCGTTGAACCCGGGCAGCACCTCGCTCTACCGCAGGAACCATCACCTCTTCTATGTATTTGGGTGAACACACCGGATGGAGTCGGATGCCATCTGCGACCTCGCCAGCCACCGCGCACATGTTCGTATTGATCGCAGAAATATGAACTGGAATATCGGGGTGATCTATAGGACCCGGATCAAAAAGAGGGACCATCAAGTCAAGTTTGTAATGATCCCCGTCGTGTCTGAGTGGCTCGCTGTTTTGCCAACACCGCCAGACGGCCTTCATCGCCAGTATGTAATCGCGCATCCGAGGCGCCGGAGCACTCCATTCCATGCCGTATCGGCGTCTGATGTGTCCGCGTACCTGAGAACCAAGCCCCAAGATTAACCGGCCACGAGAAACTTTTTGAAGCGTCCACGCCGACATCGCGGTGATTGTGGGAGACCTTGGGAAAGCCATAGCGACGGAAGTAGCCAGACTCAGTTCGGTCGTATTGACCGAAGCGAGCGTTAGCTGCTGGTAGGGGTCGTCTTTACACTCCTCGACTGCAAGCCCGTCATACCCGAGTGCTTCAACTACGGCCGCCCCTTCAACGATGGTTCCAACATCGAGTGGTGTATCTGGCTCTCGCAAGCCTGGATCGACTTTCCCCAAAGGCAACATCGTTTCCGACTTCACTTTTCGACCTCCAATCGCAAGGAACGACCCGCGAGATACGCGTCTAACTGTTCAAGAAAAACCTCGTCGCCACGTTCCATAATTCCGGACCCCGCCCCCGCGACATGGGACGTCAGGGTTATTCCCGGATGGTCCCAAAGTGGGCTTGCAGGATCAAGCGGTTCTGTTTCGAACACGTCAAGAATCGCGTGACCGGGTCTCCCCGAATCCAACGCCGCCACGAGTTCAGCAGTATCGACCACGGGCCCTCTAGACACGTTGACCAGAATCGCGTCCTCGCGCATTTGAGAAAGAAAGTCGCGGTTGACTAGACCGAGCGTCTCATCGGTGAGCGGGCAGGCCACGACCACAGCATCGGCGGACGGTAAGACCTCACTGATCCGATCCATGGTTACCATCCCGTCCGCGCGAGTATCTTCAACCTTCGTCCTTCGAGCCCCGATGACCTCAACGCCAAAAGGACGGGCTCGCTTAGCGATCTCACCGCCAATTGAGCCAAAGCCAACAACAACCCATTTTGAGCCGCTTATCTCCTTCCAACCGCCTTGCGCCCATGTAGCGTTCCGCTGATTGTCGCGACGAGCCGTCCAGTTGTGTTGAACATGCATAACCGCCGCCATCACGTATTCAGCCACTCCCGCGTTAGGCGAATCGCTGTTGCTCAGCCGGATCCCAGCCTCGAGAATATTAAGCAAGGGTGGCGCATCGATACCCGCCAAACAGGACTGAACCCAACGAACTGTTCCCGATTCCAGTAAGGCGGCGGCAAAAGATGGGAAATCCCCCGAGAACATGGTGTCAATCGCAATCCAACCCACCTCAGGAAGGTACTCATTTGCGGCTACCGGAGATCCATCAGCCCAGTTGACCCCCGTGGATGACCAGCAAAGAACGGCTACGTCGTGGGGAAGTTCATCGAGTCTCGAACGGATCCGGTCGTATGCGATGTGAGGGATAAGGACTTGCCGCTTTGACATCGCCCGTCAGCGTAGGGTGCACACCGTGCCACTGTCTGACGCTTCGAAGATTCCGTCGACGCGTCTTAGTTCCTCAGTGCTAATAACGGTTTTGGTCCTGACAATGGCGTTAGGAGCATTTCCAATAGTAGGAACGGCCGTCGTAGCGACGGCATTGGCAAATGATCTTGGCATGTCACTGACGATGTTCGGTGCAGGCGTCTCAGTGAACACCATCGTAGGCGCGTTATGCGCACCCCTTTCCGGTCGCTTTAGTGATCGATACGGGGGCAAATGGTCATGTGTTCTAGTGCTGCTTTCTTCGGGGATCGGGCTGTTGATAGTCGCGATCGCAACTTCAGTCGTCGGGCTGATGTTGGGGCTCTTCATTTCCGGATACGGACAAGGCGCCTGTAACCCTGCGACCAACAAACTGATCTCAGAACGAGCGCCAGAAGGTCGCCGCGGAACTGTGACTGGAATAAAACAATCGGGAGTGCAACTCGCGATCTTGGTGGGTGGCTTCACCCTACCCATTCTGAGTATCTGGTCTAGCTGGCGTCTAGCCATCGGCGTGTACGCGGTCGTAGCGCTCTCCTTGTCCACGGTGACAGCGTTTGCGCTCCCAGATAGCCGACTCCGAATTCAAGACAACGCGAGCGATTCTGTCGAAACGTCATCGACGTCGTTACCCCGTTCGGTGCACCTACTTTCGATTTATTCCTTACTCATGGGATGTGTAGTCGGAGGAGTTAGCCGATACCTAGTGCTGTTCGCCGAAAATTCGTTGGCCATGTCGAACGTAAAGGCCGGGATAATCGCAGGTCTTCCAGGGGGCCTCGCAATCGCCACGCGAATCCTCTGGGCGCATCTGGCTGAACATCGGGTGGCTCCATCTTCTGCCCTAACGATCCAGTCACTATTTACTGCGCTAGTCATGGCGATGCTCTTTCTAGCGGTTGGAATCGGTGAATGGATTATGTGGCCAGCTGCGGTTCTCTCCGCAGTCGGTCTTAACGCATGGAACGCCGTCGTGATGCTTTCAGTCATTATTGGAGTGCCCGCCAACCAATCAGGGCGCGCCAGCGGACGAGTCGTAATGGGTTTCATGGTGGGGCTCACCCTGGGAGGCTTTCTCACAGGCTTAACCGCCGACGCGACCGGCGGATATGAGACAGCATGGGCCGGCATGCTCTTCCTTGCGCTGGCTGCAGCAGCTATCGCTCGAGGAAGCGGCCGAAATGAGCAGTCGGAGAACTGAGTTCAGAAACGAAACTTTGCGGCTGGGTGACTTGCCGGCAGTTTGTCGCTACCGAACAACTTCCGCCTAAGACTGCCCGTTGAATATTCACTTTGTACCAGGCCACGCTCCTGCAGGATTGGGACCACTCCCTCTACAAAGTCAACGAAAGTTCCCGGAGTCACCGTGTAGGTCAAGTTGAATCCATCGAGACCGCTTTCAAACCTTCGTTGCAGTTCGTCCGCTACCTGTTCAGCGGACCCCACTAACCAAGCGCCCGCGAGGTTCGATTTAACCAAATCCCCCATCGTCCTTGTCCCAGGTGGCGCGGAGTCCAGCAAGTTTTTCAAGAACCCCTGGACGCGTTCCGTCCTAAAATTTTCGAGAGGCTCGGCCGGGTCAATGTCACCCAAATCCGCTCCGATATTGCCGCTGATGTGAGCTAAACCCGCCTCAATAGATAGATCGCTTTTGTACTCATCGCGTTTCGCCAGAGCCTCAGCTTCTGTGCCCCCGACAATCGGCGCAACCCCTCCGATGAGCATGAGATCAGAATCACTTCTCCCATACGACAGCGCGCGCTGATGTAAATCTGCCGCTATCGCTGGCCCGCTGCGCGAAGAGCCAACGACGAACACACATTCAGCATGTTGAGCGGCAAATTCCCTGCCGGTCTCTGACATGCCAGCTTGAAATAGGACTGGAGTTCTCTGAACTGAGGGGGCTGACAAATGTGGCCCCGCGACGTCGTAATGGAGGCCACGATGATTGATCGGGCGAACACGATCAGGATTTACATACATCCGCCGTTGTCGGTCATTGACGACGGCGTCGTCGGCCCAGCTTCCTTCTAGAAGCTTGTAAATGATTTCCAGGTACTCATCAGCTCTCGCGTAGCGCTCCTCGTGACCGGGTAGACCATCGAAACCAAGGTTGCTACCCGCATTAGGCAAATATGAGGTCACGATATTCCAAGCGACGCGGCCATCAGTTAAGTGATCTAGTGTCGAAAGCTGTCGGGCGAACGTGAACGGGTGAGCCTGCAAGATCGAACTGGTGAAAGCGAACCCAAGGTGTTCTGTCACTGCGGCCATTGCAGGAATTAGGAGCATTGGGTCGTTGACCGGGACCTGCATAGCTTCTCGAAACGACGTGTCCGCGTTCCCCTTGTAATTGTCGTAGAGCCCAATCACGTCGGCCAGAAAGATGGTGTCGAAGCAACCTTTCTCAGCGACTTTTGCGAGTTCAATCCATGGATCGAGAGAGCCAAATTCGACCTGACGGGTATCTTCCCTCGTCCACATCCCTTGTTGAATGTGACTCACACAATTCATAGAAAAAGCGTTCAGAACCATTCTTCGTGGCTCCGAAACGACTGCCATAGCCGTCAGTCTCGCAGTAAACCGCCACCACTGCTTTTAAGCTGCGAGAATCTTGTTATGGATACGGCAACCTTGTCTCAACATCTCCAAACCATCGAAGACGACGGCTACTGCATTATCGAGAACGCGATCGGGCAAGACCTCATTGAGGAAGTGCGGGAAACAGTCGCTCGACTTGAAGCCGACCTTGACGTGCAGCCACGTGGCAATCGCGCCGAAGGCTACGCCACTAAGCGCATGTATAACCTTTTAGGGAAAGATCGAGCGTTTTGGAAACTACCTACACATGAAAATGTGCTTCCCTTTCCCGAACGTCTCTTAGACGATGAATGCATCTTGTCAGGTACCACATGTATGCACATTGGCCCCGGCGAAGTTCACCAAGGCCTCCACAGCGACGATGGGTTAGTCACTGTTAGCCGACCCCGCATCCCGTTCATGGTTACGACCATTTGGGCCTTCACGGACTTCACAGATGAAAACGGGGCCACACGAATCGTTCCCGGTTCTCACAGATTCGACCATGAACCCAGAAAAGGTGAGCAGATTGAACACATACCGGCTGAAATGAAAGCCGGCTCGGTGTTGATCCTAAACGGAGGAACTTGGCATTGTGGGGGAGCGAATACAACAAACAACGAGTGGCGATTAGGTATCAGCGTTCAGTACTGCCAGGGATATCTGCGTCAACAACAAAACCAGTATTACAGCCTCGCTCCCGATGACGTAAAGGCAATGCCACAACGTCTAGCGGCGCTTTGCGGCTTCGGCCTCTACAAAGGAATCATGGGCCATGTCGATGGCGCTAGCCCCGGAAGATTTCTGGGAGCACACGAAGTTGACGAAATCGCGTACGCTGCGATGCGCACCAAGAATGGTGTTGCCGAGAGTTGAGCACTCCCTAGCGTCCCCGCCCTAGGGTCACACCATGGACATCAAAGATCGTGTTGCAATCATTACCGGAGGCGGCGGTGGTATTGGCTCTGCCACAGCCCGAAAATGGGTTGCGGAGGGAGCTCGAGGCGTCGTCGTAGCTGATTACGACGAGAAAGCAGCACACCTAGTAGCGGACGAATTGGGCTGTGTCGGCGCGCGACTTGACGTCACGGACGAAAAAGCCATAGCCGAACTGGTGGAAGAAACAGAAACGACCCTCGGTCCCATCGACATCTTTTTCTCCAATGCGGGCGCGGGGGTCGAAGGCGGAGTCGAGGCCAGCAACGAGGCTTGGCAAGCCCAATGGGAGTTGCACGTCATGTCTCACGTGTATGCGGCGCGGGCGGTACTGCCCTCGATGACAGCGCGCGGAGATGGCTACCTCATACACACAGCTAGCGCCGCTGGACTTTTAGCGGCGGTGGGCTCCACGCCCTATTCGGTGACAAAGGCTGCCTGCATCAAGCTTGCAGAAGCCCTTGCAATAACCCATGGAGATGATGGCATCAAAGTCTCAGTTTTGTGTCCCCAAGGCGTGAACACCGCCATGGCGCCCAAACAGTTGGGAGACGGTGGCACTGATGGAATCGTCGAGGCCGACTATGTCGCCGATGTGATCACTGAGGCAGTTCAAGAAGAACGTTTCCTGATTCTTTCTCACCCTGAGGTAAAGACGTACACGGAGCGAAAAGCAGCGGATCCAGACCGCTGGCTCAAAGGCATGCGCCGTCTCCGCCAACGATCCTTCGATTTACTTGAGGACGTGTGACCAACTCGCGCAAACGGAACCTCACAACAGCGAACACTTCAGATTTTGTAACCATCGGACTAGTCGTTCTGACGGCGCTCTTGATTGGCTTGAATTACACGGTCATGAAACGCGCTTTGGACTACACGTCGCCGCTCGCGCTGGCCGCTCTTCGAGCATCAATCGGTGCGCCATTCTTGCTCCTGGTGGCGTTTGCTCGTGGGGAGCGGCTACCAAACACCCGACGGCAGTGGCGAGCCGTTTGGTGGATTTCCCTGTCTATTACGACGATCTCCAGCGGATTCCTGGTATTAGCGATCTCTCGTCTTTCACCGGGATTGTCGGCAATGTTGTCCGCGACCATGCCTTTGTTCACAGCGATGATCGCCGTGCGAGTTCTTGCCGAGCGGCCAGGACGTCGCGGTCGCGCCGGTCTGGTGGTAGGTCTTTTTGGCGCGGTCTTCCTAGCAATCCCGGCTCTCGGATCCGGCAACACAACTCTAGGAATTCTTTTTGCGTTGATCTCAAGCATCAGTTGGGCGTTAGGTGCTGTCTTAAACAAAAGGCTCCCGGCCGCGCTTGAAATCAGTCCGCTAATGCTCGTCACCTGCCAGATCTTGCTGTCAGCGATTTGCCTGCATGCGGCAGTTCCCTTTATCGAAAGCTGGTCGGACACGGAAATAGGTTGGGGACTTGCGTTGCCGCTCCTGTACGCAGGGATCCCGTCGTTGGCGGTCACGTTTGTCTTATTCGCCACGGTTTTGCGACGCGCTCCCGCGATCCAAGGCGCAGCCGTCGCTTATTTGACCCCGTTCTTTGGAGTGCTCTTTGGTTGGCTACTTGTAGGTGACCGATTTAGTCTTATCGAACTAGGTGGCGGCGTTCTTGTTGTCGGAGGTGTCGCGATGGTGTCCACGGACCCTCGGTAACTGTTGCTGCACCGATAACTGAAGTGACGTAGCCTCTGAGCCATGACAGACAGCGATATCAAGGCAATGACGGCCAATCTTGATGGCGTCAAGTTCGACGAGACGGCCTTTACAGTCCCGGTCCCTCTGAACGAAGCGAAGGTAGCGATTGTTACCTCTGCATCACTTCACCATCCCGACGACGAAGATTTTTCGCCCATGGACACTGGCTATCGAATCTTGAGATCCGAGGCTCGCGATTACGTGATGGGACACTGGAGTCCAAATTTTGACGCAACGGGCTTCGCTCTCGACATCAACACGGTGTTTCCGATCGACCGCCTCGATGAATTAGCGGCACAAGGAATTATTGGCTCAGTAGCTGAGGAGCACCTTGCCTACGCTGGTAACCAATTTGACCTATCGGCAATAAGGCTTGACAGCGGACCTTCAGGGGCCAAATTCTTAAAGGAACAAGACGTTGATGTGGTCATACTGACACCTGTCTGACCCCTTTGTACGCGTACCGTGAGTACGCTCGCACACATCTTCGAAGCTGAAGGTATCGCCACTGTTGCCCTTGGTTCCATCAAGAGTCAGATAGAGACAACGGCGCCTCCGAGAGGTCTCTGGTGCGATTTCCCCCTGGGGAGACCGCTTGGCGTTCCTTCTGACTCAGAATTTCAACATCGAGTGTTGGCCAGAGCATTTGAGTTGCTGGACAGCTCAGAGCCAATTTTCGCGGAATACGACGTCAGCATCATCGATGATGAAACCGAGGTTATGGCATGTCCAATGCCGCCGCGACATGATCCTGATCTCCACCCTGCCATTGACGAGGTGAATGGGCTGCGGCCTGCATATGACCGCTCCATCGCTCAATATGGAAACCGAATTGGGGCAGGAAGGGTGGTCCAGGCTGACGAAATTACAATTGCAATCGACGCCTTTGTAAAGATCGCGGAAGGAACTCCGTGGAAAGAGGCAGGCGTGCCCGGGATCCCATCACGAGTTAGCCAAGACATCCGCGGATATTACGAAACCGCCGCTTTGGCGTTATCGGACCATGCTCCGTCGGCCTGGGCTGGGACGCGCTGGTTCCTTGATGAAACCGAAGCTGGCAAAGTAGTCATGGCAGCTCGACAAGCCATGGCTGACGCCGACGAACCGAACCCCATCTGGTTTTACATGGCGCCGGGGGACCGTTAACCAAGGTTGTGATCTACTCGGTTTCCGCAGCCGAGCGCCCGTTTTTTGGTTGGCGCATCGTTGGAGCCGCGTTCACGGTCTTGTTTGTCGTCTACGGCATTCAATTCAGTTTCGGGACATTTGTCGGCGATGTGGTAGCGGACACAGGCTGGTCCGAGACCCGACTTCAATTGATCTTCGCCATCTATATAGGGCTATACAGTGCCCTATCCGCGGTTAGTGGTTGGCTGACCGACCGCTGGGGTCCACGCCCCATCGTTGCAACGGGGTCAGTTCTGCTTACTAGCGGATACCTGTTGTGGGCGACCTCGAACAGTCTGACCGTCGTCGCCCTCGGTATGGGCATTGTTGCCCCTTTAGGGATGAGCTGCTCCTGGGTCCCATGTAATGCCACCGTGGTGCGCTGGTTCGTTGTTCGGCGAGGGCTGGCAACGGCAATCGCGACCTCGGGGGGGAGTCTCGCGAACATTGTCGTTCCTCCCGTTGCTGCGTTGCTGGTGGGAGCCTATGGGTGGCGGGTCGCAATTGTGAGCATGTCAATTTTCGGAGGTGCCTGCATGTTGTTGAGTTCGTTCATACTCGAGCGCGACCCCGAAACCGTAGGACAGCTGCCCGACGGTCCGCAGATGTCACCTATGCATCCAGTGGGAGAGTCGTTCTCCGGGGTAAGTCCGGCGGAAGCATGGAGAAGCATTACCTATTGGCAAATTTTTGGAATGTACGCGCTTACGTTCATCGCGGTCTTCATACCCTTCGTACATGGGGTCCAATTCGCCCAGAGTTTGGGTGCCTCGTTGCAAACTGCTTCCACGGTGATTTCAGCTATCGGCATAGGCGGACTGGTCGGGCGCTTAACCATGGGACCGGTGTCTGACCGCATAGGGCGCAAAACCGCAGTTATCGTGGCTTTGGGTATTGAAACAGCATCATTTGTTGGCATGGCCTGCAGCAACGATCTTTGGTTGCTCTATCCCTCGGCAGCAGCCTTCGGCTTTGCGTACGGCGGCGGAGTAGTGGTGTTTCCGCCTCTTGTCGCTGACCTCTTCGGGAGGGCCCACGCTGGCGCGATCGTGGGTCGAATTTTTGCGACCGCGGGAACTATGGCCGCGATAGGGCCCTACATCGCGCAACTGCTTCATGATGCTTTGGGGGACTATCGGTGGGCGTTCCTATTATCGGGGCTCGCCAATGGATGTGCACTTCTGTTAGCGACACGTCTACCTCGTGTCTCCGCACGCCATTAATTGTTGAAGCCGCTCTTTCAACGATAACGGCTGTTCTGCTCAACGTGGCGACGTCAACAGCTGTCCTAGACCTATGAGACAGAAGGAAATACACCATTTGGACGCGCTTACCGGCGACCCGACCCCCGGCGGCACTATCCTTTCCCCCAGTCAGGGAGGGTACCGATGGCACTAGCCGACTTCAGACTTGAAGACCGATTCGTACGCGACGAGGGCGACGTTGCGATGTCCGGCGTCCAGGCCTTGCTGCGAGTCCTTATGGACCAGCTACGCGCAGACCGGCGCGACGGCCTAAACAACGCGGCCATGGTTTCTGGGTATCGAGGATCCCCTCTCGGCGGCATCGACACACTAATGCTGAGTAACGCAGAAGAACTCGCGGCTAACAACATCGAATTTATTCCCGGGCTGAACGAAGACCTTGGAGCGACCACCGTATGGGGCTCACAGCTCGCCAACCGCAACTTCGATGGCAAATTCGATGGCGTGTTAGGCATGTGGTACGGAAAAGCCCCCGGGGTTGACCGGTCTGGGGACGCAATACGACACGCGAACGTATGCGGAGTAGACCCGAAGGGCGGCGTGTTGCTTGTCGCTGGCGACGATCCCGCTTCAAAGTCGTCGACGCTGGCGTCAGAATCTGAATTCGCACTGCTTCATTTTCAAACCCCGATCCTTTATCCCGGAACCGTTCAAGAGGTCGCCGACTACGGGCGAATTGGATATGAACTATCGCGATACAGCGGTCTTTGGGTATCGCTAAAGATCGTGACCAACGTTGCCGATGGTTACTCAACCATCAAAGTCGGCCCTGGCCGAGTCCAAACGAAACGACCCGATTTTGAGTGGAACGGCGGCCCATGGCAACACACGCAACAAGATGCGCTATTTGGACCTTTCGCCGTCCGTCAAGAACTTGAAATTCATGAAGGACGCCTTGAAGCAACCGACGCCTTTATTCACCTGAATCGTCTCAATACCGTCAGCGGAGCAACTTCGGACGCCCGCATCGGATTTGTTGCTGCCGGCAAGACGTACTACGACCTGCGAGAAGCATTGGATCGAATGGGCCTCGATGAGGCTGCCCTTAACCAACGCGGAATACGAATATATAAACCTGCCGTCGTATGGCCGTTAGAAGCCAACAGCGTTCGAGAATTTGCTCAAGGTCTCGACACGATCGTCGTAGTCGAAGAAAAACGAGCCTTCGTTGAAACGTTCATGCGGGAAATTCTCTACGGCTCAACGGACGCTCCGGTGATCCTCGGTAAGCGTGATACGGACAACGGATTTTGGTTCCCAGGCCACGGAGAGATGGACGCTGACCTCATAGCGCGCAAGATCAGACCTTTCTTAGTTGAACGGTTGGGTGAAGAAGCAGTTGGTCCTGCGGTGCGCGAACGAGTCACCGTCCCCGTCGCCCTTGGAGCCCCCGACACCAAAAAGCAGTCGAACAGGACGCCGAACTTCTGTTCAGGCTGTCCACACAACCGATCCACGTGGGTTCCAGAAGGTTCCGAAGCCGGAGGCGGAATCGGCTGCCACGGCATGGCTTCCATGACTCCTACGCGCAACGTCAAAGGCACCACCCAGATGGGCGGCGAAGGCGTGCAATGGGTCGGTGCAGCTCCATTCGTCAACATGGAGCACCGCTTTCAAAACATCGGTGACGGTACTTTTCACCACTCTGGATCGCTCGCTGTCCGACAAGCGATTGCCGCTGGAACGAACGTCACTTTCAAGATTCTTTACAACGCGGCTGTAGCCATGACGGGCGGCCAAGAGGTTGACGGTGGCATGGAAGTCCCCGAACTCACTCGATCCCTCGAAGCCGAAGGCGCCTCGAAAATCATGGTGCTTACCCACGACACCGAAAAGTATGGGATCGCGCCCCACTTCGCTGACGGTACCGAAGTTTGGCATCGAGATCGCTTGGATGAGGCCCAGCGAATTTTGCGCGATGTTCCCGGATGCACCGTCCTCATCTACGACCAACCCTGCGCAGCAGAACTCCGTCGTGACCGAAAAAGAGGCAAGGCGACCGAGCCAACCATGCGCGTCTTCATTAACGAGGCCGTATGTGAGGGATGCGGTGATTGCGGTGAGAAATCCAGCTGTCTTTCCGTACAGCCCGTAGAAACTGAATTTGGCCGAAAGACCGCGATACATCAATCTTCATGCAATAAAGACTTCACCTGCCTTGACGGTGACTGCCCCGCGTTTATCGAAGTAATTCCAGGCGGGTCGGTCCCCGAAAAATCGGCACTTGCGTTAGCCGAAATTGGAGATGACCAACCTGAGCCTGATCGACTCGATGAAGGCAACGTGCTCATGATGGGTATCGGCGGAACAGGAGTCGTCACGGTTAATCAGCTGTTGGCGACCGCCGCGTTATTGGACGGTAAAGAGGCGCACGGACTGGACCAAACAGGCCTCGCCCAAAAAGGCGGGCCAGTGGTGTCTAACCTCAAAATTCGTCGACCCGATAGCGAACTCGTCCTCGGCGAGGCAAATAAAATTGCGACCGGGGAGGCTGACGCCTACATCGTGTTCGATCTGTTAAGCGGAACAAATCCAGTGAACCTGGAAAAGGCGATGCCCGGCCGCACTGTCGCTTTGGTCTCGTCAAGCAAGGTTCCCACTGCTGCGATGGTGCGCGACACGACTGCTGAATACCCCGAATGGTCAGCGTTGCAGTCGACTATCGACAGCGCCACAGTCCCCGAAAAAAACATCTACTACGACGCCGGAAATCTGTCCGACAATCTGTTCAGATCGCACATGCCCGCCAACATCATTGTGTTGGGCTCCGCGTACCAGAGCGGAGTGGTACCGATCAGCGCTTCGGCGATCGAGCGAGCGATCGAACTGAATGGGGTGGCGGTCGAACTGAACACACAAGCGTTCAGAATCGGCCGACACATCGTCCTCGAACCCGGTTTCATAGACGAGTTGGGCATTGAAAGAGTTGGGAAAGTCGGCCGCGAGGCCAAGGTTTCAACAGCGGTTGAGTCCCTCATCCAATCAGTACCTAGCCCATCAGAAGAACTAGAGCGACTCTTGAAGATCAGAGCCGCCGATCTGGTTGATTATCAGAGCAGCGGGTATGCGCGCACCTACGTCGAGAGGGTAGGCAAGGTCAGGTCCGCTGAAGCGTCGCTAGGTGAGGACACGCGCTTATCAGAAACCTATGCCCGCCATCTCTACAAGCTGATGGCCTACAAAGACGAATATGAAGTTGCGCGACTCCATCGTTCGAAAGGGTTCCACCACGCTGTTCAAGAACAGTTCGGTGATGCAAGCAAAGTCACCTACAAGCTCCATCCGCCATCAATGAGACGCCTCGGTCTTGACCAAAAAATAGGGCTCGGACGTTCTGGCGACCTGGCCTTTGGAGTGCTGCGAAGATTGAAATTCTTGCGCGGAACCCCACTGGACCTGTTCGGCAACACCGCCCACCGCAAGATGGAACGGGCACTGGTGGGGGAGTACCAAGACATGATTGGTCAGGTGCTTGCTGACTTGCGCACCGAAACCTACGAGAAGGCTCTAGCAGTGGCTGAGCTGCCCGACATTATCCGCGGATACGAGGGCGTCAAAGAAGCCAATGTAGAGAAATTCAGACAGGCTGCTCAAGAGCTACTTGGCTGACAGCTAATGAAGCCCAAGTAGTTGGCTCCTAGGACCTGGATGGGTGCGACGGGATAGTTTCTGGACGTGGTCGCCTCAAGTTGCGCGGCCTGTTCCCCGCCCCTTGGAATAGGCGCGAGGCTTCCACAGTAGAGACGCAGCTATCGACTGTGTGAAGCAGACACGAAACAGCCAGACTGGGAGTATGAACAGCTCTGAGCTTGACGTTGCTGAATCGGTACTTGACCTGATTGGGAACACACCAATGGTGCGTCTACCTCGAGTCGCTGCCGGGCTGTCATGCCCAGTTCTCGCGAAACTAGAAACGACCAATCCCGGCGGCAGTTCCAAGGACCGTCCCGCCGTCACCATGATCGATGAAGCAGAAAAAGCCGGACTACTTAAGCCAGGGGGCACGATCATCGAACCAACTTCCGGTAACACCGGAGTCGGTCTCGCTATCGTCGCGGCTCAGCGCGGCTACAACTGCGTATTCGTAATGACCGACAAAGTCAGCAGCGAAAAGGTCAGCCTCTTAGAAGCGTACGGCGCTGAAGTCGTCGTATGCCCCGTTGCAGTTGACCCCGATGATCCCCGCTCCTATTACTCAACAGCGGAACGTCTGGTAAACGAAGTTCCCGACGCTTACCGACCGAACCAGTACCACAACCAGGCAAACCCCCAAGCCCACTATGAATCAACTGGTCCGGAAATATGGCAACAATCCCGGGGACGGGTCACACATTTTGTTGCAGGAGCCGGAACTGGCGGCACCATCACGGGCGTAGGAAGATTCCTCAAAGAGCAACGTTCGACAGTACAAATCATTGCCGCCGATCCCACTAATTCGGTCTACTCGGGCGGCGATGGCCGGCCGTATCTCGTTGAAGGCGTAGGTGAAGACTTTTGGCCGGACACGTACGACCCCAAGGTCGTGGACTTGGCCATTGCAGTCAGTGATGCGGAGTCGTTCGCTATGGCTCATCGAGTGACCAAAGAAGAAGGCATTCTGATTGGTGGATCTGGTGGCACAGCAGTCGCCGCGGCCTTGCGAGTAGCGGAAGGTCTTAGCAGCGAGGACTTAGTAGTAGTGCTTATCCCGGACAGCGGCCGGGGCTACCTGAGCAAAGTCTTCGACAAAGATTGGATGGCCAATATGGGATTTAGCCATCAAGAAGGTTTGACGGTAGCTGATCTCATTGGAGCCAAACTCCAAGACAACCTTGCGTTGCCTTATGTTGCCCCGCAAACAACGGTCCGCGACGCCATCGAAATCATGCGCGCCCACGGTCTCTCACATGTTCCCGTCGCGAAAGGTGAAATGCCCATAGCAGCGGCAGAAGTACTCGGTTCGGTATCGGAAGATTCGCTAAGAGAGAAGTCCTTTGAGGCAACGGGCATTCTTGATCGTTCGGTTGAGGAGTTAATGGATCCACCCTTACCAATCATCGGCATCGGCGAAACGGTAGGAGCTGCTGTGCAGAAAATTGAACGTTCCCCCGTGGTCCTTGTGCTCGATAGCGGAAAGCCGCGAACCTTGTTGGAGCGTGCTGAACTACTGCAACCTATTTCTGACGACGACACGGAGGTTCAAGAGAAATGATGGGCGGCGACCCCCTCCTCTCAGGCTTTGAAGATCCGGAAGAATACGGATTTGAAACTCGCGCTATTAGAGCAGGACAGCCTCATGACCAACGAACCGGCGGCGTAGTCACGCCCATTGCAATGTCGACGACCTTTGCGCAGGAAGCTCCCGGCTCGCCACGACATGGCTACGAATACTCGCGAACTGGAAATCCCACGCGACACGCATACGAGGCCTGTGTAGCGTCGCTCGAAGGGGCTAAGTATGGTTTCGCCTTTGCGAGTGGGCTTTCCGCGGAAGATGCGTTGCTCCGGCAACTGAACCCAGGTTCCCAGATTTTGCTTGGTAACGATGCCTATGGAGGTACCTTCCGTCTCATTGACAAGATTCACGGGAAAAACGCGGGTGTTGGTAATGCGGCTGTCGACCTCACCGAACCCGATCGAATAAAAGAGGTCTGGAACCCTGATTGCCGGATGGTTTGGCTGGAGACTCCAAGCAATCCCATGCTTTCGATCTTTGACATCCGAACAATTTCAGACGTGGTTCACGAATTGGGAGGGCTGCTGGTTGTTGATAACACGTTTGCCACTCCATACCTACAGCAACCGTTGGCCTTAGGAGCGGACGCGGTCGTGCATTCTGCCACTAAATACATAGGCGGCCACAGCGACGTGGTCGGCGGATTTGTTGCTACCAATCACGATGCTTTGGCAGAA
>DASCSY010000023.1:0-21023 GCA_034399415.1 Acidimicrobiales bacterium
GACGGCGTCATCAGCACAATCTGTCAACCGAAACGGTCTCTGGGAACGAATCCCGCGACCATGACCACGATGATCCAGAGCTACAAGACCGAATTTGCCTTCTAACGCGCTGTAGCTGCTGTACCAATTGAGATCCGCAGTAGCGGTCCAACCATGGAGCAACAGAACGGTTGGAGCGCCCGGCGGCGCTTGCACTACCCGCGCAAATGTTCGACCTCGCCCCGGCAGGTCATAGTTCCGGCCCCGAGGAAGGACCAGACGATTCTTGCGATCATCAGTGTGAGAAGCTTCTCTCGGGGCAATTGCTGCGTCGCCAGTCATGGGAAACCGTTAGACATCGATGGAGACAATCTCTACCGACAAGGTGCCTGCTCCCGCTTCGTAACTCACCTTTGCTCCTACGGCAGCACCCTCCAACGCCTGTCCCATGGGTGAGCCTGGCGAAATAACCTCAAGTCCGTCGCGGCGTTCTTCGATAGAACCGAAGAGATACTTTTCGGTCACTTGATCACCTTCGAACTTGATTTCAACCACGACCCCTGGGTTTACTGATTCGTTTGAGGTTTGCTGAATAATTTCGCAGTTTTCGAGGACCGACGACAGATGAAGTACTCGCCCTTCCATCTTTCCCTGCTCTTCCTTAGCAGCGTGGTAATCGCCGTTCTCGGATAGGTCGCCAAGCAGGCGAGCTTGCTCAATCTTGTCGGCGATATCGATTCGACCGCGAGTAGTCAAGTCTTGGAGTTCAGCAGCAAGACGCGCATGCGCTTCAAGCGATAGACGTTGAACTTCGGCCATTCTCAGAGCGTATCGAATCGGGGCCTACACACGAACTATGAGATAGCTGTTGAGGGTGAGTTTTGAACTCAGTTTGACGTAGGGCCTGTTGTTGTCGAAAATGGTTGCTGTGAAGGCATCCTTGACCGCCATCATCATTTCGTAGCGCACACGGTTACCGTGTGCGCCTTTCGACCGTCCCTGAGGGGCGGTCGTTGCCGTTATAGAGCCGCCCATTCCAGCGGCACACATCCTGACTAACACCTAATACCCAACCGAGGAGAATTGACGTGCCGCACAAAATCGCAGTAATTGGCGGAGACGGCATTGGGCCCGAGGTGACTGCGGTCGCTCTCGAAGTTATGAGAGCTGCCGGAGCTGACCTAGACACCACTGACTTTCGATTAGGGGGCTTCCGCTATCTCGAAGATGGCGTCATTCTGCCGGACGAGATCCTCAACGAGTTACGTCAATATGACGCGATACTGCTTGGAGCTGTCGGCACCCCTGAGGTACCCCCCGGTGTTATCGAACGAGGGCTTCTTCTCAAAGCACGGTTCGAACTTGACCTATACATCAACCTTCGACCGTTCGTTCTCCCCGGTGGCCACGAGTTTGTTGTCATCAGAGAAAACACGGAAGGGACTTACGCGGGCGAAGGAGGGTTTCTGCGAAAAGGGACTCCGGATGAGATTGCTACCCAAGGCTCAGTGAACACCCGAAAAGGAGCCGAACGATGTATCCGATACGGGTTCGAACTCGCCCAGAGTAGAACCAGGAAACATCTCACCCTGGTGCACAAAACCAACGTGCTGACTTTCTCAGGAGACTTGTGGGAACGCACGTTCCAAGAGGTTTCCATCGAATACCCAGACGTTGACACTGCTTACAATCACGTAGACGCCGCTTGTATCTACTTTGTCGAAGATCCAACACGCTACGAAGTGGTGGTCACCGACAATCTCTTTGGTGATATTTTGACGGACCTTGGGGGAGCTGTCGCCGGCGGAATCGGACTCGCCTCTTCAGCAAACCTGAATCCCGACCGCACTGCTCCGTCACTATTCGAACCCGTGCATGGTTCAGCGCCAGATATCGCGGGCCAAGGACTTGCTAATCCAACAGCAGCGGTGTTGTCGGGCGCGATGATGCTCGATTTCTTGGGTGACACCGAAACTTCCGAACGTGTACGTATGGCATGTGAAGGCGTACCCACGAGCGGGCGAACTGAAGAAATAGCGTCGGCAATCCACCAGAACCTCGTTCGGGAGGAAAGATGAGCGAAGAACATTCTGAAACATCGCTTGACCGCCAGGGGATCCGACATTCTTCGTGGCCGGAAAAAGTTGAAATCTTCGATACGACTCTCCGCGACGGGGTTCAATTCGAAGGCATTTCAGTTTCCTCAGATGACAAGTTGAAAGTAGCTCGTCAACTCGACCTGCTCGGGGTGCATTGGATCGAAGGAGGCTGGCCCGGATCAAACCCTAAAGATGAGGAGTTCTTCCAGCGGGCAACGACAGAACTGGAGCTTCAAAACGCTGACCTTGTCGCGTTCGGCTCCACACGGCGACCCAAGGGCCGAGTCGACCAGGACCAAACCTTGTCGTCGCTACTTTCAGCCGGCACTTCGACAGTATGCATTGTCGGCAAGTCCTGGGATTACCACGTCACTGAAGCGTTACGCCAACCCCTTGACGAGGGAGTCGCAATGGTCGGTGATTCAGTGCAGTTTCTGAAATCGGAAGGCCTCCGCGTCTTCTTTGATGCCGAACACTTCTTTGACGGATACAAGCGCAATCCCGAGTTCTCCCTGCGCGTGTTGGAGGCTGCTGCTGTCCAGGGAGCCGACTGTCTGGTCCTTTGTGACACCAACGGAGGGGCATTACCTCACGAAGTTGAAGGAATTGTGACTGATGTTGTACGTCACTTCGATGGAATCCAGATAGGCATGCACACCCAAAATGACACTGGCTGCGCTGTCGCCAACGCAGTCGCGGGTGTTGTTGCGGGAGCCACCCATGTCCAGGGCACGATCAATGGTTACGGCGAGCGAACAGGCAATTGTGACAACACGGTGTTAGTCCCGAACCTGACGCTCAAGATGGGTATTGAAACTCTTCCGCCCGGATTCATCGAACGACTGACCTCGGTATCTCACCACGTCGCGGAACTCATGAACATGCCCCCCCAGCATCAGCAGCCCTATGTTGGGACTTCAGCGTTCGCACATAAAGCCGGTCTTCATACCAGCGCAATAGCGCGTCGTCCCGATACATACGAGCATGTGGACCCCGCCGCGGTAGGAAACCAAACTCGTTTTCTCCTTGGAGATCTTTCGGGGCGAGCCTCAGTAGAACTTAAGGCCGAGCAACTTGGAATAGAACTCGAGGATCAACAAATGGTGCAAGTCGTCGATGAAATGAAGCGCTTGGAACATGAGGGCTACCACTTCGAGGTAGCTGACGCTTCGTTGGAACTTATGATGCGTCGCGCCGCCGGTGAACAGTTTGATTACTTCGAAGTTGAATCGTTTCGCGTCCTCGTTGAACGTGGCCAGGACAGCGAGTTCGATACCGAGGCAACTCTGCGAATAACTGTCGATGGCAACCGAATCATTACCGTCGGCGAAGGCGATGGGCCGGTCAACGCCTTAGATAACGCTTTCCGTAACGCTGTATCGGATATTTACCCAGAACTTGCCGACGTCCATTTGACCGACTACAAGGTTCGTGTTCTCGATACCAACCGCGGAACAGGAGCAGTCACCAGGGTTCTGGTCGATAGCAGCGACGCTCAGTCGACATGGACCACTATCGGAGTGTCAGAAAACATCATTGAAGCCTCATGGCTGGCTCTACGCGACGCATTGATCTACGCGCTACACCGTTACCGCGTCAACGCCAGTGGTTCCCTAAACTGACTTCCTATGGGAGCACCGAGACACGTACCTGCATCGCCGATCAGCGAATCGCACACGTATCGCTCACCTGATGTTGTTCCTAATGCTTGGCTAGCGGGCCGGCCAGGAGATCTTGCTTCGCAACAACCCAGCGGTGGGCAGATGGGCTATCAGGGTCCGGACCAGGGCTACGCCTTGCGGCTTTGCCGGCTTTTTCGAGAGCGAATATGCGTCACTGAAAAAGAAGACCTCGCAGATGTAGAACGGGGCTGCGTACAAATCGCGCTCAAACGCGCTTCATTGTTTGGTCGCGCACCAGTGGTTCATGATCTTGAAGTTGCTTATCGAATCTGGGGCTTCCTTGATGACGGCGCCGCACATGAATTAATCCAGGACCGTGAAAAGCGATTCGAAGGGGTGTCCGAAGCACATCATTACGCCGAAACCCGAATGTTGGTGGAAACCGTTCGAGAGGAGATTCTGATGCTATCGCCTGCAGAGATCGAGGAACGCCATGCAGTGGACTGGGCGTCGTTATTGGAGTTGTCGTGAAAGGGTTAACACCTGATCGGGAAATCTTGCGTCTTCACCGCAGAGCCTGCACCGACTTTGCTGCGAGGATGCGTCTCCCGGCCTGGGAACACCTCCCGATGCCGTTGGCGCCACCGATGAACAACCTCACCGTCAGCGACCTACTTTGCCAAGTTGTCGATGGAAACTTGGCTGCCGCGGCACAACTAACCGGACAACATGCTCCAACACCCGCAGAACTCGGGGCGGAACCGACACAGATAGTTGTTGAGTCAATACGGACAGTGTTGACGATCGCTTCTTCCCTAGACCACCGCGCCGGATTCAGTCCGGAGCACCGGCAGTTGTTGTGGTGCCGGATAGTGGAACTGACGTTGCTGGGGTACGACTTGCAGCAGGCGATAAAGGCCGGGGCTGGTCTCGATGATTTGCTCGTCGACCGGTTATCGGTCGTCGAGCCGGAGGTCACCATCTGGCCGTCGTTAGACCCCCTCGATTTCGACATGTCTACGCCCCCTATTCTTCGATTGCTCGCTCAACATGGCCGCCCTCCAGGGCTATGGATTGATCCTTCGGATCCGTCTTGTGGCACCGGACAGTGTTAGGTGACGGAACTGCAGATACGGTCTGGCTTCGACTACACCAGCTAGCCGCCGCAGAGGTTGATTACCGAATTCGTCAAATTCTTCCTGAGTATTGGGAAGCCTCGACCCCATGTGCTGAGTGGGACATCTATGAAGTCGTTGCCCATTGCGTGGTCGAAAACCTGCGGGCACCGCTCATTCTGCAAGGAGCATCGTTCGAAGAGGTGATGTCGATTGATAGAGAAGTTGTTGTTGAGGACCCGGAAATGGCTTGGGAAGTTTCGTGGCGAAACGCGGTCACAGCGTTCTCGGAAGCGGACTTAGAAGCAACCGTCACCCTCGGCCAGCAGGTCCTACCCACCATCGAATTTCTACAACTACGCACCTGCGACCTCGCTATTCACGCCTGGGATTTAGCGGCGGGTCTAGGAATCGATGAGCGCCTTGATGAGGAAGTCGTCGCAGCGGTGCTTGAGTGGTGTCAGGGGCGACGCAAACAAATGGCACAAATGCCAGAACTGTTTGACCCGCCTATAGCGTCAACTTTGGACGCCGATCCGCAGACGCGACTACTTGAGATCTTCGGTCGAGAACTCTGAACGAACGATTTACTCTCGTACCCTCAAGTTCGTGAGTACTAGCCGCCTTCGCTTCGCCCCAGCTCCGACTGGGTCGCTCCACATCGGTTCAGCGCGCACAGCGCTCTTCAATTGGCTCTATGCGAGACATACAGGGGGCGAACTCGTTTTACGGATTGAGGACACCAATGCCGAACTCACGCGGCCAGAACTCATCGACAACATCTACCGGTCGCTTGAATGGCTCCAAATTGACTTCGATGGTGCACCGGTCCGTCAAAGCGAACGAACGGATCTTTACAACGACGCTGTCGAACAATGGCTTGCCGACGACTTTGCATACCTAGATGAGGGAGCGGTCCGGTTTCGCGTTCCCGATCGAGGCACAACTGCCTGGGAGGACCTCGTTCGTGGCACCGTGGTCTTTGAGAATCAACACATTGAGGATTTCGTGGTTCGTCGCAGCGACGGAACCGCAACTTTTTTCACCGCTAACGCAGTAGATGACCTTGATCTTGGAATCACGCATGTAGTGCGGGGCGAAGACATGGTCAATGTGACACCCAAAGTCATCATGCTCCGTCGTGCATTGGGAGCAACATCTGTGCCCGAATTTGCGCACCTCCCTTTGATCGTCAACGAACAACGGAAAAAGCTTTCCAAACGGCGCGATGACGTGGCATTGGAGAACTATCGCGACCGAGGAATTGTCGCTCCCGCGATGATCAACTACCTGGCTCTTCTCGGATGGGGTCCCCCAGACGACATCGAAATTCGCCCCGTAGGGGAGATCGTTGAACTTTTCGAACTTGGTGATGTGAACCCATCTTCGGCCATGTTTGATGCCAAGAAACTTGACGCAATCAACGGCGAATACCTGCGCGCAATGAATCCCCAAGAATTTTGTCAAGCTTTGGAACCTTGGATCGGACAGCAGACTTGGAGTGATTCGATCGACCCAACGCAGTTGCAACGAGTCGCTCCTTTGATTCAAGAACGCACCCGTGTGCTCTCTGAAGGCCCGCCCCAGCTCGATTTCTTCTTCTTGAACATGCCAGAGATCGATCAAAGCGCTTGGGACAAGGTCATGTTGACCGACGAAGCAGGACTCATCCTTGAGGCTGCAAGTGCTGTGTTGGGCGAGATCAACTGGGAAGTCGATGCGTTGCACGATGCCCTTCGGTCAATCGGTGACACGTATCAGATGAAATTAGGAAAGGCGCAAGCGCCCGTTCGAATAGCGGTGACCGGCCGATCAGTCGGTCCGCCGCTGTTCGAATCAATGCACGCCCTCGGACGTGAAGCCGTGCTGGCGCGAATCGGCGCCGCCCAAGAAATGCTGGCTGACGAATAAGAAACCGCCTCTGTTGGCCAGCGCCCTTGCTGTTGTTTGTTAGCTCAAATCACTGCGCTACCCTGACCCTCTTCGCGTTACCGATCGCGTACGGTCGGGGATGGTGTAATTGGCAACACAGCTGGTTCTGGTCCAGTCGTTGGGGGTTCGAGTCCTCCTCCCCGAACCAAAACAGTGCCCGTTCCGGGTGCTGAAAAACTGCTTCGTTTCAACATTGGCGCCCTTGGTTGAGGATTTTGTCTTACATTTCGGCTAAGAAAGCAGGACGAATAAGGCCACGGAACTTTGCGTGATCGGTTCAGGCTGATAACTTTCGCATTCGCTGGGCATTAAGCCTGTGCGTTCAAGGAGAGGGGAGGTGCAGCGCGTGGCGTTGCTCGAAGTCTCAGACATCTCGGTACGGTTCGGTGGAATCCGTGCGCTCGATGATCTGTCATTCACCATGGATGAAGGACAGATTCTCGGACTCATCGGACCCAACGGTGCAGGGAAGACCACCTTGTTTAACGTGGTCAGTCGAATCTACGATCCGACAGCGGGCTCTGTGACCTTTGACGGTCAAGACCTGCTGGCGATGTCGGCTCATGAAATTAGTCGAGTCGGTGTGTACAGAACATTTCAGAACTTGGCGTTATGGCCGGGCATGACGGTGATTGAAAACGTGATGGTCGGTGATCACACCAACACGAAATCCAATGTTATTAGCTCAGCACTTCGTCTCCCGTCGATGCGTAAAGAAGAAAAGGAGCTCCGCGACAGGGCATGGGCCGCACTTGAAGAAATTCAGCTCGCAGACGTCGCGTACCATCCCGCCGCTGGTCTGCCTTTTGGAACGCTGAAAAGGATCGAACTTGCCCGAGCTCTTATCGCTAACCCCCGCTTGATCATGCTTGACGAACCGGCGTCTGGCTTGACTCACGCTGAGGTTGATTCGCTAGCCGAGGACATCCGGGCTCTACGCGACCGTCATAATCTAACGATTCTGCTGGTTGAACATCACATGCGGATGGTCCTCAACATCAGCGAAAAGCTGGTGGTACTTAACTTTGGCCGGAAAATCGCCGACGGTGACCCTGATGTCGTTCGCAACGACCCTGAGGTCATCGAGGCTTACCTTGGGAGTTCTTGATGATTGATGACGTTTTTGACGAAGTTGGTCTCAAGGTTGAAGACCTTCACGCCTCATACGGGGCAGTCGAGGTTCTCCGGGGCTTAAATTTCGAGGTTCCAGCGAAAGGTGTCTCGGTCATACTTGGTGCCAACGGGGCCGGTAAGACCACCACCCTTAGAGCCATCTGCAACATGTGTAACACCAACGGAAAGGTGCTCCTGGGCGACACAGACATCACCCGGACCAGCACCGCCGAGATTGTCCGAATGGGAATGGCTCACGTCCCGCAGGGCCGCGGAACTTTCCCTGAGTTGTCGACAATAGACAACTTGATGATTGGCGCCTACACCCGAAAGGACAACGAAGTCAGGGACGACGTGGACCGATGGTTCGAAATTTTCCCGGTACTTTCTGAGCGTTCCAATCAGATGGCGGGCTCGCTATCAGGTGGTGAGCAACAGATGCTTGCCGTCGCCCGAGCCCTCATGTGTCGCCCACGGCTTCTGCTCCTTGATGAGCCGTCGCTTGGGTTGGCGCCACTGATCATCGAAGACCTGTTCGAACGTTTCACTACTCTGAATAAGGAGACGGGCCTTACCATGCTCGTGGTTGAACAAAACGCGAATCTCGCTCTCGAAATGGCTGACTTCGGTTACGTCATCGAGTCCGGCGAGATCTCCCTGTCCGGAACTGCCGACGAACTCAAGAACGATCCTGCTGTGCAGGAAGCGTACTTGGGTGCTTGAGGAGGACTACAAGCAATGAATTGGAACTTTGACATCCTTCCGGACTTCATCTTTAACGGGCTGAGCCTCGGCGCAATTTATGGCACCGTGGCTTTAGCTCTGGTGCTCATCTTTAAAGCCACCACCTTGATCAACTTCGCGACGGGTGAGCTCGCGATGCTTGGTGCCTTCCTCGTCTATGTGCTGCATATGGAACAGGGCCTCTGGTTGTGGCTCTCCATGCTGATTGCCATGGGACTCAGCGCTGGCCTAGGCGTTCTCATCGAGCGATCACTGACCCGACCGTTCGATCCCTCAGATCACTTACCAGTGGTGCTAATCACCCTTGGTTTGTTCTTGATTATCAACGCGGTCGCAGGCGATATTTGGAACTATCAGGTTCGCATTCTTAGTAACCCCTTCGGGAAGTTCCCCAGTTGGGTTCCCAGCGTGGGTGGTGACCGCTTCCTTATGGTCTTCGGAAGCCGACTCAAGTATCAATCCATCGGCATCTGGGTGACCCTCGCGGTTGCATTGTTCGTTCTTGGGCTGATCCTGAACAGAACTAAAGCCGGACTCGCGTTCCGCGCTGTCTCGTCAAACGTAGAGTCAGCACGACTCGTGGGAGTCCACACCGGTCGCACCCTCGGATTCGGCTGGGCGATCGCTTCAGCGTTCGGCACCCTGGGTGCTGTGCTGGTCGCACCGCAGTTAGGTGGCGTTAATCCCAACATGATGGCGACCATCTTGATTTACGCCCTTGCTGGTGCAGCCCTGGGAGGCCTTGACAGCCTCGGCGGAGCGGTGCTTGGCGGCATCCTGGTAGGCATCATTCAGGCGGTCTTCGTTACCTGGGCCGGCGTTGTGGTAATGGGTCAGCTCTACATGTCGATCCTGCAGCTAGCCGCGGCGTTCCTGGTCATCCTTATCGTCCTACTGTTCCGACCGTCGGGAATGTTCGGTACCCGCCGCGTCGAACGCGTCTAAGTCAACAGCAACAAGAGGAGTTACAAAAATGAGTGAAGCACTAGTTGTTGTTGCGAAAAACAGCGCAGAACACAAAAGATGGAACTACGTCATATACGCGTATGCCCTTGGCTTCCTGGTACTAACACCCCTCGTTCTCGAACCATTCGAGATCGGGAAAATGAACCGGGCCCTGATCATGAGCGTCGCCATATTGGCGGTCAACTTGGTCGTTGGTTTCAATGGAATGTTGGCCCTTGGCCATTCAGCATTCATGGGTATCGGAGCGTTCGTTACAGCGTCCATGGTGCAAGACGAAAACTGGGACTACTGGCAGGTTTTGCCGGTTGTCCTGATAGTCGGGTTCTTGATGGGAGTCATCATTGGTCTTCCCGCGTTACGAGTTAAAGGCCTCTATCTAGCCTTAACGACGATCGCCCAAGCCGCAGTGTTCCCAACGTTGGTCAACATTGACGAACTCGGTATCGCTAAACGTACGGGAGGACCGAACGGCAAAGGCGTCTCTGAAGAAGTCATCGCTCCCAGCTACTGGGAGTGGTTGCCGGGAGTAGACGGAGCCCGCGGCGGCTCGGCCTACCGCTATTGGATCATCATCTTGATGCTCGGCATCATCTTGTTATTAGTGACCAACTACTTGCGTAGTCGCCCAGGGCGCGCAGTTTTGGCCATTCGGGACAACGAAGCCGGCGCAGCGGTGTATGGAGTCAACCTTCCGATTGTCAAGACCATGAACTTCGCGATCAGCGCTGCGCTGGGGTCCGTGGCTGGTCTGATGTGGTGCCTGGACAAGGCTTTCGTCGCGGGCCAGGACTTCACGTTCCTCTTGGCGATTGACCTGATTATTGGTCTAGTTCTCGGAGGTGTGGGAGCCATCCAAGGTTCGCTCGTCGGGGGTCTCTTTGTGGTCTGGGTCAATGACCTCACAAAGAGAATCTCGGTCCCTCTTGGTCTCTACACCCTTAACGGTGACGGACCCCTGGCAAAGGCCATCTTCGGTCTGATCCTCATCCTGTTCACCTTCTTTGCGCCCGGTGGCATCGTGTCACTAGGTCGATTGATCAATGACAAGCTCATAAAGGTTGTTCCGTTGACACCATCTGGTCAGCCGATTGAGCCGTTATCGAATTTCGACCCGGGGATGGAGTCAACGCGAGCCGACGTAGCGATGAAAATGTCGATCGCAGGGCCCGTACTTCTTGCAGCCGGATGGTTACTGATGGCAGTGGACAACCTGATGGTTGGCGTGCTGGCCTTCGGCCTGCGCATATCCATAGTTGTGATGGCCCCTGTCGCCATGCTGGTAGGTATCAACGAACTAAAGGCACATGCCGACGGCAATCGTCCCGATTCAATCAAAGGTCCAGCCACTATGGCCCGGACTTTAGGAGCACTGGGCTTCTTGTTTGTCATTGGTTACGCGGTCCAACGCTTCGTTCTTACCTACTGATAGATCAACTGTTCGAGTTTTTCGGCAGGTAGCCGGGGTGGTAATTGCTACCCCGATGCCAGCACGCGTTCCGAAGTAATTGCTAGCCTCACACCCTAATTAGACATGGACCTGGTTCTCTTACTCCAACGAATATGTGATGCGCTGTTCAACAGCGCGATCTATTCGTCGTTGGCGTTAGCGCTTGTCATCATCTTCCGGTCAACAGGGCTTCTCAACTTCGCTCAGGGCGAAATGGCGACCTTTACGGCCTACATCGCGTTCGTGCTCCTGTCAGGGCCTCAACCGCGCCTAACAGGTGGTGGACTCGCAGGTCTTGTCCCGGGTGTACCTTTCCCAATTCCTCTAGCAATTATCGGAGCTGTGATCTGCGGTATGGCCGGTGGGGCAATGACGGAAAGAGTGCTGATTCGACCGTTGGGCAGAGCACCAGACCTAGCCTTGGTGAACATCACCATCGGTCTTTTGTTGGCGACGAATTCGTTGATGGCGCAGTGGTGGGGGACAGGCCCGCGTATATTCCCGGCGGTCTTCCCGAGCGGAGCAGGCCAACACTTCGACATTCTCGGCGCTCGGCTTCGCTATTCCACAGTCGGTGTGTGGGCGATCCTGCTAACGGTACTTGTACTCCTCATTGTGTTGTTGAGGCACACTCGAACGGGATTAGCCTTCCGTGCAGTATCCATAAGCCCTTCAAATGCGGAGCTCGTTGGGGTACGTGTGGGTCCCACGCTCATGTACGGGTGGGCTTTAGCTTCGGGGTTTGGTGCTCTCGCGGCATGCCTGAGCGCAAACTCGGTCCTTTTAGAACCGAACATGATGTTGAGAGTCCTTGTTTACGCGTTTGCTGCCGCGACGCTTGGAGGTCTCGACTCGCCTAAAGGCGCCTTGGTGGGTGGCGTCATCATTGGCTTGAGTCAGACATTGATTCCCGCCTACGTGCCGTTTATAGGTTTTGAGTTGAGCGTATTGCCAGCGTTACTCGCGATGGTCGCGATCTTGCTAGTTCGGCCAGCGGGACTCTACGGAACTAAACGAATAGAGCGGGTGTGATGAGGGACGCCCCGCGAAAATTAGGTCGCATGGGGCTCTTAGGGGCGGCGCTTATAGCGGTGGGTCTGGCCGTCATCCCGTTCATGGCCTCCACCACTGGTCTTCGTCAGGCCAGTCAGATCGTTATCGCAGTACTAGCGGTACTGGGAGTCAACGTGGCGACAGGTTACGGCGGGATGATCAGCCTAGGTCACGGCGTGTTTGTGGGGGTAGGAGCGTTCGCGACTGGATACTACGTCGACGATCTATCTCTGCCATGGCTGGTCGCGATAGCGCTTGGAGCGCTGACTGCTGCGTTGTCAGGGGCTCTGGTTGGACTTCCAGCGCTTCGAATCAAAGGAATCCATCTCGCACTCGTCACACTGGGTCTCGCGATCGTCTTTCAGCCTCTGAGTAAACGCTTCCCCAAATTTACGGGCGGAGTCAGCGGCACAGGTATCGACGCTACGTTTGTTTCGCCCTCATGGTGGCCGAGTGACACCCGAATGGCCACGGCCGTTTACCGGTACCTTTTCTGCATACTGGTGGTAGGGATTGCTTTGTGGGCCACCTGGAACCTTGTCAACAGTAGGTTTGGTCGAGCAATGCGTGCCCTTCGAGACAACGACACCGCTGCTGCCATCTACGGTGTAGACCTTGTCGCGGCGCGGGTGCAGACCTTCGCCATTAGCGCAGGTTTAGCTGGACTATGCGGAGCGTTGCAGGTTGTTCTGGTGCCGTTCGTCTCCCAGGACAAATTTGGGCCGCAGGAATCATTAGTCATATATGCCACCGCGGTCATAGGAGGTCTGGGCACTATTTGGGGTTCAGTCTTAGGTGTCATCGCCCGCACCATTGTTGGGGCGCTCGGCAGAGCTGCCGCCGAGGTTGATGGGTTCGGTTTAATAGGAGAGTTTCTTGACCTCCTTGATGAGGCAGCGTTTGTTTTTGGTGTCGGACTGATTCTCCTGACCTTCTTGTTTCCGCGGGGACTGGCTGGAATTGGGCGTCGGAAACAAGCGGCCGATTAGGTCAGCGTGCTCAGAGCACAGACCCCGGCTCTCAATTCCGAAGCTAAGCAGCGTTGTCTGACCTAAAAGTGATCGCTTCTGACGCGAAATCAAAGAATCTAGATGTCACTTACACCGGATTTATTTGAGGTTAAAAAGACTTCGGCGAAGCGTTCTTCTTTGCCCCCCGTGTGGGGTTGGGTATGCTGACTCTTCGCTCGGGGGTCTAGGTCCCCGAGCCGGTCCCCATCGTCTAGCGGCCTAGGACACCACCCTCTCAAGGTGGCGGCACGGGTTCAAATCCCGTTGGGGATGCCATCTACACGCCCTTTTTATTGAGACCGTTGGGAAGGACCTTCGGATACATCGGCAATCCTGAGGGATGAAGCCCTCGGGATCGAATGAACCCGAAGACGGTAGGGTCGGTGTTCTAGTCGATAGGAAATCTTCGTATCTATGAGCAATTGGCATCGACATCTTCCTGATCAGATGGATCCCGCCAATATCGAACTAACAACCGGTGAATCACTTCCGGCTGTTTGGGTGTCGCATTGGCAGCATCAGCCGGAGCGAAAAATAATTCATGACCCCACCGCTGGGTGGGTTAGCGCCGGCGATTTGTTGGATCGGTCTGCTGTCATTGCGAGGCGGTTAGCAAACGCCGGCGTAGAGCAAGGAGATCGGGTGCTTTTGAGCGCTGCGAGTTCGGTTGAACTCGTGGCCGCGCACACAGCTGTGCTCCGGCTTGGGGCCGTCGCTATGCCTACAAACGGGGCGTATCGAGCTGACGAGGTTTCACATGTGGTCGCTGACGCTCGACCAAAGGTCGCGATTGTGGATCAACCCGAGTGGACGGAATGGATCCGATCTTGTGACTCGACCGTTCTGGTGACGGATCCGTCAGTTGACCTAGAGGAAGGATCAGCCGTCCGACTAGATCAAGTAGAGGGCCGAGCGTCAGCTCTCATTGGCTACACGTCGGGTACGACTGGTCGACCGAAAGGAGCTGTGCTTTCACACCGCAACTTGTTGTCTTCGGTTCGCGCACTCGAAATTGCATGGCGGTGGCAACCCGAAGATGTCCTGGTTCTCGCTCTGCCGTTGTTTCACATGCATGGCTTAGGGGTGGGACTTCACGGTTCGTTAGCTGTAGGGGCGCAAGCGGTACTGCTCCCCGAATTTGACGCCACCGCCGTTTTCGACGCGATCAACCAACATGAAGCGAGCATGTTCTTCGGGGTACCAACCATGTACAACCGTCTAGTTGAATCACCCAGGGCTCGAGAGTTGAACCGCTTACGGCTTTGTGTGTCGGGGTCAGCGCCGTTAGCTGCCGAGCTACACCAACGAATCTACGAAGTGAGCGGTCAACGAGTCCTCGAGCGCTATGGCATGACTGAAACTGTGATGCTGGTTTCGAACCCCTACGAAGAAGAACGGCGCCCGGGTGCCGTGGGGTTTCCATTGCCAGGAGTAGAAGTACGACTCAAAGGTCAACCGCCAGAGATCCAGGTGAAAGGCCCAAACGTTTTCCGAGGGTATTGGGAGCGTCCTGAGGCTAATGACGAAGCCTTTGACGGCGACTGGTTTCGTACAGGTGACCTGGGTGCCCTTGACGTCGACGGATATCTTTCCATCGTTGGTCGGGCAAAAGAGCTCATCATTTCAGGAGGATTCAACGTCTACCCGAGAGAAGTTGAAGACGTCATCTCCCAGCACGAAGCAATCCGAGAATGCGCAGTTGTTGGAGAGACGGATGATGAATGGGGGGAAGCCGTTGTTGCCTTCGTTGTCGCGGACCGAGATCTTGAGGATGATGAAATTAAGAATTTCGTTGGGGAGCGCCTCGCTGATTACAAGCGCCCCCAACGCACGTACCGAACCGATGCGCTGCCTCGAAACGCTTTGGGAAAGGTCCAGAAGCATCGCCTAAAAGAACAATTGACCGGTTAGGAAATACCCCTCCGAACGTCCCGCGCCCCCAATCGCGTAGCGTCCGCTGTCAAATCGTCAAGCTGAGTGTTGCTTTCTCGTTCACTCTCGACTCGCCAGAGGTAGTGATCGACTTCGTTGTCGATCGTGGCCGAGCCCCAACCAAGTTCTTGAGCCATTAGCTCGGCTACTTGACGAGCTGGCCCTGTGCCCCTATCCCAGGTCTCCACGGAAAGTCTTGTGCGGCGCGTTAACACATCCTCTAGATGGAGAGCTGCTTCACTTCTCACTGCGTGGACCACCTCGGCGCGCAGATAAGGATGGTTTGAGACGAGGGGGTCCGCCAGATCGGGACTGGCGGAAATCAACTCCAGAATTTCGCCGATGCGATCACCATGACGAGAGATGAGGTGATCGATTACGTTCAAACCTAGACCGCTGTCTCCCGCGAGCTTCTCTGCTTCGGATCGGACCTTGCTGTAGCCAGCGGCGCCTATGAGCGGCACAGACGCAGTTTTTGAAGCCGGCAGATCAAGGTCTTGGTCAATGCCGACAGCATCGATAGTGTCAGAAGCCATGACACGATAAGTCGTGTACTTACCGCCGGAAATTGAGACTAGCCCTGGAGTCGAAATTGACACGGCGTGTTCGCGACTCAACTTGCTCGTTTGCTCGGATTCGCCTGTAAGAAGCGGCCGTAGACCGGCATACACCCCGACAACGTCATCGGAGCTCAAAGGAGTACTAAGCACCTGATTCAACGTCGAAAGTAGATAGTCGATGTCTTTCTGACTTGCAGCGGGGTGAGCTCGATCAAGATTCCAATCGGTGTCGGTAGTTCCTACAATCCAATGTTGGTCCCAGGGAATGACAAAC
The DNA here is from genome assembly GCA_034399415.1 of Acidimicrobiales bacterium. Lineage (GTDB taxonomy): Bacteria > Actinomycetota > Acidimicrobiia > Acidimicrobiales > Poriferisodalaceae > UBA2110. The sequence continues at coordinate 15,847 of DASCSY010000023.1, forward strand.
AAAACACTCTGGCTGGTGCGGAGCATCAAACCGGCCTCAAGGTCAAGCCGATTTCTTGGAATGAGCAGGTGAATGCCCTTTGACGCGCGAACTCTTGAGTTGTTCCCACCTGCATACTCTTCAATGTCGCCGCTCCAAACTCCGGTTGCGTTGACGACGGTTCCGCACGAAACTTTGAATTCCTGCCCGGTCTCCAAACATTTGACTTCTGCTCCAGAAACGCGACCGTTGCTATGCACGATCCCCGTGACCTTGGTCGAAGTCACCACGAGGGATCCCAACCCGGCGGCCGTGCGAGCAGCCGAAATGACATATCGAGCATCGTCAACCAAGGCGTCTGAATAAACGATGGCGCCTCGGCAAACGTGTGACGCTAAGGCGGGTGCTCGACTGCTGACCCCTTTGCGACTCAAGTGCTTGTGCCGGGGGAGCGGATTCCCGCCCCAGCCCGCCAGTAAATCGTAAAGCCCAATTCCGAGACCGGCGTACAACCGCTCCCAGAACTTTGTGAGCGGATAGAGAAAATCGACCGGTTGAACCAAGTGAGGTGCTAATTGAGACAGAAGCAGACCGCGTTCAGCGAGCGCCTCTTTCACAAGAGAAAATTCGAATTGTTCGAGGTACCGCAGTCCACCATGAATGAGCTTGCTCGAGCGGCTCGACGTTCCAGATGCCAGATCTCGTTGCTCCACTACAGCGACGCTTAACCCACGTGTGACAGCGTCTAACGCGCAGCCGACCCCAGTAATGCCACCGCCAACGACCAGTACGTCCACGCGCTGTGTTGACAACTGGCGCAGAGCGCTTTGCCTATATTCGGGACCTAGCCGGTCATCTGATAGACCGCACTGGTCTTGGGGAACCCGACCGCCGTTCACGACTGCAGGTTACGGCTTTCGTGGATCGAACAATCTGATCTCATTCGAATCTAGAGTCGAGTGCAGTGGATAAGAACGAACGCATATGGAAATTACTTATGTACCTTCGTGCCTGCGCGGCACCCGTTAGTTGGACAGAAATCGTCCGGGATACGGACCTATATGTTGACGATGGTCCGAGCTCGAAGAAAACTTTCGAACGCGATAAGAAAGATCTTCGAAACTGCGGAATAGCGATCCACACCGAGAACATCGGTGGCAGCGACGAGGCAGCAGGCGGAACGCGATACGCCATCCGCGACGCAGACCTTTTTCTGAAACTCGAATTATCACCCGATGAAAGCCTTGCCCTTGAGATGGCAGCGACAATGGTCCAGTTTGATGCTGCATGGGAAATTGATGCACTTTCAAAGTTGGGTGCTGGCGTGTTGCCCACCCCGCCCCCTCTGCGGGCTCAATTAAGTGCACCCGAAGAACTTGTATCGCTCCACAGTGCCGTGGAGCGAAGACGTCAAATCAGTTTCGTTTACGGAGGGATTTTTCGTGAAGTCGATCCAGTTCTGGTGTTTTGGCGGCGCGGCAGCTGGTACCTCCACGGCTACCAAAACGGAATAGCAAAGAATTTCAAGGTAGATCGGTTTCAAAGCGACGTCGCGGAGGGCGCAGACAACTCGTCGGCAAGCTACGAGGTCCCGGAGCCTGCTGACGCGATGTCCCAAGACCCGTTATTACATGGAACTGACGAGGGAGTTACTGCCCGCGTCTTGATTGACGCGGTCCTGGCTCGACAGGTCGAACGCGATCGAGCCGGTGTAGTTGAACGACGAGATGACGGATCGGTCGTGGTTGAAGTCGAAATTCGCAGCCCCGGGGCCTTCCGCTCCTGGCTTTTTGGCATGCGAGACCATGCTGTTGTTCTCAGTCCCCCTGAGGTTGTCGAAGATGTGGTTTCTCGGCTCCGAGCGCTGACGCGGGCGACGTGAGGAAGAGACGAACGAACGACGAGCGTCTAGCGCTCCAATTGGCAATGATTCTGTGGGCCCACGAACATCAACCAGTGACGGTTTCGGAGGTCGCAACTCACTTCGGTCTCGACCCCGACGACGCGTATAGCGAGCTATATCCCCTTCAAGGAATTGAAGTTTCAGTAAACGAGGAGTTCCACAACTTGGGTGTGGTAGTAGAAGATGACGGCGAAATCTTCTTCGACATGAATCCTCTCTTTGGCCGCCCTAGACGACTTGAGCGCGGCGAAGGATTGGGTCTATTAGCAGCGGCGAACGCAGCGTTGCGGCTACCGGGCACCGATGTTGACTCCCTCAAGACTGCCGTATCGAAGCTCGAGGCTGCTCTGGGAATTGGTTCGACCGTGAAAATCGAAATCAGCGAACCCGAGCACTTAAACATCATTCAACGGGCTACCAGCGACCTAGAGAGAATCAGAATTGAGTACTACGCACGGTGGACCGATGAAGTTTCCAGTCGAACGGTCGAACCATACGAAACGGTCAACGTCGATGGTAACTGGTTCCTCCGAGGGCACTGTCTGCTCCGCGATGACCACCGCACCTTCAGAATTGACCGCATCGAAGCAGTCGAACTGACAGGCGAGACCCACTCAAGAACAGACCCAGGAAATCGTCCGTTCACAGGGGGAGAAGAAGCTCCTCTTGCGAGAGTTGAGGTGCCTTCCAATTCCCGATGGATGATCGAACCGTTACCAGTTCAGATAGTTGAGGACGACGCGAGATTGATCATCGAGCTGCCTGTCTCAAGCACAGTTTTCTTGGAGAGCCTCTTACTGAGGCTCGGCCCTGAAGCTCAGATACTCGGTGGCGGCACGTTTGGAGGTGTCGCGTCTGCCGTGGCCGGACGTCTCCTTGTTCGTTATAAGGAATCCTGAGCCGCGACTAGGGTCCGGCCATGCTTCGACTGCGTTCTCGATGCCGATCAGGAATAGGTCACCTGATTCGGAGGCTGTCGGTTTCTCTGAACCGAGCTGCTTCTATTGGTCCCTACGACCCTCCCGCTCGTCGCTATAAGCGGTTTGGGCACGGCTCAATCATCAGTTGGCCTACAGGGAACATGTACGGGGAACGATGGATAAGCATCGGTGATGACACCATGATTGCCACCCAGGTCACCCTGTCTGCGGGAATGTTGCCTGGGCAACAAATGATGACTGATCCCGTGGTGATCATTGGCGATCGATGCCTGATCGGGCGCGGCAGTGCGATCGTTGGCCACTACCGCATCGACATCGGTGACGACGTGTACACGGGTATGAATGTGTACATCACGGATCAAAACCACGGATATGAGGACATCAACATACCTATTGGGGTCCAAGATCCTCAAGATGATCCTGTAGTTATCGGGTCCGGCAGTTGGATCGGATCTGGAGCCGTCGTGCTACCCGGAGCTCGAATAGGGGAACATTGCGTGATAGCAGCAAATTCAGTCGTTCGAGGTGAGTTTCCTCCGTATTCGGTTGTAGCTGGAGTACCGGCAAAAGTGGTTCGGCTGCACAACGGCACGAATTGGACTCGTCCCGAAAACTAGATGTCCCCCGAACCAAACTCCACCAAATCAACCACCACTGCCCAGTGATCGGAAGGAGTCACCCCATTCACAGGTTCAATTCCGGCGAGAAACGCGGACGAAATGTTGCCCAGAGGGGTGGATCGCGGCCACGAGATGAAGACATAATCCAATCGTCTTTGAGGCCAGGCCGCTGCCGTCAGATACGGATTGGCTTTGTCCCACGTCCAACCGGGTGAATCGTTGCACTGAGGCCAAGCGTCCGTCATTGCTAGACCCGGAACAGGGGTGGGTGCTTCGCCCGTGATCATCCGAATTTCGTCGGAGTTTGGCGTCGAGTTGAAATCTCCTGCTAGAACGACCGGATGCCCTTCGAGAGTGTGATTCGCAGCGACTAGGTCGAAGATGGCTCGCACCTGTTTTTGGCGACGTTGACTCTGGTCGAACCGGTGATCTAAGTGGGTACAGATAACGGGAACGTGAATGTCACCCCGGTCAAGTGTCGCCGACAACGCCCACCTTGTGCCCGGACCCTCGGTGGGGGGTAACTGAATGCTTTCCGTATCAGTTATCTGATATTTACTCATGATCGCGTTACCGAACGAATAGCCGTTCCACCAACGCTCAGGTGTACGAGCATGAAACATGCCCAATTGAGATGCGAAGTTACTCACCTGGTCCTCGCCATCCTCAGCGCTCCAGACTTCTTGCAAGCAGACAATGTCCGGTGCCAGGTCTCTTAACGTTCGCAAGATCGCCTCCTGACGAGGCTCCCATTCGCCAAACCGCCACCAAACATTCCAGGTCACCACGCGCACACAGCCACCGTAATCGGCGCTTTCCGGACTTGACTGTACGGACATTGAGAATCTCGACGATCTCAGATCTGTTGCCATTTTTGCTTGCCGACAAGGTGTCTCGTTGCGCTATTTCACTAGTGAATACCGCCATTGGGTCTTGGTATAAGAAGAATTTGATGCACTGAACATGGAAGCCTGTTGTTATGCGAAAGCTCCTAGCGATTGCTCTGTCAGTGTGCGGTGTTGGCTGTACCGCAGACCGAGCGGCAACCGGAATCGAGGAACTAGCAGGCAAGTTGATTGGCAACGCAGCCCCAGTACCGCTCACCACCACAGCTGTGGGCGCTGTTCTATCGTGTTAGCACCCACTCACTTGAGCTATATGAGACCCATGAAAGGTCGCAACCACCCCACCACATTCCTGATTGGCCTCCTGGTGGTCGTTCTCCTGGGTTGCTCTAGCACCGAAGAGAGCTATCCCACACCAAACCTGGCGGGTACGGAACTCCTTGACGGGGAACAGCTCGACGACGTGGTGGAGACCACACCGCCTACCACCGTCCTCGACGCTGCGTTCAGTGTCCCTGACACGTTGCCTGATACAGCAGAACCTGCAGTTTCGTTTGGGTTTCCTCACATCTGCCAAACGTGGGAAGGAATCCAGAACCGACCAGATTTAACTGAACTGCAACGACTCGCGAGCCACGACCTTGTGATTTCAACTCCCCACGTTCTGGATCTGGACTGGGAACGCACCGACGATCAGCCATATGACGGTCTATCGACGACCCTTGTAGCCACATGGAATGGCAACCCGTCGGCGAAGAAAGACTCCCTACGCCAACTCAACCCCAATTTCACGTTCCTGGCGACGGTGTACTACCGGGAAGGAAAATTCGTGGGGGACGAGAACACGCTCACGAACCTGTGGGATTTCGGGTACTTCCCACCTAACTCA
>DASCSY010000024.1:0-20978 GCA_034399415.1 Acidimicrobiales bacterium
GCGTTTTTGTATCAGGCATTGGGTTCGTTTCATTCGCCACCCCTTGATCGGCTCAGCGAAGTACTTGAATTCACCATTCATCACTCAGACTTCGATGATCTCAATATTCCCGTCCTTTTTATAGGAGGCGAATACGACCAAATCTTTCCGGCGTCGATGCTGCGTGATTCAGCGAATCGCATTAGCGGGGCTCAGTTCGTCCAAATCCCCGATGCTGGACACAGCCCGTACTTTGAGCAACCCGCAGCTTGGAACCTTGCGCTACTCGAATTTCTTGCGGCCATTAACTGAGATCTTCCCTATTGGCCACCCGCTGGCGTCAACGCAACCAAGCACTTGTAGCTGTCGTGAGATAGCTACCGCGCTGCCGCGGCGGAGAGTTGGTGAGCCAGCAACCGAGCGTAAAGACCGTCCTTTTCCAGTAACGACTCGTGGTCACCGATCTGAACAATCCTGCCGGCGTCCATGACGACGATCTGCGCCGCGTTCCGTATTGTCGACAGTCGATGAGCGATGATCAACGTGGTTCGACCATGCATGAGCGTCTGCAGCGCGCCGTGGACGGCCGCTTCGTTCACCGCGTCGAGATGGGAGGTCGCTTCGTCGAGCACCAACACCGGAGCATCCTTTAAGAATGCGCGAGCGATGGCTACTCGCTGACGCTGCCCCCCTGAGAGGCGCACACCGCGTTCGCCTACTTGGGTCTCAACCCCTTCTGGCAAGCTCGCGACGAACTCACTTAGAGAAGCCTGCTCGACAGCAGTTAACAGCTCTGCATCTGAGGCATCCGGACGCGCCATCAGCACATTCTGGGCAAGGGTGTCGTGAAACAAGTACGTCTCTTGGCTCACCATTGCCACGTGAGCCCGTAGGTCATCAAGTTCAAGGTCACGAAGATCTTCGCCGAACAAAAGTATCCGGCCATCTTTTGGATCCCAGAACCGCAATATCAGCTGAGCCGCAGTCGTCTTACCGGCCCCAGAAGGACCGACAATCGCCGTACTAGTACCGCTGGTTGCCGTGAACGAAACTGCTGATAAGGCTTCGTTTTTCGTACCGGGGTAACTGAAGGCGACATTTTCAAACGTGACCGCGTGGGCGGCAGTAGCGGCGTCAAGCGGGACCGGCGTCATCGACGACACTACGGGTACCGGTTCGTTGTGGACTTGATGTAATCGCCGTGCCGCGCCAAGTGTGTCCGCGAGTTGTCGGCCAACATGGGCGATCTCTGAGATCGGTAGAAAACAAGAGAGAGCCAGAAGGGTCAGCAACGGGAGTGTGGTCGCGGAAAGATCGCCTGCCGACACTAGGCCTGCACCCGCGACCACAACTGCGAGTCCACCGAGCCCGGTGACAACTTCGAGCACTGCTGTCTGTCGGGACAGATTCCGATAAAACGGCAAGCGGGTATCGATGTGCCGTTGTGCTCTCTCCATGAAAGCTTTTGAACGGGCGGTGAATTGTTGGAAGGCCAGAACTTCGCCCAGTCCTTGGACTGTGTCAACCACGAAAGCATTCAGGTCGCCAAGCGCTTCACGGTCCTCTGAACCGAGGGCGTCCAGGCGGCGGCGCAGGAAGAAGGGGCTGATCGCTACGACGGCGAGAAATGGGATAAGAGCCACGGCCATCGCCCAACCCAATATTCCTAGGGTGATGAGCACGCTGGCCGGCACTAGCACAGCGACAAACGCTGGTGCCACGGTGTGGGCGAAGAAGTACTCCACCATCTCCACGTCGTGGGTAGCCATGGCCACCATGTCGCCGGTGCGTCTACGCAACAGGTATGCGGGGGCAAGTTGGTTCAGTTTCGAGTAGAGCGTTACCCGCATTTCCGCCAGCATGCGAAATGCCATGTCATGAGCGATCCATGATTCCAGCCAATGCAGGATTCCCGCTAGTGGCGCGATCACAGCAAGGGCGACTAGCAAGCCTCCGAACGGCTCGTTTCGCTTTACGGCCGCGACCACTAAGGCACTCAGTACTCCTATCCCGATCAGTGCGGCCACGCGCGTCACCCCAAAAAAGAAGGTGGCTATCAGCTTGCTTCGCCAGGGACGGATTTCCGTGAAGAGCCACCTGAACGCGCCGATCCACCCAAGCCCTGCCGCTGGGACGATCTCGGGGTCGGTCGGTCCGCCATCTTCGCTCGGCATATCGGCGGCTGTGTGCAACGCGTCGGGGACTTGGTTGAGTAGTTCAGGGTTGTTGAGACTCGCTTGGGATAACTGGTCGGCCATCAGCGAGTGGTAACGCCCTTGATGTTCCATCAAAGCGGTGTGGGTCCCTGTTTCAACTATGGCCCCGTCCTCAATGACCAGGATTCTGTCTGCGCTGATGACGCTTGACAGCCGGTGGGCAAAGATGAGGGTGGTACGTCCTGTCATTAAGCGATCTAACGCCTCCTGGATCACTGCTTCGTTCTCCGCGTCAACGGAGGACAGTGCTTCGTCAAGGACCAGGATTGGTGCATCCCTCAGTAGCGCCCTTGCGATCGCTATACGTTGTCGCTGCCCACCAGATAGTCGTATGCCGCGTTCACCGATGATGGTGTTGTATTCGTTCGGCAACTTCATCACGAAGTCGTGGGCGTTAGCATCGATTGCTGCCTGGCGTATTGCTTCCATGTCCGCCTCGGGGGCCCCGAACCGTATGTTTTCGAGCACTGTGCCGTGGAAAAGAAAGGTGTCTTGGGATACCACAGCAATTGCCCCGTAGTGATCCTCCGCCGAAAGAGTCCGAAGATCGTGGCCGCCGAGGGTGACGCGGCCCATATCGGGATCGTGGAATCTGAGTAACAACTTCACGATGGTGCTCTTGCCAGCTCCACTGGGTCCTACTACTCCAACCCGTTCGCCTGGAGCTACCGCGACATCAAAGCCGCTAAGAGTCGCTCCTGGTGAGCCGGGGTAGGTGAACACCACCCGTTCGAAGGAAAGTCGCGGTTCGAGAGGCCGTTCGGGCTTTGCAGGTGTGGTTGGTTGTTGGATTCGCGGCTCGGCGTCGAACACTTTGAAGATCCCTTGCGCGGCCGAAAGGCCCATCATGCCGTTGTGCAACATTGCGCGCAGATCGCGCTGAGGACGAAACACCTCGATGCCAGCCATCAACACAATGAGGAGCGTCTCTATCTGCATTTCGTCCGCCCGCACGCGATAGGCACCAACCGCTAACGCTGTGGCCGCGCCGAGCGCCAGCCCGGTATCGGTGATGCCGCGGGTCAAGGAGTTAGTGGCGAGCACCCACATAGTGCTCTTGAACACCTCGTGTGCTCGCTCGGCGAGTGTTTGCCCCCGCGTCTCGCTTTGGCCGAAAGCCTTGAGTGTTGCGAGACCCTGAAGCGAGTCCAGAAAGTCAGATGCAAAGCGACTGTATGCGTGCTGGCGTTCCAGACTTCGAGCCGCATCCCATCGATGGAACACTGCTGGTGCGATCAGAGTCAATAATGCGAAACCAACCAGAGTGGCGGCGACCGGCAAATCGAGTGGCGCCAAGATGGCGAAAATCGCTAGAGGGGTGAGTGACGCTACAAACAACTGCGGGAGGTACTCACCGAACCACACTTCTAACTGTTCGACACCTTCTACCAACGAGAGCAGCACTTCGCCGGTACGCACGTCACCGAAGTGAGCTGGACCGAGTTCCAAAACGTGTTCATGGAGCTGCCTACGAAGTGCGAGCTGCACTTTCGCTGCGGTGTGATGTGCGAGCATCTTGCGCCAATGCTCGAGTATCCCGCGCACAATCATGACGCACGCCACAGCCAATGTGGGCACCATCAGCTCGTTGAGCGTCGCGCCTCGGAACACCTTGGCGAGAAGCCAGCCAAGTAAACCGAGTCTCGCTATTCCAGTGACAGAGGCCACCACCCCAATGGCCACGGCTTGCGCGACAGCACCCCGTGCCCCTTTAGTTAGTTTCCATAGTCTCGAATCGAAAAACATACGTCGATCATTCGCTCAGTAACCCCGGCTGAGAACAGCGGTCTCGACGCCGATCGAAGCGCCAGTGTAGGCCCGAATCTGAAACCAGTTTGAGTCCTGGCCGATTTGTTGTAGAAGCTCGGCGACTCGGGAAGTTAGCTCCATACTTCGTCGAGTACCCGAAGCGCGTTCGCGCCCATGACCTTCTCTATCTGGTCGTCCCCATACTCATGTTTCACCAACCATCGAACAATGTTGTGTGATGACTCCGTGGGATTTTCAAGGCCCCTCACGTAGTCGACGGGCTCAAAGTCAGGTGGCGTGTTGGCTTCAGGTGTCGGGTCCATCTCCTCGAAGGTGAATTCGGCACTGTAGATATGGTGAATTCCGACATGGTCGCCATAGGTGGTGTCCGCGCCGAAGCCAACGTGGTCGATCCCCACGAGGTCGACGATGTACTCGAAGTGTTCCATCACAGACTCAATGTCGTGCGACGAGTGCTGTTCGGTGAGCGTTGTGTGGGGTGCGGCCTCGACGCCAATCACGCCACCCTTTTCGGCGCAGGCTTTCAGCACATCATCTGGCGCCATCCGGTTGGTGTTCCACAACGCTCTCGCCCCAATATGGCTCAAGACAATGGGCATTTCACTTGCAGCAATCGAGTCAAGGGTGGTCTGGTCACCACAGTGTGAACAATCGACAAGCATCCCGAGTTGGTTCATGCGCCTTATAGCTCTGCGACCGAAGTTCGTTAACCCGGCGTCGCTCTTTTCGCGCAATCCGCTGCCAAGCTGATTGGCCTCGTTGTAAGTCACACCGATGGACCGGATACCGAAGCCGTAGAGAATGTCAAGCCGGTCAAGTTCATTTTCGATTGGTGCCGCCCCTTCGAGCGACGCTACCCAAGCGATGGCTCCGCGTTCTCGGGCTCTAAGGATGTCCGCGACCGACGTGGCCGGGACAACGAAGTCTTGGTGGGCGATGTCGCAAAGCCTCATGCCTATGTCGTGTAAGACCTCAGTCCACTTCCATCCGCTCGATGATTCAATGGTGCAAATTCCGTCAAGAAGGTTGTCAAACACGCAGTGCCAGCTTGAGTGGGCCAGACCTTCGTATGCAGTCGCGATGTGCCCGTCCTTGACGTACCTGGGTGTTTGGCTGATGTTGTCGGGAAAGCGATTGGGGTGGTCATGCATCGAAATCATAAGAATTTCACTGGTCAGCCGATCCGCTCGCTCGGCCTCCGCGTCTGTCAATTCGACAACGGTGGCGGGAACGCGATCCAGTTCGCTAGCTAAGTCGTAGGGCTTGTAATCCGACCCTTCGTGCAGGTATTGAAAGGACCGGTATTCGTCGGTACGTCGTGAGGTTGCCATACGACACGCTAACGCGGCCGCTGCCATCGCGATTCGCTATCAGATTTGGGGGTGCCTCACATCGTCACACCGACGAGGGCACTACAGAGCAGTGTTCTCTCCGCGGAGCGACGTCAGCAGCTGCAAACATTTGGGCGGTCATCTTGGGGTACCAACTGCCACACTTAAGCATGACCGAACTTTTGGATCGCCATCGCCGGGTGATGGGCAACGATGCCCCGCTCTTTTACGACGAACCACTCGAGTTGGTGAAAGGCGAGGGAGTCTGGCTTGAGGACATAGCTGGCCGCAGGTATCTCGATCTCTACAACAATGTTCCCTGCGTCGGGCACGCCAATCCTCATGTCGTAGCAAAGCTCGCGGAGCAGGCTGCAGTTCTCAACGTGCACAGCCGCTATCTGCATGACGGAGTTGTTGACTACGTTGAGCGGCTCGTCGGGTTGCATCACGATGGAATCGAGGCCGCGATCTTGGGCTGTAGCGGAACTGAGGCCACTGAGATGGCTCTTACGCTGGCCCGAGGTGCGACTGGTAAGAGGGGCATCATTTGCACAGACGCTACGTATCATGGCAATTCGTCGCTCGTCGGTCGTCTGTCATGGCTCCCTGTCGGTACTGAGCGAAGCGGAGTGAAATCAATATCGACGCCACAGTTGTTTCGACCCTTGGAAGCAGGTCTTACCGAGATCGACTTGTTGCAGCGTCATCTTGATGAACTCACCTCCACGATCGCTTCGTTCGACGACGAGGGCGGGTTCGCGGGGGTCATGTTGTGCTCTATCTTGGCCAACGAAGGTCTCCCGAATCCCCCTGCCGGTTGGTTCGCCGAGGCGGTGGGGGTAGTACGTGATGCTGGTGGTCTCGTAATTGCCGACGAGGTTCAGGCCGGTTTCGCTAGAAGCGGTTCTTGGTGGGGCTATGAGACAAGCGGATTCGTGCCCGACGTGGTGTGTATGGGTAAGCCGATGGGTAACGGATTCCCCCTGTCGGCGATGGCTGCAAGTCATGACCTGATTAGTGGATTCCGGCGGCGACAACGATACTTCAACACTTTTGCTTCCTCCCCGCTTCAAGCTGCTGCTGGAGCAGCAGTCATCGACGAGATCACTGATCGAAGACTGGTGCATCACGTCACAGAGGTGGGTGACCGCCTACGGGCCTCACTCACCACTCTTCAGCCCGACCACCCGCGGATGGGAGACGTACGTGGTACGGGTCTGTTTATAGGCATCGATTGGGTTCATCCCGGTAGCAATGAACCCGACGTTGAGGGTGCAGGTCAGATGGTGGAGGTGTTGAAGTCTGGCGGCATGTTGCTCGGTAAGGCAGGGCAGTACGGCAACGTGTTGAAGATTCGTCCACCGCTGGTGTTCGACCATGATGATGCAGCTGCTTTTCTCGATGTTTTCACCACAGCCGTCGCAGATGCTCACTCCTGAGCAGTTCGTGCAGGCCGCGGCAGCCGTTGCTCCCGCTTGGGGGCTTAAGCCCGTTGCGATCGAGGTGTTATCTCACAGCGAAAACGTCGTATGCCGCGTGGGTCTCCCCGATCGCAAGCAGGTAGTGATGCGACTACATCGGCCCGGTTACAACAGCAAGGCCGAACTTGAGTCCGAAGTGCAGTGGGTCGCTTCGTTGGCGGAGGCGGACATACCTGTACCGACGGCTCTACCGATGCTCAATGGTGGCCATTATTGTCCCGTGGATGTTGGCGCTGGCCGTGATCGAGAGCGCCGGATGGTTGGTGTGGTCGAGTGGGTTGAGGGTTCGCCGCTGGGTGGGCCCCTGACAAATGCTGACGAAGGAGTGGTTACGCACTACGCCACTATCGGCAAATTAGCTGGGAAGATCCGGGAGCATCACACAGGTTGGGACCTGCCTGAAGGTTTCCAACGGCGACGCTGGGATCTTGACGGGTTGCTGGGTTCCGATCCATTGTGGGGCCGCTTTTGGGAAGTTGAGGCGCTCACTGCTTCCCAGCGGGCGCTATTCAATGAAGCTCGAAATATCCTGCGAAACGAACTGTCCGAGTTGTCCATGGGGCCTGACCGCTTTGGGCTGATTCACTCAGATTTGCATCTGGGAAATTTGATGGTCGATGGCGACAACCTCACCGTCATTGACTTTGATGACGCCGGATTTGGCTGGTTCAGCCACGAATTGGCTTGTGCTCTGCACCCTGGTGTTGGTGAACCCTGGTTCGCCGACGCTCGCGAGGCTCTCGTTGAGGGGTACCGTTCGGTGTCCCCTGTGACCGACGAGGAAATCGAGTCGATCGATACCTTTCTCGCAGTCCGCAGTTTGATGATCGTGGGGTGGCTTGACGCTCGGCCAGAGTTGTCGGCACACGAGTACTTTCCTCTGGTAGTGAAGGGCGCCGAGGCTGCTGCACGTGCCGTGTGTGGTCACTCATAGGTCACCGAAACCCGGCTGAATTCACGCTGAAAACCGGTCACCCAACTCGGGGAACTGTGACTCTTGTAGTATCAGGATCTATGACACTCGAATTTGCGCATGCGCTCATGTACGTGGCCGACATGGACGACATGGTTGACTTTTACACGAACGTATTGGGCTTCACGGTCAACGATCGTGATTTGATTGCTGGAGAAGGCAGCCCCGATATCGCGTTCTTGTCAAGCGACCCAAATCACCATCACCAGTTCGCGTTTCTTCAGATCCGCAAAGACTCAGACGCTTCTAACAACTTGGGTCATCTGGCGTTTCGAGTGGACAGTCTCGCTGATGTCAAGGGAACAATCGAAGCCCTGGAAGCCGATGGACGCGCCACCAAGCTGGCGCCACTCACGCATGGCAATGCTTGGTCTATTTACTTCAGTGACCCTGAGGGCAACGGGATTGAGATTTTTTGCGATACCCCATTTCATGTTTCTCAACCACAAGCAACTTCGTGGGATCCAGGCATGGGAGAAGAGGAACTTGTTGCGTGGACTGAAGAAACCTTCGGAGATAACGGCCAGTTTGGCCCGATTGGTGACTTTTACGCCTCGCAACAGGAACTGATGGCCTAACCCAGCCAGGAAGCCTTCGTATCTTCATACTTTGGCCGGCGGATTGGCAACGCGGCGTTTTAGGTCACACAAGCAACCGAGTGAACCCTGTCGGTGCTTGCCCCATCATCATGGCCGCGTGCGCGTGATACATATCCTCCGCCGCGAAGATGGTGTGGTTTATTGCCGTATGTGCATCTCGGAACCATTTGGCTAACGGATTCTCATCTCGGGTGGCGCCACCGCCCGACCGGATATAGATGTCGTCGAAGGCTTCAACGGCTCGACGGGCAGCGCGTACTTGATCACGTCTACCTACAATCCGCATCTCCAAGGGAATTTCGACTCCTTTTTCGGCCATTGCATACATATCCGAAAGGTTGTAGAGCAGTTGCGATCTTGAGGCGTGGATTTCCGAAGCAGCTTCACCGATTCGTGACGACAGGTAGGGATTCTTGGCCATCGGCCCCATCATCGAGGTGCGAGTCGCCTGATATTTGTAATGGCACGCCAGGGCACCCTCACAAATGCCTACAACCGCGGCGCTGAGAGCTACCGGGAAGATCGCTGACCAAGGCATTCTGTAGAGGGCCTCATCGCGACCTGCTTCTATGGCAGCTGTGCCATCGAAGACCTTTGTAGCGTTAAGTACCCGGTAGTCGGGGATGAGAGCATCGTTGACAATGATGTCTTTGCTTCCTGTGCCTCTCAAACCCATGACGTTCCAGGAATCTTCCACTATTTCGTAGTCGGAACGTGGCAATAGGAAGTGATACATCTGAGGGATCCCATCGACAAGCCCTTCCCCTTCGATGAAGCCACCGAGCACTATCCAGTCGCAGCTATCGGTCCCTGAAGAGAACTCCCATTTGCCATTGAAAACGAAGCCTCCGTCAACTGGGGTAGCTAGCCCATTGGGTGCATAGGGGGACGCCACCCATGTGTCGGCATCTTGCCCCCAGATCTCTGTGAGTACTCGTTGGTCGTTGAAAGCCATCTCCCAGGGATGGACACCAATAACCCCGGCCACCCACCCAACTGCTGGGTCGGCACCGGCTAGGGCCATCACAGCCTCCATGAAGTCGGTGGGATCCGCCGCGTATCCCCCATGTTCTGGAGGTTGCAACAGCCTCACCACTCCGGTGGCTTTCATACGTTCGGTGGTTTCTGCCGATAGCCGCCCGAGCGCTTCCGCGTCGAGGGCCTGCTCTGCGAAAAACTCTCGTTGGTCTGCAATTTTTTCGGTTACACCATGAGACATATTGAGTGTCCTATTTGAGTAAATAATCGATGACGACTCGCTCAAAGTCGTCTTTTCGTTCTATCTGAGCCCAATGCCCGCAATTTGAAAAGACATGAAGGTCGGCGTTGGGCATTTGACGGAACGGGAATAACGCGCCTTCAAACGGCAGCATTCGATCGTCGCGGCCCCAAGTAATCAGAGTCGGATGATGAATTTCGTGAGCGCGGGACCACAAAGGGTTCGGGTCTGAGAATTTGAAGAAGGTACCGAAGATAGCTCGCGTTGAGTCCATGACCCCCGGTTTCATAGCGTTCTCCATCCGCAAGTCAATCAATTCGTCGGTAACCAGCGCTTGATCAGAAACCATCGTTCGTACCCACGCGATCATCCCTTCCCGCGATGGGTCCCCCATAAACTCAATGAGACGTTTGGTACCTTCATTTGGGCTCGGCCCGAAAATATTTACGGCAAGCCCACCTGGTCCCATCATCACCATCCGCTGCACCCGATCCGGATACTTGAGAGCCACATGACTGGCAACGTTGCCGCCCATTGAATTCCCGAGAAGGTGCGCCGAGTCCAACCCGATACCTTCCATGAACATTGCGACAGCGTCTGCGGCCACCTGCGGATATTGCTCGTCGTACTCGGGGCTGGCACTTCCTCCGAAGCCCGGCATATCAAGAATGATCGTTCTGAAATGTTCCGCAAAGACAGCAAGGTTGGCACCGAAATTTGTCCATCCATTGACACCGGGACCCGATCCGTGAAGCAATATCAACGCAGGCCCTTCACCAGCTTCGTGATAGTGAAGCTGGTAGGCAGCGTCGAGCGTTCGGCTCGTTTCATCGTGCGAGTACATGTTTTCTTCGGCTTTCCGCGAGACGGAATGCCATCATATTCCCGGGACGGGTGTCAGTTTCAGTCCCAGTGGGCGGTTCACAACCAAAATGAGCACTATGGAAGAAAATCTGTACGACTACGAGGCAGACGTATTGGTCGTCGGGAGTGGCGCGGCCGGCTTTAGCGCGGCGATCAGTGCCACCCTCAGTGGTGCGTCAGTAATCCTGTTTGAAGGAAACCAGCACGTCGGCGGCACCACTGGTCTCTCGGGCGGAACTGCTTGGGTTCCTAACAACAGTTCAATGCGCGACCAAGGTGTCACCGACCCCAAAGATCACGCGTTGGAGTACCTAGCGCGTCTGGCCGCCCCACAATATTTCTCGTCTGGACAACCGACCCTAGGCCTGCCTCAACACGAATTCGACTTACTCTCAACCTTCTACGACGAAGGGGCAGACGTTATCGATGCCTTGACGGAAGTCGGGGCTCTCGACCTGGTCGCTGAGGTGAACGACACCGATCATTACATCCAATTCCCTGACTACGGGGGCCACCTACCCGAGAACAGGGCCCCGCGGGGCAGACATCTGGCGCCCCGACCCAAATCAGGATTCATGATCCAGCAACTTGAACGCGGAGCAACCACACAAGGTGTCACCGTGTTACTGGAACATCGTGTCCACGACACCATCTTGAACGAAGACGGGGACGTCGTCGGTCTCGAAATCCGTGCCGGACATCGAACCGTTCTGGCCGCGGCCCGACACGGGGTTGTATTTGCTTCTGGTGGCTTCGGACAGAACGGTGAACTTCTTCGCCGACATATTCCTGGTCGAGTCTTTGGGAGTTGCGCCACCCCTCACGCACAGGGCGATTTTTTGCGGATCGCTAACCGGCTAGGAGCGTCTTTCGGCCAAATGAGCGGCGCTTGGTGGAAACAAGTCGTGGTTGAACCGGCTCTCCGTTCACCTTCGCCCCCATCTCTTTGGATGCCCTTTGGAGACAGCATGATCCAAGTGGACCGAACTGGTCGGCGAGCGGTCAACGAAAAAGCCCCGTACCACGACCGAGGTCAAGTGCATCTTCACTACAGCGCCTCTTCTCGCGATTTTCCGAACACATTGCTGTTCATGATTTGGGATCAGGTCGTAGCCGATTCGCCACTCAACGTTCCGTTTCGCCCTCCGGTACCCCTCCCAAACGAACAAATCGATTATGTGATCGAAGCGTCAGACTTTGGGACTCTCTCCCAAGCACTCGACCAGCGTCTCGCTCAGCTCGGCGACGCCATCGGCGGCATACGTCTTTCTGAGGACTTCGAACAAAACCTTCACGGCACAGTTGATCGTTTCAACAGCTTCGCTGAAGAAGGCATCGACCATGATTTCCAGCGAGGGTCAACAATGATGGAGTTGGCTTGGAATCTGATGGAACGCGAAGGGTCTCCGAACCAGACCATGGCTCCCCTATCATCCAACGGCCCTTACTACGCATCGATTGTCGGCGCCGGTGTTTTGGACACAAATGGGGGTCCACTCATCAACACCGACGCTCAAATCTTAGGGTTCGATCTTCAACCCATCGCAGGTCTATACGGAGCAGGGAACTGTGTTGCAACTCCAGCTGGCGCGGCGTACTGGGGCCCTGGCACAACTATCGGGCTCGCGTTGACTTACGGCTTTATCGCGGGGCGCAACGCCGCGAGAGAACCCAGAAAGCACCTGACTTCATAGAGGGTTGTCGCAACTATCGTCAGAAAAGACCTGTGATATAAAGGCGCAGTCGGAGGGAAACAATGACAGACAAATGGGACACAATTGACCGGTATCTGGTGATCTCTGCCGATACTCACGCCGGCGCGGAACTGTACGAGTACAAGGACTACCTGGAATCTGAATGGCACGACGACTTTGATGCATGGGCATCAAACTACGAGAGTCCGTTCGACGACCTTGTTGACGCCACCGCTTCGCGAAATTGGGACAGCGACTACCGATTAGAAACATTGCAGGACGATGGCATCGCTGCGGAGGTTATTTTCCCTAACACCATTCCGCCATTTTTCAATACCGTTCACACGCTCGCGGATCTTCCCGACACAAAAGAGTCACTCGCTCCGCGGGCCGCTGGTTTACGAGCACACAACCGTTGGCTCGTCGAGTTCTGCTCCAAAGCTCCGACGCAGCGTCTCGGACTCATCCAGATAATGCCTCATGACATTGAAGTTGCTGTCGCGGAAATCCGATGGGCCGCATCGACAGGCGTCATAGGAGGCGTGTTGATACCGGCTATCCCAGCCAACCACCCAGTCGGACCTTGGTTCGACCCAAAATATGATCCGATTTGGGCGGCCTGTGAAGAACTCGGTCTACCTATCCATCAACATCCAGGCACCGGAGCACCAACGGTAGGGGCGGACCTTCCCGCAGCACGCGCAGTGATGATGTTCGAATTCAGCGATTGGACTCGCCGAACCCTTAGCCATCTCATTTTGTCTGGCGTTTTTGAACGCTTCCCCGCGTTGAAGGCGGTCTGGACCGAACAAGGCCGCGGCATCCAATGGGTTCTGCCCGAACTTGGCCGAATGGACCCCACCGTTGCGGGGATCAAAGCGAGCAGCGCTAGCCGCACAATGCCTCTATTTGCTTCAGAGGTAATCCGTTCGCTATCACTTACCCCGAGCGAATATTTTGCACGGAACTGCTACATCGGTGCGAGCTTCATGCCTCGGCCAGAAGCCAAATATATCGACGCTGTTGGAGTTGACCGAATTATGTGGGGATCAGACTTTCCTCACGAAGAGGGGACCACTCCGTATTCACGGGAGGCTCTTCGCTCAACGTTCGCTGAAGTTCCTGAAGAAAAGTGCCGACAACTCTTTGCCGGCGTGGCGGCTGATGTGTACGGCTTTGATCTCGATGCGCTGACGCCAATAGCTCAAGAGATAGGACCCAAGGTCAGTGAAATAGCGGTACCACTGACCAAAGAGGAACTGCCCGATTCCAATTCGGGTGCGTTCGCCGGAGTCTTCAGCCTGTCGAGGTCCGCCTTAAACATGGGGTCCGCGAGCAGCGAGACTTAAGCCGAAAGCCGCCCAGCGATATCCGACCGCTGCGGCCCTATGGTTCGCGTCCGTCAAGAAATCGTTGTTCCGCCCAACCTTTTTCGTAGGGGGTGAAAAACGCGACGTCGATGCTGAGATGACTGATCAGCCAACGTCCATCAACTTTCTCATACCTATCCGTATAGGTAGCGGCCAACCAAAGAGCCCCGCCGCTAGCGGCATCAGTGCAGGGCTGAAACAACAACCAATGGCCGGTTGCCGAGTCGTTATCCACTTCAATGATTGGGTTCATCACCTGATGTCGCGCTATAGAAATTCTGCTCCCTGCACCAGTGAAATGCTTCCGGATAGCCTCGCGACCTTCAGCTAACCCAAAGGTACGGCCTCCATCCCAGACCCCGTCTTCACTAAACAAACTGGCGATCCCGTCCGAGTCATAGCCCTCGTCGCAGAAGCGGCAATACTTAGCCTTCAGTTGTTTAATTTCTTCAATATCTTCAAGTCGAGAAAGTCGAGTTTCGAGATCAGACATCGAACAACTCCTTTATCCAGCGGAAGCTTGCCTCACGACCAAGCCTCGAAACGGCTATTACGACCATAATTGCATCAATACTTGAAAGAGCAGGACCTGTGCAGATTGGCTTATACGCAAATACCCATGGCGTCGGTTTCCGAGACGACGTAAACAACTACACCCGTAGCATCCCAGGGGCAATGCTACGACCCGTGGAGGTAGCACAAAGCGCTGAACGGAGCGGCTTTCACTCCATTTGGTTCCCGGACCACGTCTGTATGCCCGCGGAAACCAGTAGTGCACATATTGCCAACCCGACAGGAGCCCGCTCCTACTCACCGAGGCACGAAATGCTTGATGCCGCAGTAGTAATGGGCGCAGTTGCCTCAGCTACAAGCACAATCAAACTGGGAACCAGCGTTCTCGTGGCGCCGTACCGTGGACCATTGAGTGATGCTCGCCAATTCGCAACCGTGGATGTGCTGTCCGGGGGGCGTCTTCTTTTCGGAGTTGGAGCGGGCTGGATGGCCGAGGAATTTTCTGCGCTCGGCGTCGACTTCGCCGAGCGCGGCAAACGAACAGTCGAGTGCATCGAAATTTACAAACGAAGCTGGCTAGATGACTTTGTTTCGTTTGACGGCGACTACTACACGATTAATGACGTTTCCATGGACCCCAAGCCCTTACAAGAACCTCGGCCACCCATCATCTACGGCGGCGTATCCCCGCTGGGAGCGCGTCGAGCGGCTGCGCACTGCGACGGATTCTACCCCGTGTTTCTAGACCCGTTCGCGGATCCGAACCGCCATTCCGACCTGCAGGCGATAATCAAAACTGAACTGGAACTAGCAGGGCGACCCTTTTCCAGTTTCATAATGATGGCCGCCACAACGATGAGGATCACCGACCAGAAAGACGCCCTCGCACGCCAAACACCAAGGAAAATCTGTACCGGCACCGCAGAACAGGTATTAGAAGACCTCGAAACATTTGCACGAGCGGGTTACTCCCTAGTGGTCGCGAAAATGGATTGTCCATCAGGTGAAGTCGAAGAGATCCACGAACAAATTGGTCGCGTCGGACAGGACGTCATCCCCAAATGCCGCACCATTGAGGCCTCCGGTGGGTGGAACACCAAGTTTTGATCTGTTTGTTCATCTGAGGCGCTAGTCTTCCCTCGATACGCCCTCAACACCGGGGGTTTGAGGGGAAAACAAAATGTTCAAGCGATGGATAAAGGTTCTCTCGCTACTCGCAGTGCTGTCATTACTTTCAGCGGCATGCGGGAGCAGTGACTCCGACAGCACCGATAGCGGCTCAAGCACTGCTTCGGCTTCGGCGTCAAGCGATGATGAGCCTGCGGCCGAAGAAGACGCGGCCGAAGAAGACGCGGCCGAAGAAGACGCGGCCGAAGGGGAGGCCACCGAAGAGACGGCGCCTCCGCCACAACCCAAACACGGTGGAACGATAGTGATCGCCACCACTCAGGTGGGCGCGAACGTCAACCACGGCGTGAATTCTGGAATCGGGATTGCACAGCCCAGTTCGAAAATCTTTGCTTCGTTAACGCATCTAGATAGCAACTGGGAACCCCAGCCATATCTGGCTGAGTCCTGGGAGGTTTCCGACGACAGTTTGACCATCACGTTCCACCTGGTAAAGGGCGCAACCTTCCATGATGGTTACTCGATCACATCAGCCGACGTGAAGTTCTCGATCGAAGTGATCCAGGCAAATCATCCATTCACCGGCATGTGGGGTCCGCTCGAGTCAATCGACACGCCTGATAAACACACAGTGGTGCTGCATCTTGCTACCCCGCACCCGGCGCTATGGATTGCCACGTCCGATGTGATGATGCCGATCATGCCGAAACACATCATGGATGACGGCACCCCCATTAACGAGATGAAGGGTCACCCGAACAATGGGGCGGGCGCAATTGGCTCAGGTCCATTCCGCCTAACCGAGTACGAGAACACACGAAAGATCGTGCTTGAGCGTTACGAGGACTTCTTTATCCCTGATCGTCCCTACCTAGACAGCATCATCTACGTGATCGTCCCCGACGAAGACGCAACGATGCTGGGCCTTGAAAGCGGCGAATATGATTCAGGTGGGTACGCGAGCGTTATCAACGCCGAAAAGGTCAGCAAAAACCCCGATCTGGTCGCTATTCCCGACCTTCTGGGAGGCGTCGGCTCGTTGAACCACTTGCAGTTCAACATGGCCAACTCGATCATGAGCGACCTTCGCGTGCGGCAAGCCATCGCCTACACGATTGACCGCGAGTACGTGATCAACACCTTGCACCAGGGCCAAACCATGGAACTACTGGGTGGTATCCATCCGTCGAGTCCGTTCTACAACGAAAACGTTGAGCGCTACGACGTTGATCTGGACAAGGCACGTTCGTTGCTGGCCGAGGCCGGCTATGCGGATGGTCTGGATTTGAGGATCAACTACATTCCGGGTCCCAACGAGCAGCAGCGCAACGTCGCTGAATACATCTCTTTGGCGCTTGCTGAGGTTGGCGTCAACGTGGAGGTCGTGCAGGCGGCCGATCTGCCATCGTGGGCAGGGATCTTCTTCGGGGGACCTGATGCCTGGCACATGACCATGAACGCTTACTTCAACTGGGGTGACCCGGTCATTGGCGTCCAGCGCGCTTACGTATGCGCCAACATCAGACCTGGCGTGTTTGTCAACAACTCGGCCTACTGCAATGAGAAGGTTGACGAGTTGCTTTACGCCGCGGCGGCAGAACCAGACGTTGCGAAGCGAAAAGCGCTGTACGACGAGTTCCAGGTGATCACAGCGATTGAGTTGCCGTTCTACGGCATCAACGCGTTGCCGATCTTCGGAGCCAACCAGTTGTACGTAAGGAATCAGCCGGACGGAGCTTGGGGACCACTTTCAGGCTTTGAAAACGTCTGGCTTGATAAGTAGGAACCGGTCTAACAATCGGTAAATAAACCAAAGAAAGACGAGCGTGACAGCCCTCGCCCGGAGCATCGGGATCAGGTTAGGACAAGCAATTGGACTGCTACTGGCAGTGGTGATTGTGGTATTTCTCCTGATTCAGATCGCTCCGGGCGACGCTGCGCTGTACCTCGCTGGAGAACAAGGGGTCGGTGACGCTGAATTCCTGGCCAGGATACGAGCAGAGTATGGGTTAGATCAGCCACTGCTTGTGCAGCTCGTCACCTATATAGGAAACGTGGCCCAGTTGGATCTAGGTGAGTCCACGTATTTCGGTGAGCCAGTTCTCGGCTTGATCCTGGAACGGCTCCTTGCGACGGCGCTATTGGCCGGTGCTGCTCTGCTTTTCGCGGTGGTGATTGGGGTAGCTCTCGGAGTTTTTACCGCCCGACGACCGGAAAGCCCTGCTTCTCATGGCGTAACGGTTATGAGCCTCGTCGGTTTTGCCACACCGGTATTTTGGTTAGCCCTTATGTTTATTGTCGTTTTCGCGGCGAATTGGGGAGTGCTCCCGGTAGGTGGCATTGAAGATGTTCGCTACGAAGGCAACTGGTTAGGCGAAACCATTGACACGTTGCAGCATCTCATCTTGCCGGCAATCAGCCTTGGCATCATCTACTTGGCTATCTACTCGCGTCTGGCCAGAGCCTCCATGCTCGAGGTGTTGGAGTCCGATTACATTCGAACTGCTCGAGCCAAGGGAGCCCACGAGCGCGTCGTGGTATACAAACACGCCCTACGCAACGGGATAATCCCGGTAGTTACCGCTGCCGGCCTTCAAATAGGAAACCTGCTCTCAGGAGCTTTGCTTGTCGAATTTGTGTTCGCATGGCCAGGGATCGGCCAACTGATGATTACTTCAATCTTCCGACGAGACAGCCCCATGGTTGTCGGCATCGTGATTTTCTCGGCAGCCATGGTCATTCTGGCCAACCTGCTAACAGACCTGGTTTATCGACTCATTGACCCCCGAATTCGTGTAGGGGGCACCCGATGACTGATCTGGGCATCGCTATTGAATCTTCAGTCGAAACCGGTGGCCGCGGCGCCTTCCGCATGTTTCTAAGGAACAAGCCAGCGGTGGTGGGATCGGTCGTATTCATCCTCATTGTGCTTGTCACCATTTTCGGACCAGGTTTATATGGGACAGAGGCTCACAAGATGGCCGCTGGACCGTTCCTAGGTCCCGGCGACGACGCGGGCCCGTTGTTAGGCACCGACTATCTCGGGCGGGACATACTCGCGGGTGTCATCACCGGAGGCCGAACCACATTGTTCGTCGCCGCGGTCGCTGGGGCGATGTCTATGGGCCTCGGTTTAGTGGTGGGGAGCTTGGCCGGTTACTTCGGCGGCTGGGTAGACGCATTACTGATGCGCTTCACTGAAATCTTCCAGGCGATGCCATCCCTGCTCTTCTCTTTAGTTCTCATCTATTTGATGGGACCCGGAACGTGGAAAGAAACACTTGCCATTGGCATCACACTGTGGGCGTTGCCGGCGCGTCTCACAAGGGCCGAGTTCTTGCGGTTACGTGAAATGGAGTTCGTAAAGGCATCTCGAGCCGTTGGCTCCAGCGACCTACGAATAATGACTCGCACCATTCTCCCCAACGCCATGCCCCCCCTTCTGGTAGCTGCAACTCTTCTCGTTGTTATCGCAGTGCTCTTCCACGCCGGTCTGGCCTTTCTAGGGATGGTGGACATCAACACAGTGAGTTGGGGATCGATAATGGGGAAGAACAGGGGTTACACCCTCACTGCTTGGTGGACAGTGGCCTTTCCTGGTATCGCTATCGTCGCCACCGGGCTCAGTATCGCTCTAATTGGTGATGGCCTCCAAGACGCCTTTAACCCGAAACTTCGAGGGCGTTGATGTCTCTCCTTAAGGTGAACGATTTGACCGTAACCTTCGACGATCTCACCGCTGTTGATTCTGTGACTTTCAACATCGAACCGGGTGAGACCCTTGGAATTGTGGGGGAGTCGGGTTCTGGGAAATCGGTAACAGCCCTGTCCATCATGCGCCTAATTGAGATGGGCACTCGAGCGAAGATCAGCCGTGGTCAAGTCGACTTCACGATGCCGGATGGTTCAACCCTCAATCTGTTAACCCAGCATGAGGCCACCATGCGCAGCATTCGCGGCAACCAGATCGCGATGGTCTTCCAGGAGCCGCTCACGAGCTTGAACCCGGTGTACCCGGTAGGTGAACAGATCGCCGAAGCGTTGCGAATACATGAGGGGCTGAGCCGTAAGGAAGCCATGTCTCGTGCCCGCGAGATGTTCGACCTGGTACGAATTCCTGAAGCCGATAAGCGGATTGGTCAATATCCGCACGAGATGTCAGGCGGCATGCGACAGCGGGTGATGATCGCCATCGCTCTATGTTGCGGACCAAGGCTGCTGATCGCCGACGAGCCGACCACTGCCCTCGACGTGACCATCCAAGCTCAAATTCTCGGCCTCATAAAGCAGCTCCAAGTTGAAACTGGTACCGCTGTAATGCTCATCACCCATGATATGGGCGTGATCGCTGAGGTCGCCGATCGCGTAGTCGTGATGAACCAGTCAAGGGTTGTCGAACAAGGATCGGTCGACCAGATCTTCCATTCGGCAAAAGAGCCCTACACACAGGGCCTTTTGAGTGCCGTACCGCGATTGGGCAGTATGGCGGGCAGGGATGACCCTGAAGCATTTCAGCTAGCGGGGACCCTTCAGTGACTGACATCGAGCCACTGGTTCGCGTAGAAAACGTGTCGAAAAGATTCCCTGCCGACCGACACGCGCAAGTGCATGCCGTTACGAAAGTCTCGCTCGACATCGACCACGGCGAGACGCTGGCCGTAGTTGGTGAAAGCGGCTGCGGGAAATCAACGCTCGCGAATCTCATAATCCGACTCCACGACCCCGACGAAGGGCGCGTCATTCTCAAGGGCCTCGACATCACCCATCTTGGGCCACGTGAACTTCGGCCACATCGCAAGACCATGCAGATCGTCTTCCAGGACCCGTTTGCCAGCCTCGACCCGCGAGTCCGAGTTGGGACCGCAGTCGCTGAACCACTCAGAGTCCACGGTATTGCCACCGGCGAAGAAGCAGAAGAACGCGCGGGCACGCTCTTTGAACTCGTTGGTCTCGATCGCTCAATGCTTCGAAACTTCCCTCACCAATTCTCGGGTGGTCAGCGTCAGCGGGTCTGTATCGCCCGGGCCCTCGCCCTAAATCCTGAATTGGTTATCGCCGATGAGGCAGTCTCCGCGCTGGACGTTTCCGTCCAAGCTCAGGTTATGAACCTGATGTTGAACCTTCAGCAGGAGCTGGGGTTGTCGTACCTTTTCATCAGCCACGATCTAGCAGTCGTGGAACGCATCGCCCACCGCGTAGCTGTGATGTACCTCGGCCAAGTCGTCGAACTCGGCCCCCGCCGAGCAATTTTCGAAAACCCGACCCACTCTTACACCCGTCGCCTACTCGACGCGGTACCCATCGCCGACCCCCACCAGCGACGAACCCGACCACTCCTCACCGACGAAATCCCCAGCCCAGTATGGGCACGTGGACAGGGACCCGAACTCGTTGAACTCATCGAAGCAGGACCGGGACACCTCGTCGCACGCGAAAACTGACCCAATTTCGCTCCTGACGCGTCCCCAGGGTCCGATATTGCACCGTAGCTAGCGACCCCGCAACCAACCTCGACACCTGTCACATATCGAATACGCCGTTTCCTACGCACCGAACTCAACACGCGAACAACGAAACCGTCTGACGTTTAGTCCGTCTGCGGGTGGCGCAGCGCACCAATAAGAGACACACAAACGTTCATCACTCAACCGCATCAGCCGAACACGCACACAGGCCTAGTGCAGATGCGGGTGTCGCAAACACGCACGTGGCCCATAGGCCGCTAGTCGCAAATTCTTCAAGCTGGTTCCAAGCCAAAAACAAGGAACCAAACGCCATGAACAAGCGACCCAACATCAACAAAACCTTCAGCATCGAAACCAACAAACCCGATGTCAACCA
>DASCSY010000025.1:0-20860 GCA_034399415.1 Acidimicrobiales bacterium
GCTACCTCTTCTGATTTGTTGTTGAGCATCGTCGCGTATGCGGTCCCCAACCCGCGCGAACGCAAAGCCAGGTTGAAACTCCACGCCGACGGGATTGCGCTATCAAATAGCCCAGGACGTCCGCTGTCGTCATGAATTCCCCAGATTGCGCACATCACAAGGACCGGCGATCTGGCAAAGTTTTCGACGAGAAAAGCGCTTGAACTCACCACGCGCTCTTTGGGGTGACCTGTTCCGTCAAGACGCCCTCGAGCATTAATGAAAAGCGTTCCAACTTCGGCGTACAAGCGCCCCAGTTCGTTCTTGGTGTCTTGGTCACGAATTACCAGCCACCGTCGACTGGCGTCGTTGCCGCCAGTTGGTGCCTGCTCAGCTAGGTCAATGCATTCGAAAATCAGTTCGTCGCTGACGTCGCGTTCAAGATCCAAACGTTTGCGAACAGCTCGCGTTGTGGTGAGAAGACGATCGACATGGTCAAGATCGAAACCAGACTCAGACAAAGAATCGCTCATATGACGAATCTAGGCCGAATCAGCCATCAAAGGATGGGCTTAATTAGGTCGCACTGAGAACACCGAGGAAGGTACGAGAGGTGAACGCATTGGAGGCAAAGAACGGGGCGTGGAACGATCGGCTCCAGCTCTTGGAAGGCGTAGCGCACCAAATATTCCGATGATGGCGCATCCGGCTGAGAGAAGAAGGACCCAAGTAAACGAAGACGTCCAATCTGCCACCGCCCCACCGACTTGCGGAGAGATCATTTGAGCGACCCCAAAAGCTAGTGTCGCTGCACTGAAGCCCGGACCGTAGTCCTCCGGCGAGGCGTTTTGAACGAAGTACATCGTCAGGGTTACTGGGATCGACGCGAAAATTATTCCCAAGAACGTCGCCGAAACCAGCGTGGAGAAGAACCAGCCGGGCAGAATTGCGAGTACCACCAAACTCCACAGAGCGAACGCACTGGCGAGGCTCGCTCTCATCCCAAAAACCTGGATGGCTTTCGCCATGATCGGGCCACCGAACACCATTGCAAAACCCACCAAAGTGAATGCCAACGACGCATTGCCGGAACTCCATCCACTGTCGTCTTCCAAACGACTGGTCAAGAATGCGAGAACCAGCAAGTACATGAACCCGAACGTGGTGTACATCACCGTCACAGGTTTCCAACCAGCGACACGACGCAAGGCGTCGAACCCTCCGATACCACCTTTGGAAGACACCGTTCCTTTGGAGTGTCGCACCACAGCGATCGTCGCAAGCGCGACAACAAGTCCAATCGCGGCCTGAATCAGATACACGGTTCGCCACCCCTCGCTACCCGAGACTTGACGAACCCAGGCAGCTAACTGACTGGTGAACACGATGCTCAACCCCATGCCTGACGAGAGCACCGCGATTACGAGACCGCGCTTTTCAGGAGGGAACGCGTCCGTAGCGATTACCGGGGTTGGAATCCACACGCAAGCCCCACCGAACCCGGACATAAACATCGCCGCTCCAAGCACGACGACGTTGGAAGCTACCGCAGCTAGCACCAGCCCACCCACACTGACCACGAGACCGACCCGCATGATCGCCATCAGACGCAAACGCGAAGACATAATGGCCACCGCGAGGGTTCCGACGAGGTAAGCACCAACATTGGCGGTTGCCAAGGAGCCGGCGATGGTATTCGACAAACCCAAATCAGACCGAACAGCCGGCAACACCACGCCGAGGGTGAACCGACCAAAACCTTGAGCGACTCCTGCGCTCGCAGCCGCTAACGCAACGGCTATCCAGGTGCGGGCTGCCACGAACACGAGGCTACCAACGCAGTAGCCAACGGGACTTAGGTCCCTGTAGCAGGCCAGTCTTCGGTGAATACATTATCGCTGAAGCGAAATTGTCTTCGTGGGGATACGGCACCGGTCGGTTTGTCATGCCTAACATCGCGACTGTGCCAGCAGGAGGAAAGCATGGCCATCACCATCGACCCCGATACAGGTTTGAAAATATTCGACACCCGTGCAGCCAAGGCCAGCGAAAAAATTCGCGGCCAAGGCTATGGAATAAACCCTGACCTAGCTCTCAAGACACTGCCCGACGCCCCAGTTGGAGCCAAGTTCGACGCCGTAGAGCAAGCCAAGTACCGCGAATTTAAGGAGCAGCGACGAGGCGCGGCTGACTACATGTCAATGGAGGGCGAGTTCTCCAAATACCTCGAAGACCACTACTCAGAGCCCCCTGTTGAACGCGAACCTCTAACCGATCAGTGCGAAATCCTGGTCGTAGGCGCAGGCTTCGCCGGGCTGCTGCTGTGGTACCGACTCAAAGAAGCTGGGTTCACCGACGTCAGATTCTGTGAGAAGGGCGGCGACGTAGGTGGCACCTGGTACTGGAACCGGTATCCGGGCATCGCGTGCGACGTGGAATCGTACAGTTATCTACCTCTTCTCGACGAAATGGATTATTTCCCAACGATGAAATTCGCGTCGGGTTTTGAAATCCTCGAATATTGCCAGGCGATGGCAACGAAGTTCGGTTTCTACGACAAATGTCTCTTCCACACGACGGTGGAACGAACCGACTGGAACGAAACAACTGGCCGTTGGACCGTGCACACTGATCGCGATGACACAATGCAAGCGCGATACGTCATTTTGGCGAACGGCATTCTCACCACCCCCAAATTGGCGCGCATCGGAGGCATGGAAAGTTTCGAAGGTGATTCGTTTCACACCTCGCGTTGGCGTTATGACGTTGATCTTGAAGGAAAAACCGTAGGAATCATCGGAACTGGAGCGACGGCGGTTCAAGCCATCCCCGAGCTAGCAAAAATTGTTGGTGATCTCTACGTCTTCCAGCGGACACCGTCTTCAATCGACGTGCGTGATCAGAGGGCCACATCATCTGAGGAAATTGACTCTTGGAAAGTCGAACCTGGATGGGCTCTCGCGCGGAGAAAAAGATTTTCGCGAATCTCAGAAGGACGAACGGCAATCAAAGCCAACGACGATTACTTGGCTGGCAAAGTTGATGATTTCAAAGAACGGAAACAACATCAATCAAAGCTCACCCGCGAAGAGCTGGTTGAAAAACAACTGCAGTCAAACTTTCGCATCATGGAGCAGATACGAGCGCGAGTAGATGCCATAGTCGAAGATCCCGAGACAGCCGCAGCTCTAAAACCGTTCTACCCCTACGGCTGTAAACGACCCACCTTCCACGACGAATACCTACCCACGTTCAACTTGCCGCATGTCCACCTCGTCGATACTGCACCGATGGGCGTCACCAGTATCAATGAGAGAGGTGTGGTGCACGACGACACCGAATACCCACTTGATGTCTTGATATACGCGACCGGGTTTCAGTGGATGGCAACCTCAACGTTCAACATGATCACCGGCCGTGGTGGCCAAACCATGAGAGACAAGTGGCAAACCGAGGGAACCAAAACGTTCCTAGGCATACATAGCAACGGATTCCCAAACCTTTTCGTTGTCACTGGACCTCAAGGTGGAGGAGGAAGCTTCAACTTCACCGATGCCATCGAAACCCATGCGGATTACATCGTTTGGATGCTGTCCAAAATGCGAGACGACGGTCATGAAATCGTTGACATCACCGAACGAGCAGAAATTGATTATGCCGACCACTGCCGCGAGGCCGACACAGCGACAGCTCCCCTTCGCGATTGTCTCTCTTACTACAACGGACACGGAGACGCTGAACCAGGAAGCCTCGCCTACTACGGGGGCGGCAATTGGCATAAGTTCCGCATCCGAGCCCAGGAAACTCTCGACCCCTACATATTCGATTGAGCGCAGCCGCCTAGACGAGGTGTGGGATCACGTCTGCGGCGAGTCGCTCAAGATTGGTTCCCATGAATTCCGGGTCTATTCCCGGAGGCAAACCTGACGTTGTGATGTCAGTAATGCCGTACAGGTCAATGAATTCTCTCAACTCTTTAACGACCTCTTCGGCATTGCCGACGATCACCGTTTGAGGGATTCCATCGTCGCTTCCCCATCCGTATTCGTCGGGTGTTTCAGCCATGAAGGTTCCGTACACGCCCATTCGGAATCGTTCTGCCTCCCGAATGATCGGCCAGTCTCGGTCGCGATCATCGGTGACGTACACGGAGCGAACGATGCCAACGCGATAATCGTTGGGGTCTCGACCGTCAGCTCGAACTGCGTCTCGCCAGGGATCTAGCACTTCGTCTCTTCGGCCCTGCGGAAGTAGGTTCGTGCCAAAACGTGCGGCGCGCAACGCTCCGGCCTCTTTCATCGCTGCTATCCACAACGGTGGTCCGCCTGATTGCACAGGCTTTGGGTACACGTTGATGTCCGATAGTTCGTAACGTTTGCCGCTGAAGCTAAAAGGTTCGTCGCTCCAAGCGAGGCGAAGAATATCGATCGCCTCGTCAGTCATCGACACCCTGTTAGGTAGCGGAATACCGAAGGCTTCAAATTCTTTTGGTACATAGCCCATGCCAATTCCGAACTCCATCCGACCATTGGAGATGTGGTCGAGGACCGCTAACTCCTCAGCGAGTCGGACCGGGTGGTACAGAGGAAGCAAAGCGATGTCGTTCGATATGCGAATGTTTTTGGTTCGCGCTGCGATGGCCCCTGCCAAGGGTTGGAAAGCAGGCAGATAGCCATCTTCTAGAAAGTGATGTTCGCTGAACCAAACATGATCGAACCCAAGTTCGTCGGCGAGAACGGATTGTTCGATGGTCGCGGAATAGACGTCCGTCATTGACGTGTCTCCGCCGGGTACGTGACGACAGTCGTACATGACGCCGAATCGAAGTGATTGAGGCACTGTGTTCTCCTCGTCCTGTTGCGATATTTGGACGGTAGTCGTTCCCTCGGGGCTAAGTTCTCCTCCATGCAAATCGAACGCGACAAACGGGGCGAGGAACTCGGCCCCAACCAGTATGAAGACGCTGAGGGCTATATTGCCCCGTTACCCGCAGGGTTTGGGCCACGATCGAACCCATTAGGTGAATTTCCGACAGGCCCAGCAATCGGTGACCGCCTCCCCGATATCGTCGCCTCGGCTTCGGATGGCCGCAGTGTTGATCTCCACGCGGATCGCGACGGTCAGCCAGCGGTTCTCGTTTTTTCGAGATCGGTGGTCTGGTGACCGCCGTGTCGAACCCAGCTGGTCGAGCTGGAAAAAGGAATGTCGGGTTTCGAAGCGGCTGGAGCGAAAGTCTATGTCGTGACTTACGACGAGGTCGATGCTCTCGCTGACTATAAGAAGGCGCACGGCGCCACTTTTGTGATGCTGTCGGATCCCAACAGTGACGTGATTCGTTCCTTTGGGATTCTCAATACCACCATTGCCGAAGATGATCATCCTTGGTACGGGATTCCTTATCCGGGCGTGTACGTCACAGACAGTGACGGCATCGTCATCGAAAAGTTCTTTGAAAACAACTTCACAGTTCGCCCAGGCCCCGAACAGCTTTTGGCGGCGCTGAGGGGAGAGGAGGTAGCCCTGCAAGAACGTTCTGGTTCAGACGCAGAGGTCACCGTCGAAGTCGAATTGGAGGGAAACAGTCTTCCGGTCGGTATCTCAAGGCAAATCGTCGCTCGCTTCTCGGTACCTGAAGGCATGCATCTATATGAGGAACCGGTCCCGCAAGGGTTAGTGGCAGCGTCGATCGAATTAGACCCTGACCTAGAGGGGATCGTTGCCTACACGGCAGTAGCACCGGCAACCCAGTCGATGACGTTGACCGGAGATGGTCACACTCTCGAGGTGTACGAAGGGGATGTCGTGTTGCGCTTGCCGGTCGCTCAAAATGGACGCGCTATGACAAAGGACGAAGAAGGGCGATGGGTTTCGATCACCGGACGGGTTCGGTGGCAGGCGTGTGATAGTGAGGCATGTGACCTCCCGGGGGAACAAAGCTTCGATTTTCGGGTTCCAGCCGAATTCACCGTGATGGCCGATATGGGTCCTGGTGAGGGACGGGTGCCGTCA
The DNA here is from genome assembly GCA_034399415.1 of Acidimicrobiales bacterium. Lineage (GTDB taxonomy): Bacteria > Actinomycetota > Acidimicrobiia > Acidimicrobiales > Poriferisodalaceae > UBA2110. The sequence goes on from DASCSY010000025.1 coordinate 5,989, forward strand.
ATGAACGGTGCGACCCACTTTCAGAAAATGACTTCCCGCCGTCACTAAAGGACTGACAGCCTTATCAGTGAAGGACATCGTTTGCGAGAAGGTGCGCTTGTAGCTGCCCTAGGCTGGACTCATGCTTGAACTTGCGTACTTTGATGCCGACGCGGAGGATGAAGAGATCCTGGGCGCTCTTCGCGAGGACGGTGCCTGTGTACTCGTCGACGCTATGGGTGAAAATCTCAAGTCGCGAGTCAGCGAAGAATTGCAGCCGTTTATTGAAGCCACACCGACTGGACGCGATGACTTTACGGGAAGGCTCACGGGGCGAACAGGCGCGTTGGTAGCTCGAAGCGAGGCATCCCGAGAACTTGTGATGCACCCCACGATCACCGGCCTCGCCCAGCAGTTTCTTGGGCCGTACACCGACAAGATCCAACTACATCTCACCCAGGTCATCAACATCCAACCGGGGCAGGGCGTTCAGCCTCGCCACCGGGACCGGCTTGCCTGGGGTGGGTACGTGCCACCCGAAATTGAGCCACAATTCAACACCATTTGGGCTCTAACCGATTTCACCGAAGAAAACGGGGCTACGCGAGTGGTACCTGGATCTGTTAAATGGCCCACCGAACGGCGAGCTACAGACGAAGAGACGATTCAAGCGGTGATGAAGGCGGGATCCGTGTTGCTGTATTCGGGGTCGGTAATCCACGGCGGCGGTCAAAATCTTTCCGATTCGGACAGGACCGGTATCAATATCACTTACTGCCTTGGATGGTTGCGTACTGAAGAGAACCAGTATCTGTCATGTCCACCCAGTGTTGCCAAGAACCTTGACCCCGATTTACAGGAAATGCTTGGGTACACCATGGGTACCTACGCGCTCGGTTATTTCAGCGACCCTGAAGGTGTCACCGAAGTCAACGACCTTCGTCCGCCCGAGTTCGTTCTTGACCGTTCACCGCGAGAGAAAGCAAGCAATTCAGCCCTCATAACCGATTGAACGAATCAGGACCGTTTCGTCCTCAGGCCGGTATGTGGTTGATCACGTTCAGTGTGATCTGGTCAATAACTGGGTCCCCGAGTCCGTATGCCCAATCGGTGCACCCAACAGTAAAAACAGTGCCTTTGTTGCGTCGGAACGACCCAATGACGGCGTACCCAAGCGCAAAGCGATCCCTGTTCTCCTCGGTGTCGCCTCCACCTAGGCGTTCAGCAACCCAGTTCAGTTCCCCTACGTAGCTGTTATGGAGTTGGGGGGGTAAATCTTCAGTGGCCCACAAACGAGCGGGAGCAGTAGCGAGCACTTCAAAACCGAGGGGAGTGGCGGGGGATTCGGCCGCCACAGGTATCCCGTTTTTCAAGACTAATTCGCAGCCGTCGCATTCGTAGCCGACGACCACGGGGTTCGCGCCGATTATGTCGCCAGCCAGAAGGTCAACTTCCCCAAAGGCCCAATGGTTCGGTTGCCAGACCGTGTAACCACCTGAGCCGGTTGGAGCGTTGCGGCAATGGGCGTACCCGCCGCGGGTGAAACTAACGCCAGTCATCAGCGACTCCGGGCGTTCGGTTAACGGATCGCTCCACATTGTCGTGACCAATTGCTCCTCGGCGGTGCCCACCACTGGATCATCAATGAACTGTTGTTTGAAACCCACCATGGTGTGATCGGGCTCCTCAAATCGCACTTGCCAAAATGCGGTGTTGCCCGAAAAGAACGCCGCGAACCCTCCCTTGTCAGTCCAGTCTTCGAGGTGATTACGCATTTCTGCTGACCAGTACTCGTCATGACCGACACTTAGGTATGAGGAATAGGGGCTGAGCAGGTGCGGGTCGCTATGAAGATCGAGACTGGTCGCATAATCCAGTTCTATGCCTTGCCTTTCGGCCCAGCGTACGAACAACAATTCCCAGTTAGCGAAGCCCGCAGCGCAGGACCAGATCGAAAACTCAGAGAAATGATCGCGGCGTTCGTCATCAGAAAGTTCGTCTATGCGAGCCACTCGGTAACGGTGAGGGTCAGGTTTTTCCAGGAACCCTTTCGGTAAAGGCCTCATTAGCGATGAATGATTTCCGCCTGTGTAATAGCTGGGTCCGCCCCAATCGTTGTAGGCAGCCCATGTCGAAGTCGAGAGAACGAGCAGCGTGTCTCTCGGTTCGGATGCCTTGACAACGAAGAATGCTTCAGCGTTTTCTCCGTCGCTGCATGTGAGTCGAACGAGATAAAAACCTGAGGTCCAAGATTCGGCGACCTCAATGTTGAGCGTTTCTTGCCAGCCACAACCGTCCTTGGCTGCGTCGACGGGCACGGGCTGTTCGGTGACAGGCACCTGTTCCCAAGCACCGACTGCTATCTCGTCTGATCCGATCCTGACTACTTGGACATCACAAAGGGAATGATCGGCGCTCACCGCAAGGGATACCGCTTCGCCTGGTAACACCGACTGGGGCCAGCAGTAGCCGGCAATCATCGCTGTTTTTCCAAAGGTGGGGGATCAAGAAGCCAACTGAGTCCGAGAAACCCTCCCATAGCCAATGCGGCGATTGAGAATGCTGGGCCGGGACCCAGCCACGCGTAGATAGGAGCTGCAGAGAGAGCCCCGACCATTGATGCCGCCGAACCCATGGCTTCGCCGAGTCCTTGAGCCGACGCCGCGTCATCAACTGGAGCGGCGTCTGCGACCGCTGCCTGTGACCCAGGAGACTGGATTACTTCCATGATTCCGTGCGGCAACATCGCAATGAACAACACCGGTACAGCGGTGATCCATCCGTAGGAAGCCATCATTGGCACTGTGGCAAGAGCCGATAGCAATGAAGTTAGCCGTGGGCTGTATCGGTCCGATAGCCCACCAGCCCAACGCGCAAGCACCAACATCGGCAAAGCAAACGCAGACAAAGAAAGTGTGACAACCATTGTTGAGGCGCCCAGGTTGTCCATGTGTGGCGCCCACAAGGGTTCGAATACACCGACTGAGTAACGGAAGGAAACCACGACCAGTAAAGCAGCGATCATTTCGCGACTTCGAACGAGCCGTCTCAGCACTCCTTTCGAAGAGCGAACTTCGACGTCGGCGGCAGGAATTTCCAGACGTCGGACAGAGAAGTAGGTGAGACCCGTCACCACTCCCAGCATCAGGAACGGCACGCGAAGATCGAAAGCGACTGTGAGTGCCCCAGCGATAGGGGGACCGATGACGAAACCAGCGATATACGCGCCGTAGAAAGCTCCGAGTTGACGACCTTGATCTGCTCCCGCTGTCACGATTATGAACCTTCGCGCAGCTGGAACGATTACGCCGACTCCCGCGCCCAGCACGGAGCGAGCCAACACAAATTGCCAAAGCTGATCTGCTGCAGCGAACCAGAGGAGTCCCACGGCAGAAGCAATGACGCCTAAGCGCATCAACAGACCGCCATGTCCACGATCGGCATATCGCGACAACCACAACTGTGTCACTAACGCGCCGACGAAAGCTGATCCTGCGATCCAGCCCAAATCGCGTTCAGGTATGCCGTAAGTGTTGTGAATTTCTGCAAGTAACGCGAATACTGACGAAACCCCAGCCATAGTCGTAGCACCGACGAGATACAGGCTTCGCATTTTGTTGCTCTCTACTTGGTGTAGCCGGCCGGTGGACCGAACGCACCGCTGAGATCTGGAGGACCTTGATACAGCCAAGTCAGCGTCCGACTGGCGAACCTCCATTCGCCACCGGCACGGGCGTAAGTGTCATCGTAATAGCCCAGATAAAACAGGGTCTTACCTGACTTTGCCTTGGCAAACTCGCTGAAGTACCAGCGACCTTCGCCAGTTTCCTCGTCAGTGCTGGCTGTCCCGTTGAAGGCAAGTTGAATGACTGACTCGAACAGATCCATGGCAGTGGCCATCGCCACACTGATTGCTTCTCGCCCCGCAACCGGGCCGCGACCGATATCCCACACTGCATCGTCTGTCCACAGGTCGAGCCAAGCTGGCTGGTCGTTGTTGCACACCCGGTCGCAATAGTTGTGAACCAGTTTTCTGATTGCCTCGGGGTCGCTCATAGGTGAGAAGTTAGCGGTGAAGGTCGAGATAATGCTCGAGGGTTTCATGAAAGTGACGGATCCGACTTTCCTGATAGGCCGCTAGGGTCACCGATCCCTTCTTGTTCGCCTGTAGACCTCTTTGAATGCGAATCAAGTTGTCTGTGTCCTGATCGACAACCATTCCAGCACCTCCGAGAGCCGGAGCGTCACTCCAGGCATCTTCCAGACCGAGCTTCACTGTCGGAGGGGGAGTTGGAGGGTCACCTTCATCTGGCTTAGCGAACAGCAACATAATTTCCATGATGGAGCTGTGCGGATCGTTACCGTTGGGTCGAAAGCGGTAACAGATCGGGACCCCTTGCCCTCCCCATGGAACGAGATTAGGGAATAAGAAGTACTCGATAGCGTCGAGCGTCTCAGAGGTAGAAAGATGGCTCATGTCGGCTCGGGCTGATGCCCCTAGCTTCTCCCTCGCTCGATCGGCAAGCACGTCACGCACTCGATCTCCCGGGTGGGCAACGATGGGTTCTCCTCCATGGAACGGAACGTCACGCTGCATCTTGCGGATGGTTTCTTCGGCTGGGACATCACCCAAGTTCGGGCTCGGAGTTCCCTCCAAAGTAATCATCCTGTTGACGTGACGCGATCCGGGGAAGATGTCATATTGCGTGTTCGCATCGGCAACATAAGCCGCAGTTTGAGGATGTGTCACTCCGATGTGGAAGCTCTCGATGAACGCTTCGAGAGCAAGTTTCCAATTGCATGGCATCACCTTTTCAACATGAGCTGCTTTCCATCGATCCTGTAAAGGAAAGTCTTTAAATTCGTCATCAAGAACTTCGATGTAGCTATCGAATGGTTCACAACCGTCATCGAAGTTGACAAAAACGAAGCCTCCCCAAAAAGCGATCTTCGCTGTGGGGAGACAAAAGTCTTGAGGGGCCACATCAGGAAAGTCCCAACTATTGGGAACGTGAACTAGTTCTCCTTCTAAATCCCAAGTGAAACCGTGGAAAGGACACCTGAATCGTTGGACGTTGCCTCCCTCGGTGCGAAGCTGCGTTCCGCGATGCAGACATGAGTTGACGTAGGCCTGTATGTCGTGGGGTTCTTCACCTGTTCTCACGACTATTACCGACTCGGTCGCCACCTCGTACACCACGTGGTCGCCGATGGCCGGTAACTCTTCGAGGCGGCAGGCCATTTGCCACACCTTGCGCCAGACATGCTCTACTTCGAGGTCGTGCCATTCCTGCGTCAAATAGCGATCAACAGACAACTCGCGGTTGTCGACAAATTCGGGCGGGTATTCGTGTAGCAGCACTTCAGGCGGAGCTATCGCATCTTCGCGCAGCACTTCTTGAACTGTTTGGCCCGGAGATCTCCCCCCAGTGCTTGTCGCCATGATCACAACCTAGTTCCAGAAACCGGTAGCTGGCTGGACGATCAAGATCGACGCATATGCAGTTCCGTGGCGGTCTCCCGTGCATCGTCATCAAATTCGCCATCAAAAATTTCTGTCTCGAACCATTCGACAAACACCGCGTCTTTCGATGGTTTCCACAACGACCATGCCGCTTTCGCTCCTCGACTTTGCATCAGACCCAACTTGAGCAGATTGAGTCTCATGTCGAGTTGTTCTTGGGTTGCCAGACCGCTTCGGTGCTGTTCGTAGGTGTCGAAAAGATCGACCAGCATCGCATTCGTCCAGAGTGTGATTCGCCACTGGTCCTCGTTCGTCAGTTCCTCTGAGGAGAAATCCTTCGCCAAGAATCCGACGAATTCTTGATTCTGGGTCGAAGAAAGATATCGCTCATATAGACGGTCGGTAAGCGTGTGACTGAACTGCGCTTTGGTGAGCTTTACGTTTAGTTGGGCCTCTCTAGCGAGATAAATCAGCGAGAGGGGCAAAAGGGCTCCTTCTACTATTTGAGCGAGGGTGGCCAAGTCGTTCAACATTGTTCTCTCCGTTTGTGGATTGGACAACGACGCTAGGCGGCGTCCCCGGAGTCCGAAAACGCGGTGAGTGTTAACCCAGTGACTGAGGTTGTATTAAATTCGTTGAGGCACTGGACGAGTTGCGCTGGAACCCAGGAAATATTTGAGTTGAAATTGTCGGGTCAACGTATTCAACTGGTCGAAGATCGAATGGTGGAGGGAATTAGTGATGTCAGAAGAAATAGATATGGAAGCTGTTCAGGCGTACGCAGGGAGCGTGTTGGGGCACATGGTGGGTGCAGCCACCGTTATATGCAGCGATCTGGCTCACAAGTTGGGTCTGTTTGGGCATCTAGCGGGAAGCGGAGGAATGAGCGCCGACGCATTAGCGGAGGCCGCAGGCACGCATCCACGACTTACCCGAGAATTACTCGACCAGCAGGCATCAGCGGGGATACTGGCGTATGACCCAGAAGCCGACATTTACGAACTCAGTGACGCCGGAGCGATGGTCATGGCAGAACAACACTCGCCTGCTTGGCTCGCTGGCGGTCTTGGAGCAGTTCGAGCAATGTACGTGGGTCTTGATCAAGTAGAGGCCGCTTTTCGTGGAGATGGAGGCGTTCCATGGGGCGACCACCATCCATGCTTGTTCGACGGTACGCTCGAATTCTTCCGTCCCTGTTATGAGCACCACCTAGTGCAAGAGTTCATTCCGGCGCTTTCTGGGGGGGAAGCCAGAGTTTCCACTGGCGCAGTTGTGGCCGATGTGGGATGTGGGGCTGGATTGTCCACGTTGACCATGGCAGCCGCTTACCCTGACAGCACCTTTGTCGGTATCGACTTTCACGCTCCCTCAATAGAAATGGCTGAGGCCGCGGCGGAAGAACAAGGACTCACCAACGTGACCTTCGAAGTCGAGAGCGCCACCAGTTATAAGGGTTCATATGATCTGGTGTGCTTCTTCGACTGTATGCATGACATGGGAGACCCAGTCGGGATTGCGCAACACGCACGATCACAACTCAGTGACAACGGATCAGTCATGCTGATTGAACCGTTCGCATTTGATACGAGATCAGAGAATCACGCAGGTCTCGGCGGTGCCTTCTACGGTTTCTCGAGCTTCTTTTGCACCCCCTGTTCGCTCTCCCAAGAGGTTGGTCGAGGAATGGGTGCACAAGCAGGCGAACCAGGCATGAGCGCCGTATTCGAAGAAGCAGGTTACGGAACGTTTGGTCGAATATCAGAAACGCCAACCAACATCGTCTACGAAGCCTCGGCATAGTCAAGCGAACTACCGTCAGATTCCTCTACCGTGCTCACCTATGAGCGCACAGCCGTACTACGACCCAGAGGTTCGAGCCGCCCTAGAGGCCCAGCCGAGCTTAGGAACTGTTAACGCCGACACTCTAGAAAAATCGCGATCGTCGCGGCTTCTTCGCAACGCAGAGGTCTCTCTGTCAGACGAGGTCGAACGAGTTGACCACTTTGTGGCTGGTTCCCATAGCGACGAAGTCCGAGTCAGAGTGCATCGCCGCAAAGAAGTCCAGAGCCCGCGACCAGCGCTCTATTGGATGCACGGAGGCGGGTACGTATTGGGTACACCCGAACAAGACGATTTTCGATTTGATCGCTGGTGTCAGCGCTTTGACCTGATAGGGGCGGCAGTGCAATATCGGCTGGCCCCTGAACACCCTTATCCAGCAGGTCTAGAAGACTCATACTCCGGGTTGAAATGGTTAAAACAAAACGGTGAGTCCATAGGGGTAGATACCGACAGGATTGGCATCGGTGGCCCAAGCGCCGGTGGAGGGATGGCGGCTGCGCTCGCGTTACTCGTCCGCGACCGAGGCGAATTCGAAATCGACTATCAACTATTGATCTATCCAATGATCGACGACACTCGAACGACTGTCACCGCTAACTGGGATGTCCCGGTTTGGGACCCAGAATCGAACCATTTTGGGTGGAGTTCCTATTTGGGTGATTTGTTTGACACCGACGACGTACCGATACATGCCGCACCAGCGCGAGCACTCGACCTAGGTGGATTACCTCGCACGTTCATCATGACAGGAACTCTGGACGGGTTCGCCGACGAAGATATCGCCTACGCGCAACGACTGAACCAAGCAGGAGTACCCACCGAACTCCATGTGTACCCGGGCGCCCCGCACGGGTTTGATGGCTTCGCCGCGAATACGGCGGTAGCGCGTCAAGCCCGAGCTGACATCAACAGCTTTCTGGGACGAATGGTGAACGGTAAATGACGCTCACGCCTTGACGTAAAACGATTCTCTTTCCTGGGATGGCGGAACGATAGGGATCTCATCATCGGTGAGCGGCTCCATCCACTGTTTTCTAGCTAGAGCAGCCTCGATATATGGTGCCAACTCGGCGTCCTTTTGAGCTACACGCTCCTCGCGGAAGGGTTCAAAATTTGGGAGCACTTTTTCGCCGAACAACTCCAAACTTTCACAAATATGTTGATGTTGGTTCTTGCCGCCCTGCTGTAAAAAGATGACCTGATCGACCCCTGCCGATTCAAATTCATTGACTAGCGCGGTGTAATCGTCGGGCGTTCCGATCCCGGGCGCACCGATAGTGGGTAGATTTGGACCACGTAGCTCTTCATATTCTCCCCAAAGGTTGCTGCGGCCCGGACGGGTCTCGTTAGCAACCAGCGCATTGACCGCATAACGGAAGAACTGAAAACCGTCTATGCCTCGTCGCATCGCCTCCCCGGCGTCATCATGAAGACTGAAACCAGCGACCATGGCCAGATTCGCGTTCACGGTGTGTCCCAAGGGGACACACTCCTCACTTTTGATGATGTCGTAGTAGATATCAGCCCAAGTTTTTGCTTCTTCTGGATCAACAAAACTAAATGCCAGCGCGCCCAGGCCGTTCCGAGCTGCGACCTCGATAGTTGAACGATTAGTGCACGCGATCCACATCGGTGGATGAGGCTTTTGCATTGGTTTAGGCACCACGTTTCTGCATGGCATCGAAAACCCTTCACCCTCGTATCCGGGGTATGGCTCCATGACCAGCATGTTCGCTATCTGCCCAGCGGCTTCCAAGGACAGTGCTCGTTTCCGGCGGGCGTTGATGTCGTAGCCACGTAGCTCCAGGCGAGTTGCACCTTCTCCGATTCCGAATTCGACTCGTCCGTTAGAAATCAGGTCAAGCATTGCCACGGTCTCAGCGGTTCGAGACGGATGGTTGTAGTTGGGTATTACCTGTCGAATGCCCAGACCAATTCTGATGCGTTCGGTTTTCGCGGCAAGCGAAGCAAGAAACACGTCGGAGGCTGAGCAGTGCGAATATTCTTCAAGGAAATGGTGCTCAACGGCCCACGCGTGGTCGATGCCGATCTTGTCAGCCAAAACGATCTGTTCGGTAGCTTCCTCGATGAGCCGCAACTCAGCGTCTTCGCCCCACGGTTTCGGCAATTGCAACTCGTACAGCATCCCGAATTTCATTACTTCACCCTCCGTTAACGACCCTGTTGACCCTACAAGGATCGACGCCATCAGTTCAGTTTCATAATGGCACGTTCCAATTACCGCGGGCTTCGGTTTCTACGTCAAGCGCTCAAGTTTTTGCCATGAGCAAACTCGTTGACACACCGGTAGCGGTCAGAAGTTCCCCTTGCCAGACCTCAGTTTCGACTGTGGCAAGACCCCCAAGTATCCGGGTGCATGACGCGATTGCTACAAGGTCCCCAGTAGTTGCCGGCCCCGAAAAGCGCAGAGACAAGTCAGGGTTGGGATGAGGAACCCATGCGCCCTTTGGCAACGCGGCATCAACCGGAGGGCCCACCGACAGGTCCGCGGCAAGGCACACACCTTCGCCGCCGTCACCCGCCACCTCCCATGGAACGGTTACCAACGTCGCTATGGCAGAGCCAACTCTGGCGGCTTTGGGAGCGGCGGTATCAATGATCGGCGCCTCGACTCCTTCAGGTTTACGCCACGGCTTAGCGGAGGCAGCCAAGTCGGGAGGCGGTGGCCCCATCAGACTTTCGGAGTTACCTGCGCTCTCAATATCGGTGCGGAGTGCCTCGGGTGCAGCAAACGCGACCCGTGCTTCGGTAGTTGCCCGACCCGACTCGTCAGCGAATTCGGCTCGAACGATTGTGAGACTTCGACCCGACGACAACGTTGTCAGGCTGACTAAAGCTCCGGTGGTTGACAATCCGCGCAGGAAGTGGATATCGACGCCAGCGGCTACGCGATCAGGTGCGACTGTTCGACCCAACGCGACAGACGCTGCAGCTAATGCTCCACCTGTGACCCCACCGAACGCCCCATGAATGTCCTGTGGTAGGCGCAGCTCCCAGCGGTCGCCGTTGGGTGAAGCACCGAAATATTCGAGTGGTGTCATCGGAGTGTGCTTAGCGGAGTTGATGGCATCCCTAGAGCGTAGGCCTCGTTTCATTTGTCGGTAGCCGGATCGCAGTAGCGTTCTCGCATGGCGAATGACAACACATCTAACAGCGAACAGATATCGAGACTGAAATCTCTTGCGGGTTCACCTTCGGACACTTCGCTCGTGATGTTGAACATCAACCGCTACAAAGCAGAAGTTAACTTCCCAGAGGGACAGAGCTATCGCTCCTATATGGGTGCCATCGAACATTCGGTTGGAGCGATTGGAGGATCGGTTCTTTGGCGAGCGCCGATCGAAGGTTCTGTCGTCGGCGAATTAGATGAATTCGATGAAGTGCTAGCTGTCTGGTATCCGAGCCACAAAGCTTTTTTGGATCTACCCGATGCTGATGGAGCGCGGGAGATGTTTCGGTACCGCCGTGCGTGTGTGGAAAAGGCGCATATCGTTGAACTTTCCGACCAAAGTCTGTCGCTTGGTCCCCGGACGGCTTAAGAACTGCGGGGTTGCGGTTGCTCCTCGCTCATGCAATCGCGGGAGCTTCAAAGCGAAGACGTCCCCGGGGACCTCTCAACGGCCCCGAAACACAGGTGCGCGTTTCTCCATGAACGCCAGCGGTCCCTCTACTGCATCCTCGGTGTTGACGAGGGCGGCCCCTGCTTCAGATTCCAGAGCTAAAGCAGCCGCTTCGTCTAGATCTCCAGATGACTTAACCACTCGCCGAGCTGCCTGAACTGCGAGCGGGGCGTTGGAGGCGATTACCTCGGCAAGATCTAAAGCGGTGGTCAACACATCGCCAGATGGAACCAAGCGATTAAACAAACCCGATTGGGCAAGGTCGTCGCTTGCTATTGGCTGTGCTGCAAGCAATAACTCCATTGCCAAAGCGCTCGGGATGCGCCTCGCGAGCAGGGCAGTACCGCCCATACCAGGTATAAGTCCCAGAGCTACCTCTGAAAGGCCGAGCTTTACCCCTTGAGCGACGACCCGCAGATCGCACGACAACATCAACTCCATGCCTCCCGCGATCGCGTGACCATTCACAGCGGCAATCACCGGTTTACCTGGGTCGTAACCCCTCAACGTGGCGCGATGTAAGAGTTCGCTGTCATCGGCGACCGCTTGCTCGAATTCGTTTTGAGGTTCCCTGGTACCGGTGATCATTGGGATCGTCGTTCCAAGATCAAACCCGGCACAAAACGTTGATCCTTCGGCTCCGGTTAACACCACAGCTCTGACAGCGTCATCTTCGCCGAGTCCGTCCCATAAGGCGGCCAACTCAACAATAAGTTCGGGGTTTAGAGAGTTTCGTGATTCGGGTCGATTCAAGGTCACCAACGCAACCTGGCCTCGCATTTCACATTCGAGGACGCTCATCTCAGATTCCGATGTCTCGGAGGTTGTAATCGCGCAGCTTTGATTTTGTTGAGTTGTCCCAAATGAATTGGTCTTCTAAACCTTGGAAAGGCTTGTAGATGTAGCGGTCTTCGTTCGGAAAATGTTGAGAGCGGGCATCGATTGCCCAAGCAATAGCCTTTGACCGCTCAAAGATGTATTCCTCGTCGTACTCCGAGACGGGGTTGTGCACCCCGCCGCTTTGCACGCCGAAAACTGACGCTCGACGATGAAAACCAAAATTGATGGTGACGCGCACATTGGAACTCGTGTTGGCAAATGAGCCGTGAATCGCTTGGCGATTGGTCATAGCGACGTCTCCTGGATCACATATGCAGGGAATCGCGTCGGGAAGTCGGTCCGATCCCGCCTTTTCGACCATTCCCTTGATGTCAGCCTTTCCGACGCGATGAGACCCTGGAATTACCCACAGACCGTTCGTTGCGTCACATCCGTAGAGCTGAGCCATGAAATTAAAGCCATGAGTGTGATCGTCTAGTTGAGGGCTATCCCAGTGCGTCCATCCATCTTGATGCCAAGCCACCGACCCTCCGAGCCCTGGTTGTTTAACCCAGACCGCTTCGTTAAACGGAGTGAAATCGGGCCCATTGACCGCCTCCGCTATTCGAAGTAATTGCGGGTGGCCGTACAGACGTAAGCAGGCATCGGAGAACTGCAACGAGCCGAGAAACAGCTGTACGACATAGTCTGGCGCCTCACTCGGTGGCGACGGTTCGTTCATCTTGGCTTCGTGACGTCCGTACGCGGCGGCGGTTCCGCCGAGAGGATCCGATAGAGGCTGAACCCAACTGATATTTCGACCCTGAAGCCCGACTCCTAAGGCAGGGTTGCCGTGTTTGTCGACCTGCGCTTCCTTAGTTACTGGGGAGCGGTCAAGCATGTCGGCGACGTCGCGTTCAATCTCGTCCAGTTCTCCTTGCTTGACAACCCCAGTAAAGATGTAGAACCCGTGGCGGCTATATGACTCAACGATGTCAGGATGAAGGTCTCCGTTGTGATCAAAACGAATCGGACCCCGGTTATCGAGGTCAAGGGCACGAAGGGTGCCGTTTTCCCGATAGGCGACCATGCGGTCCTCATCGGTCCCGTAATCAACGATCGGAACTTCAAGCAACGGAAGGTTTACTGCCACCATTTCCCCCACATTAGTCACCTGGTTCGCTGATTCTTCCAGTACAGCATGTTGAGCAACGTGAAGGTCGAATAGGACATGGTGGGGTACGGTCCGAGTATGAAGCTAGTGGAGTACTACATCGGTGGCTTACTGAAGTACGCGGAATTCAGTGGACGAGCTAGCCGTGGCGAGTACTGGTGGTTCACGATCGCGAACACGATACTTGCGGGAATCTTTTGGTTGCTCGGCAATTTAGGGGGACCAGTTAGCATCTTGAGCCTTCTCTATTTGATTGCTGTTCTGGTCCCCAACTTGTCTATTACCGTCAGGCGGCTGCACGACACCGGTCGTAGTAGTTGGTGGCTCCCACTCGGGTTGGTCCCGACTCCACTCGTTTTCATCATCCTGTTCTTCATGTGTCAGCGAGGACATAGTGAGGAAAATCGGTACGGCCCCCCAGTGAGCAGCAAAGGCTCAAATGGAAAACAGTGGCGTTAGGTCAATGTCTCACCTAGTAACCGGCCAAAGACAGTAACTTTGGTGGGGTGCCGGAGTTCCTTTACAGCGACGTGCTTCCCGTTGGTGACAGCGAAATCACCTACCGTAAAATCACCGATGACTACGTCTCGACTTTCGAAGCTGGAGGGCGGCGGTTTCTCAAAGTTGAGCCAGAGGGATTGCGTTTACTGACCGCTGAAGCCATGCGGGATATAGCGCATTTGTTGCGACCGGGTCATCTTGCTCAGTTGGCATTAATTCTTGAGGATCCTGAAGCTTCAGCCAATGATCGGTTTGTGGCGGTCGAGCTACTAAAAAACGCGAACATCGCGGCGGGTGGCGTCCTTCCTGGTTGCCAAGACACGGGTACAGCGATCATCTGGGGTACAAAAGGCGAGCGAGTCGTTACCGACGTTGACGACGCGGAGGTGATTAGCCGTGGAGTATTCGACACCTACCAGACGTCGAACCTTCGGTATTCGCAATTGGCCCCTCTAACGATGTTCGACGAGGAAAACACGGGAAATAACTTGCCAGCGCAAATCGAGATTTACTCGGCGCCGGGTGAAGAATACAGGCTGGTGTTTATGGCCAAAGGTGGTGGTTCTGCCAACAAAAGTTTTTTGTTTCAAGAGACAAAGGCTTTACTCAACCCTACGAATTTGACCAAGTTTCTTGACGAGAAGCTGAGAACACTGGGAACGGCGGCATGCCCCCCGTATCACCTAGCCGTTGTCATCGGCGGAACTTCGGCCGAACATGCCTTGAAGACTGCAAAATATGCGTCCGCTAAATATCTCGACACGTTGCCTACCGCTGGGAGTGAAACAGGTCACGGCTTCCGAGACCTGGAGTGGGAACAACGAATCCTGGAACTGACGCGACAATTCGGAATTGGTGCACAGTTCGGAGGTAAATACTTCTGCCATGATGTGCGAGTAGTGAGGTTGCCGCGTCATGGCGCGAGCTGCCCTGTAGCGATAGCTGTGTCGTGTTCGGCTGATCGTCAAGCGTTCGCAAAAATCACAGCAGACGGCATTTTTCTCGAACAGTTGGAAGAGGACCCCGCTAGGTACCTTCCAGAAACGCTTGAAACCGATCTATCAGACGCAGTCGTCGCCGTCGATTTGGATAGGCCGATGAGTGAAATTCGAGAACAACTCTCTAAGTGTCCGGTGCGAACACGCCTTTCTTTGACCGGGACGCTTGTCGTGGCCCGCGACATCGCTCACGCGAAAATCCAAGAGCGCCTTGACGCTGGTGAGGCGATCCCGGACTACTTGAAAACATTTCCGGTTTACTACGCAGGCCCGGCAAAGACCCCGGAGGGATACGCTTCAGGCTCATTCGGGCCCACCACAGCAGGGCGAATGGATAGCTATGTTGAGTCGTTCCAAGCGGCCGGTGGCAGCGTGGTGATGCTAGCGAAAGGTAATAGATCCCCCCAGGTAATTGAGGCCTGCAAAACCCACGGTGGCTTCTATCTCGGATCCA
>DASCSY010000026.1:0-20727 GCA_034399415.1 Acidimicrobiales bacterium
CGTTAGTCACGGGTCGGCTGGGCGAGAGATGGTTGACGTCTACTCGAGTTTGGACGTTGATTGCTTGGGGAAGCCTGACTGTCGGCATCCTCCTCGGTGCCTGGTGGTCCTATGAGGTTCTTGGCTGGGGGGGCTATTGGGCTTGGGATCCCGTAGAGAACGCCTCGTTCTTACCGTGGCTTACCGGAACGGCTTTCATTCATTCAGTAATCGTTCAAGAACGAAGAGGCATGCTACGAGTCTGGAATTTGTCCCTTCTCCTTGCCACCTTCGCCCTAACAATTTTCGGCACATTTTTGACGCGATCGGGAGTGATCGAATCAGTACACGAGTTCAGTGCCTCAAGCCTGGGACCGCTGCTGCTGGGCTTCTTTGCTCTGATCTTGGTGGTATCAGTCACCCTCGTCGGTTTGCGAGGAGATCAACTTCGCTCGCCTGGATCCATCGACTCGCCACTGTCCCGAGAAGGTTCTTTTCTCGCCAACAACCTGCTCTTTTCTCTGTTTGCGTTTGTCGTGCTACTGGGCACTGTTTTCCCGCTGATCGTCGAGGCCATTAACGGAGATCAACTAGCGGTTGGGCGACCATATTTCGATCGGATGCTCCTACCCATCGGCATAGCACTGCTATTGGTAATGGGACTTGCGCCGTTGCTGACGTGGCGCTCTACAACTGGACCGGTGCTTGCTCAACGAGCATTAGCTCCCGCCGCGTGTGGAGCTGGGGTGATGGCTGCCGCGGTAGTTGCCGGAGCCGAGGGAGTGGGTCCGGTTCTTGGCATGGGTCTGGGCGGATTTGTCATCGGAGCAGCGCTGAGGCATCTGGTGATTGCTTTTCGGCGCAATGGCTGGCGAGGGCTCGCCGGTCGGTCGGGAGGCGGAATGGTCGCCCATGTTGGTGTCAGTCTGTTGGCCTTCGGCTTTATCGCCAGCACCGCCTTTAGCGAAGAAGGAGAGTTCCAACTTCGACCTGGAGATACGGGCTCGGTAGCTGGTCACCACATAACTTTCGTTGCGTTGACCGACACTATGGACGGCCCGAATCGGGTGGTTCGAGCCCTGATCGACGTGGAAGGCAGGGGTATCCACTCTCCAGCTATCACCCAATACCCGACCTTTGGGAGACCGATAGCCACCCCATCGGTCGCTACTAGCTTCATCGATGATGTGTATCTGAGCCTCGTCGCTATTCCCGAACCGGATACCGACTCAGTTGTTGTACGGGTGCTGATAGAACCACTAGTTGCGTGGATTTGGATAGGGGGCCTCGTGATCGGCGTTGGAACTCTGCTCGCCGTCATCCCCGTCGGAATCTCGCGGGGTGCTCGACGCGAAGAAGAAGTCGTGAGGCGGTAACCGTAGTGAAACATCGGAGCCTCAGTTCGGTACGCATCGTCAGCGCAGCCGCAGGAATCGTTCTCTTAAGTTTCGTATTTGTGCTAGCAACTCGCGACGCAGGAACTGGGACCCTGTCGAAAAACACACTGATCGGTGAGCTTGTACCCGAGGTTCAGGGCGTCAGCTTTCATGGCGAATGGTTCGACATAGATGACGCCACGTCAGGGTGGGTGCTAGTCAACTTTTTTGCGTCGTGGTGTGTTCCTTGTGTGCAAGAACACCCTGAGCTAATGGAGTGGAATCGACGTCACCGAGCCGACGGAGTCGTTGTCAGTATCCCCTTTGGTGACACCGAACAAGACGCCAGGTCCTTCTTCGCCGAGAACGGAGGAGACTGGCCAGTTCTAATCGACGACGAGTCCGAGTGGGCGGTCGCTTTTGGTGTTCTCCGTCCCCCTGAATCGTTCCTGGTAGCTCCCGGTGGCACTGTTGTCGCTAAGTGGCAGGGGCAGATCACAGCTGACGAAGTCGACCGTGTCGTGACCGAACTTGAAGAAAGAAACGCGGCACCGTGAACGGCTATCGCCGACTTAGTTGGCTCCTCATTTTCCTAGTTGTGGTTGGTGCCCTGGTCGGTGCGGTCTTGGCGGATGACCCACCAGCCACCGACGCAGAACGTGCATACGAAATCAAAGCGACCATGTTGTGCCCCGTGTGCGACGGTCAGAATGTGCTCGAGTCGAACGCTCCGGTCGCAGCTGCAATCCGCGCACAGGTTGACGAACTTGTTGATGAAGGACGCACCGACGACGAGATTCGAGCATGGATGGCCCGTCAATACGGTGACGACGTCAACGCTAATCCTCCCCGTTCGGGACTCGGCGCACTGGTATGGATGCTTCCAGTGTTCGTGGGCGTTCTGGCCTCAACTCTTCTGGTTCTGGCGTTCACCAGGTGGCGATCAGGAAGAGAAATTAAACCCTCCGAGGAAGATGTACAGATAGTGCGAGCGCTTCGGGAGAAAAGTTGAACGAGAGCTCTCAACCTCTTTCGAAGGGCGACAAACTAGAGGAAGAACGAGACTTCTTGTTGAGGTCCCTGGATGATCTCGATCGAGAATATGTGCTCGGTGAACTATCCGATCAAGAGTATGAAACCCTCCGTGATGATTACATCCGCCGAACGGCGGCAGTGGTCCGAGTCCTCAACAAGGCGGAGCCGCTTGAAGCCCGCTCAGCCATTTCGGGCAGGGTTTGGTGGCGGATGAGCATCATATTGTTGGTCGGAGCTCTGCTGGGTTTAGGAGTCGCTCAATTCTCAGGGTTGCGTTCACCAGGGGAGACCATTTCGGGTCAAATCGATCAATCACCCCGAAATCGCTTGTCGAACGCTCAGAGCTTCTTCTTCGCTGGAGACCTCGAAGCCGCTCGAGCGGCTGTCGAAGAAATTCTTCGCGATTCACCGGCGTTTACGGGAGCGCTGGTCTTATCTGCTCAGTTGCATGAACGAGCAGGCGATCCGCTGCCAGCGATTCGACAACTGGATCAAGTTCTCAGACAAGGACCTGAGCACGTGGACGCGCTGACCTTACGCGGCTGGATATTGGTCCGCATCGACAATCAAGTCCTCCAAGAAGAAGGAATCCGCAACTTAGATAAGGCTGTTTCACTGCAACCAGACAGCTTCGATCCTTACGTCTTCCGTGGCTTCGTAGCCCGCGAAATACAAGGGGATCTGGAACTAGCGATACGCATGTACGAGCTTGCCCTCGACCGTGACCCACCTCCGGAAATGGGCACCCACCTAAAAGAAATAGTTCGAGAAATGAAATCGGATCCGGAGTTGGGTGAATAGAACCGTTAGAGGATTGGGCTACTGGGCTAGACGAAAGTCGTGCACACGGAATCACCCATGGCGAGCGAACCCTCCAAATGTGGCGTCGTTTCCCCGTGCAGTCCTGCCAACAGTCCCTTAACAAGCCCGCGGTCGATCGCACAAAGTACTGGATGGTCGATGGCGGCCTGACCGAAGGGGCAATGTTCGGACACGATCCGGAGCTCCCCGCCGATACTTTCGCTGCGGGCAGCAAAGCCATGGGACGTAAGTGTTTCCGCCACCATCGTGACGGCGGAACGGAGCGAACGTTGAGCTTCGCCAGGAGCCATAACTGCCGCTAGATGTAGCCCATATTCGTTCCCCACTTCTTCTGCCAACTGTTCCGCTTCATGACCTGAAAGAAGTGCAAGGGCTCGACCCAACAGGGTCCCCAACAGATCGTCGTGACGTACCGGAAAGTCGAGCGCAATATCGGATTGGGCTGCGCTATAACGCTTAGAAGGACGCCCAGCCCCAGCAGCCCGACGGATGTCCACCACAACGTGGCCAGCCGCGGCCAGTTTGTCCAAGTGATGTCTAGCAACGTTGTTGTGCAGATCTACTGCCTGTGCAACCTCCGCAGCAGTTAACCCTTCTGCGGACTCTCTAACGCGCAAGTAAATGTCGCGGCGAGTTGGATCACCGAACGACGCCGTAATGGATTCAACAGTGGCAGAGAAAGTCTCTGGGGTAAGTGAGCGACTGGTCACAGTAGTAGATTCTACCGACGCTCCACTCATCACGTATCGAATTGCTATTTAGCAGGTAGGAGTCTGGCAGTGGGGACCTCAGGCAATGAGTTAACCGAGATAGTTGGAAGGGTCGTCGAACCCGAATTACGCCGTGACCTACACACCATGGGAATGCTCCGAGAAGTGTCCCTCACTAACGGCACCGTTCACGTCGTGGTTGCGTTGCCCTCCGAAGAGTGGCCGGCTACCGAAACTTTGAGCAACCTCATCGAAACCTCAGTAGCGACCCAAGAGGGAGTCAAAGCAGTTTCAGTCGAATTCACCGTTATGGGTGAAGCTGAGCAAGCGGCCGTGCGCGAACAACTCATCGGGGACCCTTCCAGTAGTGCCGGTACTCAGCAGACACACGGTCACGCCGAAGGCAGAGCCATACCGTTCGCAGATGCTGGAAATAGCACCCGAGTTCTGCTCATAGCGAGCGGAAAGGGCGGAGTTGGCAAATCCAGTGTGACCGCGAACTTGGCTATTGCTCTTGCCCAACGAGGACTTCGAACCGCGATAGTGGACGCTGATGTTTGGGGCTTTTCGATTCCTCGAATGCTTGGGGTGGAGCGCCCTCCCACGGTGATTGACCAGATGGTGGTCCCGGTGGAGGCCAACGGTGTCCGGTGCATTTCGATGGGATTTTTCGCCAGGGAAGATCAACCGGTCATATGGCGCGGACCAATGCTTCACAAGGCCCTAGAACAGTTCCTCACCGATGTCCACTGGGACGACCCGGATTATTTGCTAGTAGATCTTCCCCCGGGAACGGGTGACATCTCATTGTCTCTCTCACAGTTCTTACCGAAATCCGAACTGCTTGTCGTGACTACTCCACAACCCGCAGCCCAAAAAGTCGCGCAGCGAGCCGCTTTCATGGCCGAAAAGGTCAATCTCACGGTGCGTGCCGTTATCGAAAATATGAGCTGGTTCCGTGGAGATGACGGAAAGCGTTACGAAATTTTCGGATCAGGTGGAGGTGAAGCGCTCGCGGAAGAACTCGGTGTCCCGCTGCTTGGGCAAATTCCACTCGTGCCAGAACTTCGCGAAGGAGGGGACGTGGGTCGCCCGATTACCGTCGCCGATCCGACGAGCGAAACAGCAACGATTTTCGGTGAAATGGCCCGCCTTCTAACCGAAGAATACTTGCCGACCCGCAGATATAACGAAGGTCTAAAGCTTGTTTAAGTCAAAATAGATCCATGGCGACCATCGACGACCTTCGCTTCGACAACCGGTTCACTAAATCCCTCCCCGCCGATTCCACCAACGGGACGAATAGTCGACAAGTGCAACAGGCCTGCTTCAGCAGAGTGAAACCCCTAATTGTTGACCGCCCGCTGCTCGTCGCCCACAGCGCCGAGATGTTCGAACTATTAGGCATCGATTCCGCAGAAATTCAACGACCGGATTTCGTTGAGGTTCTCGTCGGAAATCGGATACTTCCGGGAATGGATACTCATGCCGCTTGTTATGGCGGACACCAGTTCGGAAACTGGGCTGGGCAGCTCGGAGACGGAAGGGCGATAGGACTGGGTGAAGTTATCGACACCAGCGGTAGACACCAGATGCTGCAGCTAAAGGGTGCCGGTCCGACGCCTTACTCCCGGACCGCAGATGGGCTAGCGGTGTTGCGCTCATCAATAAGGGAGTTCTTATGTAGCGAAGCCATGCACCATTTGGGTGTTCCAACCACAAGGGCTCTAAGTCTCGTCACAACCGGAGAAGATGTGGTTCGCGACATGCTTTATGACGGCAACCCTCGACCGGAACCTGGTGCCATCGTCTGTCGAGTAGCCCCTTCTTTCGTCCGATTCGGAAATTTCGAAATTTTTGCCTCTCGAGGTGATCGACAAACACTCCAACGCCTTGCGGACTTTACAATTGCTACCGAGTTTCCTCACATTGAAGCTTCCGACTCCGGACGCTACGTGTCCCTTCTGAAAGAAGTTGGGGAGCGAACGGCCGACATGGTGGTCGAATGGTTACGCGTCGGCTTTGTTCACGGTGTCATGAACACCGACAACATGTCGATCTTGGGTCTGACGATCGATTATGGCCCTTATGGTTGGCTTGATAATTACGATCCGAATTGGACTCCCAATACGACCGACGCCCAACACCGTCGGTACCGTTACGGACGTCAGCCACAGATAGCTCAGTGGAATGTTGTGCAGCTAGCCAATGCCCTCTATCCCCTGGTGGAGGAAGTTGAACCTCTCCAAGAGGCTGTTCGCCACTATGCAGATCGGTTTGAAGCCAAGTGGTCGGAGATGATGGCCTCGAAGCTTGGCATCTTTTCACTCAACGACTCCCGCGATCGGAACTTGGCCGACGAAGCATTGTCAGTGATGCAAGTCGTGGAGACTGACATGACCAAGTTTTGGCGAGAACTGGGCCGAGTCGACTGCTCTGCCGACCTCGATCCCCTAGAGCGCATCAAGCCCTTGCTGGGAGCGATTTACCGTCGGGAATCAGCTACGCGACCGCAAATTTCGGCGTTTGTCGATTTTGGTCAACGATGGGCTGCTCGACAGCGTGAACTAGGCACCGACGAGGTTGAACGTCAGATGTCTATGGATGTGGTGAACCCAAAGTACGTTCTCCGGAACTACATGGCTCAGCTGGCAATTGATCGTGCAGAACAAGGTGACGCGTCACTGGTTGAAGAATTACTAGACCTGATGCGACGCCCCTACGATGAACAGCCAGAACGGAACAAATTTTCGTTGCTGCGACCAGATTGGGCTCGTACCAAGGTCGGGTGTTCTCAACTTTCCTGTTCATCGTGAATAGTTGAACAGCAGTGGTAGAGGTCAAACTGCGCCCTACGATGTGTTTCGAGTTCTGTTGACGCTCGTTAACTGACAAAAGCTGCAAGGAAAGGCGTCGCCCGTGGAGATCCGAATCGGCATCATGAATGTGCCCCGCGAGCTCACGCTCGAAGTTGACGACGACGTCGCCGAAAAGTTGAAGTCGGAGTCGGAATCCGCATCAGATGGAAGCAGTAAAATGCTATGGATCACCGATCGCGAAGGCCGCGAGGTCGGCGTATCAGTGGCACAGCTTGGGTACATCGAATTCGGAGCGACAGGCGACCGACGCATCGGATTCGCAACCGACTAACACCCCGGATATCTACCGAATCCTCTCAGCGGAGACGTCAGCCGTTGCCGAGGGGTTCTCTGCGGCAGTAATTTTGTATTCCATGGCAACTTTGGCCGAATTGACTCGCTTGGGCACGGGCCTATCAGCACAACAACTGATGCACCTTCAACGCCTAATCGCCTGGTGGGGGATGCTTGCTGATCTTTCGTTCTCCGACTTGCTGTTGTTCGTTCCCGTTAATGATGCTGGAACAGAGTTCGCGATCGCCGGCCAGATTCGCCCCACCACAAGTCAAACTCTTTATCGAGACGACCGTGTAGGCCTGCTGGTGGACGACATTGATCGACCGCTTGTATCGAGAGCGTTCGCATTGGGCGAAGTTGTAGAGGGAGAGGTGCCGATCAAACCTACAAATCGTCGAGTGCGGGTCATGTGTATTCCAATCAGTTATGACGAAGCAGTGATCGGCGTCCTAAGTCGCGAACTAGTTCCCGACTTCGCTGAACGCAGAGACCCAGGGGAACTTGAACGGACTTACCTTGAAACGTTCCACCAGTTAGCCAGGATGATCGCTTCCGGCGTATTCCCCTTCCTCGGACATGACGTGGACATGGATGAAATACCCAGAGTCGGTGACGGCCTGTTGGTGGTGGACCCGGAGGCTCGAATTCAATATGCCTCACCGAACGCTCTTAGCACGCTCCATCGTGTAGGTGTCGTTGGAAATGTTGCAGGTCGACGACTCAGAGACCTAGGAATGGAACAGCCTGTCATTGCTCAAGCCATAGGGACCTCAGGGCCAGTTACTGCCGAGGTTGAAAGAAACGACACCGCTGTTCAACTGCTCGCGGTTCCCCTTGTCGATCGAGAGAACTCAAGAGGAGCAGTCGTGCTATTGAGAGATATAACCGAGTTGCGTCTGAGAGATCGACTCTTAGTATCAAAAGACGCGACGATCCGCGAGATTCACCATCGAGTCAAGAACAATCTCCAAACCATCTCGTCGCTGTTGCGTCTTCAAGGGCGCCGCCTTGAGTCAGAAGAAGCGAAGTCGGCAATTGATGAGTCAGTGCGTCGAATTCGAGCCATTGCCTTGGTACATGAGACCTTGGCGAGCGAGTCATCGGACGACGTAAGCCTGACAGAAGTAGCTGGCATGTTGGCGCGAACCGTTCAGGAAAGCTTTACCTCCCCGGAGCGTCCTATCCACCTTGAAGTAGTTGGAGACGCAGGCCTTATCCCATCAGATGTGGTCACTCCGCTCGCTGTAGTACTAAACGAATTACTCCAAAACGCAGTTGACCACGCCTTCCCCGATGATCTGCTGCCCATGAAGGGTGTCGGAGCCCTTGTGGAAATCTTTCTGTCCCGAGATGGTGAACACATCAGGATGGTTGTTCGTGACAACGGGATCGGGGTGCCCGAGGATTTCGATAGCAACGACCACAAGGGTTTGGGCGTCTCGATCATCCGTGCCTTGGTGACTTCGGAACTCGGCGGCAAGATTGCTATGCGTCGGCGGAGCGACTCGACAGGATCAGAAGCTCTCGTCGAGGTTCCCTTACTGGCGGCTGATCCCGCCAACTAGGAGATTGAAGAACGAGTCTGGGATCGATAATTGGCCCCGCTCAACTCACCTTTCGGCGAACGCTATTCCTCTTACGTCGAATTTGTCTGCGCTCGTCCTCTGAGGCCCCTCCCCAAATCCCAGAGTCCTGATTAGTTTTGAGAGCAAAGTCAAGGCAAAGATCTACGACGGAGCAATCACCGCAGACCGCTTTGGCTGCAGCGATTTGACGCAGGGCGCTCCCCGTGGAGCCAATCGGGAAAAAAACGGTGGGATCAATTTCACGGCATTTCGCAGTGGTCCGCCAGATGCCGCTTTCAAGGAGCATGGTTCCTCTTGCACTCACGTCGATTTGTCCTCCAGGTGCTGCTCGTGAGGGGGTTCGCGAGCAGTGGTGTCGCCGACGGAACTACATTTAGTTACGGCGAAAAGCTGCTAAGGCGCCTAGTTGTTATTCCCGAAATGGGTCTGACGAGATGCTCATGACGCAGTCACAGCGATACGTCAGGTTACGGTTGGACCGATGTTCCGGCAAGAGATTCTTTAGCTGAGGGTCCGAATTTCCTAACGAACCGACCGGGTCGGGAGAACCGAACGCTGATGCGCCCGAAGATATACGCACATCGAGGAGCGTCTCGCCAGCAACGAGAAAACAGTATTGAGGCATTCGAACTGGCCGCCGAATTGGGTGCAGACGGCGTCGAATTAGATGTTCGAAGAACCCTCAGCGGAGAACTAGTGGTGCACCATGATGCTTATGCGGAAGGGGTGCTCATAGCTCGCTCCGATAGAAGAGCTCTCCCGAGTCACGTACCCGACTTAGGTGATGCTCTCGACGCTTGTAGCGGACTTCGTGTGAACATCGAAATAAAGGTCGATGACCCGCACAAACGCGAATCTTTCGGACTAGCCCAAGAAGTAGCCCAACATTTACGGTCGCGAGCCGAACCGGTCGGTCGTTGGCTAGTTTCATCCTTCGATCATGGGGTTGTTGACCACATGCGGGAGCTTTTCCCGGAATTACCGACGGGGCTGCTTTCCTGGCGAGAGCCATGGCAAGGCGTGATAAGACACGTTGTCGACAACGGGCACCTGGCAATCCATCCCAATGAGTCAATGGTTGACGGCCAGCTTGTACGTGCGGCTCACGCGGCTGGGATAGAGGTAAATACATGGACCGTCAACGATCCCGAACGCGGAATTGAACTTGCCGGGCTTGGGGTTGACGGTCTTATCACCGATGTGCCTCACGAAATGCTGAAGGTCTTAGGTGACCTGCAATAAGTTCATCTCACTTTGGTAGAGGCTTTACCAATCTGAGTGCTTGTGGGCGCCAACTGAACTTCAATCTCTCGGCGGACCCCAAGTAGTCGCCGTCTAACTGATGGGGGAATGGGTAATGGCCAATTAGGACAAGGTCCGTGAGGTCATGGGCGGTGTGAACTAGATCGTTGCCCTCCAGCGGCTTTCCCTGAAAGAGATCAGTCAACAAACCGGTCAACGTTCCAAAGGACAACGTTCGCAAAGCTACGACGCTGAGGCCGCTCTCAAGAGTTGCCTCAGGAGCCAGGGATAGGGGCCGGCTACCGAGATAGGTATAGGGGTCAGTGTTCAACACCACAGTGAAGTAGCTGTCATCGACACCGCCCTTTTCGTGTCGGACGGCCATTCTTGGTTTCGTCCGATCGTAATGACGGAGCCAAGTATCGAATCCGGCCCAAAGAAACAAAGGATGACCTGCGTAACGTTTCAACGCTGGTCTTCGCTCCACTTGTTGCACGACTGCGGCATCGAAGCCACTCCCACAATGGAAAAGGAAATAGCGTCCCTCAACCTCACCGAGCCCAACAGATTCGACCGAATTTGCCTCAATTGCCGCGACTAATTGCTGTGTAGCGTCCAACGGCTCGTCTGCCAACCCGAGGGTTCGAGCGAAGACGTTAGTGGAACCACCGGGCAGCGCGGCTAACGCGCAGTCTGTTCCTGCCAGACCGTTAGCTGCCTCGTTAAGAGTCCCATCCCCTCCCAGTACAGCGACAATGTCGGTGCCAGTCGCCGCGGCGCCTCGAGCTAATCGCGAAGCATGACCTCGGCGGCTGGTCATGGCTAACTCCACCTCGTGGTGTTCGGCTAACGCTGTTTGGATGAGCACCCTCGTGCGGGCTGTGACCGACGAAGCCGATCCGTTGACGAGGAGCAATATCCGCACTCAGCTAGTGTCGCCGATTTCTGGCGCGTGAGTCGAACCCGACGCCAGGAACAACGCTCGGTTAGTAACCGGTGGACCCGACCATAAAAATTTTTCTACTTAACATTTGGATCTGTTCCAACCTCGGGGCAGAATCCACGCATGAAGGTCGTTGTCTGTGTCAAACAGATCCCAGACCCGGCTCTGCCGGGCGAGCTGGATCCCTCTACTAACTACCTCAAACGGGATGACAAACTAATCCTGGATGAGTCCGATTCATACGGAGTGGAGATGGCACTCCAACTTGTTGAGGCCGCGGGTGGCGGAGAAGTCTCACTTGTGTCGATGGCCCCCAAGGGGGAAGTCAGTGGTTTACGGACAGCCCTGGCAATGGGTGCAGAGGATGCTGTTCTTGTTAGCGATGATGCTCTAGCTGGAAGTGATGCGCTTGGAACGGCAAAGGTTCTCGCCGCCGCGATATCAAGGATGTCGCCCGATCTAGTTCTCGCTGGAACCGAGTCATCAGATGGTTATACCGGCACAGTCCCGGAGATGATTGCAGGGGTTCTCGACATTCCGTCCATAACGTTCGCCAAACAGATCCAAGTCGAAGGCAACACCGTCAGGGTCCAGCGCCAGACAGAAGCGGGCTATGACGACGTTGAGTGTTCGACACCAGCGCTGGTATCGGTTACAGCCGGCGTTGTAGAGCCTCGCTATCCCTCGTTTAAAGGCATCATGGCGGCTAAGAAGAAGCCAGTTGAGGAACTAGATCTTGCCGCTTTGGGAATTGATTCCGGCGTCGTCGGAAAAAATGGTGCCCGCCAAGAGACGGTCCGGATTACGGATGCAGAAGAACGACAAGCAGGTGAAGTCATCGAAGATGAAGGCGACGCCCACGAAAAGATTGTTGAGTTCCTAGGTGAACTCAAAGTCGTATAAGGAGGTTGGACATGTCGATTGAAACTATTCTTGTGTTCGCCGAAGGCGACGAGAGCGGCCCGAGCAGTCTGACTTTGGAATTAGTGACTGCGGCCCGGAGTCTCGCCGCAAACGTTGAGACTTTTGTAGCTGGCGACGGAACAGCCATGGCTGATCAACTCGGTGCACATGGAGCTTCCAAAGTATTTAACACCGGTTCCCTTGACGGCAAACTAATAGGAGTTCACGCTGCCGCAGCGCTCCAGACCCACATCGAAGCGAACACTCCCGACGCGGTTTTCTTTGGACAAACCGCCGATGGGCGAGATACAGCTGCTCGTCTAGCTGTCCGTATAGATCAACCAGTCGTGACAAATAATGTCGGCGCTTCCATTGAGGACGGGAACCTAGTCGTTGAAGAACCAGTATTTGGTGGAACACAGAACGTGTTCACTGCCTTCCGAAACGATGGTCCGGCCCTAGCTCTGTTTCGACCTAAGTCGTTCGAAGCTGAAGCGAACGGAGGTGGAGCAGCGGAAGTCGTCGGCGTCGATATCGTCGACCCTGGAACCGCTGGATCAGCTGAGGTAACCGGCCGCCATGCAGAGGAGCGTTCCGGTCCTCAGCTAGACGACGCGGAAGTAGTGGTTTCAGGCGGTCGTGGTCTCGGCCAGCCGGAGGCATACACGATGATTGATGAATTAGCGGGTCTGCTGGGAGCAGCGTCAGGAGCATCGCGAGCGATTGTGGACGCGGGGTGGGTTCCATATTCCAAACAAGTTGGTCAGACCGGCAAAGTCGTAAAGCCAAACGTATATGTGGCTTGCGGTATCTCAGGAGCGACTCAGCATCTCGTCGGGATGAAGGGTTCAAAGAACATCATCGCCATCAATAAGGACCCGGAGGCACCGATCTTCGGTGTTGCCGATCTGGGAATCGTTGGCGACGTCCACAAAGTCATTCCGGCGCTCATCGAAGCTTTGAAGTCTCGTTAGGGTTATTCACCCAGCTTTACCAAAGCAGAAACTGGTGTTGACGGGCCATCCGCGCCGCTAATTAGATCAGCGGCCACGGCCACCGGTGGCCGTCATCGGTGGGGAAAATCGGTGACGCACTTAACCGTTGCGCTCGATGTGTAAGGGCATCAGCTTCCTCTTCCTCAAGCCATCGCGCTGCTCGTATCGCCTCTCCAGCGGCGACAGCTTCGATGCCTTCAAGAAGCTCCTCACCAATTGGTTCGTCGGAAA
This sequence comes from Acidimicrobiales bacterium, assembly GCA_034399415.1. Classification (GTDB taxonomy): domain Bacteria; phylum Actinomycetota; class Acidimicrobiia; order Acidimicrobiales; family Poriferisodalaceae; genus UBA2110. The sequence goes on from DASCSY010000026.1 coordinate 12,978, forward strand.
AGTCCCAGATAACTGTTCGTAGTTTGAAATCTCGAGAGAAGCAAAGCCCGTGATCGATCCCGTACACGCGTCCCCATTTAGACAGGAGACAATGGCCCGCCTTTCTGTCCGTGTTATTTGCCAACAAGTCGAGGGCACAGAGTTTTCGAAGGTCCGGATGGTGTACAGCGTTTTTCACCAGGGTGAAGTGATGCTGATCAAAGTCGGCGTCAATGAACAGTTGGATAGATCCCGTTCCGTGAGGGCCCATTCGCTCCACCGTTGGCGGCACGACATCCCAACCCAATTCGTTGCTTAGCTCGTAGGCGGCGATTTCTCGGCGGTGCAGCCCCGGCGGAAAATCCCATAGTGGGCGCTCACCCTTGACAGGTTTGTAAATTCCGTTGACAGCGACACCAGCTTGCGTCACGCGCACGAGAAACGTGGCATTAGAGCTGTAAGGCATGCGAGCGAGTATTTCTATGTCCCCATGAACTAATACGCCATGGGCGGTTTCGACATCCACGAACTGGCTCCGGGAATCGCTGCCATCAGCGTTACGGTCATTCACCGATGGGCTTGTGACCATTTTGCCGACCAAAATCCCGGCCGTACTCCACCAGAAATAGCGCATGATCCACAAATGCTTTTGCCTGACCCAAGCTGATGTGAAGGTGGGCTCGGGAGGGTTCGCTCTCTTCGTCATCAGGTAGTTCTTGGGCCACAACAACGATCCGCTCTGGTTCCTCGCTGAGTCCGATCGCTAACCCCCCCACAGTCCACACAGCGTTAGGTGGCTCACGCATCTCGTTGACCGGAACCACCGAAACCGGATCATCGTTGTCTTCGAGAATTCCGGCGAGGTGACTCGCGAGCGACTGAACTTGACCTTTCTCGACTTTGAGAGTCAAAACAAGGTTGTCATCGTGGGCTTGAAGATAAAAGATGCGGTCCCCCGGCGCTCCCACGGTTCCGGCGACAAAGTTGGTTGGGTTCTTGATTTCGTAGTTTTCAGTCATGGTTCTCGTTGAGAAACGCGTCTTTCATTAGGCCGGTGTTAGCGATCTGAGATCACCAGTGTTGTTCACGGCTAACACCACCGGCCCGTTTGGTGTGTAAAGGATTGCTGTAACAGAGCAGGGTGACACAACTATTCGTTGAAAAAGATCTAAGTGAGTTCCCATCGCGTGAGCAACCAAAGCTCTAATCGGATCTGCGTGACTAACTGCGACCACCGTTTTTCCCGGGTGGTTTGCAACGAAACCGTCGATGGTCTGAGACATCCTCGTTTGCATCTCAATGAAAGACTCTCCCTTTGGGAACCTGAATCCTGAGGGGTACTTCTGCACAGCCGACCACGCTTTGAGCTTCCGTAATTGGTTCAACTTTCGGCCAGTCCAGGCACCGACGTCGAGCTCAATGAGACCCCGTTTCTGCTTGACGGGGATTCCAATCGCCTCAGAAATGGGAGAAGCTGTTTCTAACGTCCGCTTTAAGGGGCTCGAGTAGATCGCAGCAATACGGCGGTGATCGATCTCAGAAATTCGTTCCGCTACCTTCTCCGCTTGACCCCAGCCCACCGCGGATAGGTGAACACCGGGCTTGCGGCCATACAACTCGACACCAGTCGTCGGCGTTTGCCCATGTCGTACGAGAAGAATCAATGTAGGTCGCGCGGAAGAAGCCACGAATTGACCGTAGTCGTTGAAGTTCGCGGACTCCGCTTCATAGTCTGCAACACTCGGCGTTGTGGACTCTTTGATTTCATTAGCTGCCGAGATAACTGATTGCCGTCGATGCAATCGTCTCGTCGAATGGCGTGAACAAGTTGCCTTTGAAAAACGAGCTGCGTTCCGAGAAGAAGACTATTGGGGACGAGGGGTACCTGGGTTCGGAGATCCCTCCGCGAAAGTCATGATCATCGGGCTAGCCCCTGCGGCGCACGGTGCTAATCGAACCGGACGCGTCTTTACCGGAGATCGTTCTGGGGATTTCCTCTTCGCGTCGCTACATAGGACGGGTTTTGCCAATCAGTCATGTGCTCGCCATGCTGAGGACGGACTGCGTCTAACCGACGCCTACGTCACCGCAGCAGTGCGTTGTGCCCCCCCAGCCAACAAACCAACTACACAAGAACGCGACGAATGCCTTCCCTATATTGAACGCGAATTGAAACTACTTCCTGACGTTCAGGTTTTTGTTGCCCTTGGACAGTTCGGCTATCAAGTCACGTGCTCCATTCTCGGAGTGCGTCCACGTCCGCGGTTCGGTCACCGCGTCGTTGTTCCGTTGTCAGAACACGGCAGTGAACGCGTCGGACATGTCGTGTGCTCATTTCATCCAAGCCAACAGAACACCTTCACGGGCCGCCTTACCGAGCCGATGCTTGACGACGTTTTCCTTACGGCGCGCGAACTTGCTCAACTTGAGTCGACCTAGTCTTCGATCGTGGCTGCCCCTACAACGCTCCGAGAACTTTTCCGACGCATGATCCTTGTTGGCCTCGTTGTGGCTACCACGTGCTCCTGTCAAAACTCGGCGCTCGCTCCCGAGGAACAGGCTGCAGTTTCGTTCGACAACCCGGGCACCCTTGCTGTGGACGAAGCGGTTCCGCTGGGTGAGTATTCGCTCGATATCGGAACAACGGTTGCCTTTCTAGATTCGTGCATCTCGGATTCAGGTCTGGTTGGACCGTGCCATTGCGCCTACGAACTACTGGTTGACGAAGTCGATGTCGGCGACATAACGGGACTTGAGGATCGGATGAGCGCGTTCAACGAGTTTCCGCCCGAACTTGCGGGACTACTAGTCCAATGTCGAGGCGCTGATCGACCCGCGGAGTGGTCATCTGCAACCAAGGAGCTCTACTTGTCTGCCTGCAGTTATGACTCAGACCGTCTAGACCGATTGTGTCGTTGTTCGGTTTCGCGCGCGGCAGACGTGATCCCCGAAAGTCGAATATCGGAGTTCTTGGGAGAGACCAATCTACGCCCGAACATGGTCGACCTCATCAACACTTGCCTTTGACTAGGACCAGATGTTTCGGTCAGCGCTATTTTCGAGCTGGCGCGGGTATCAACGCCGGCTTGTTCCAGGCAAACTCAGGCCATCGCGCGCGGGACTTTTGACTCAACTTGTGCATCAGGTCGATTGCCGCAGGATCGTCATCTCCGGGTCTCCCAATCAAATAACCGCCCTGGAGCATCTTCATGATGATTTCGCGACCGAGTGGAGTTCGCACGATTGTTAACGTCCAATCGCTGTACTTCCCGATACCTCCAGTGGAGATATCCGCGTGTTCCGCAGCGAAATCCGGGCAATGGTTGCATCCCTCTCGCGTCCAGGCATGACATTCCTTAAGGTTGATTTCGTAGTAGCCACCATCGTGAGTCCAGATCTGGAAAACGCCTTTGATATTCGTCTTCTTTATCGTGTGACGATCGAGGCCATATTTTTGTTCAAACAACTCCTCGAAGATCGCTTCGTCAAAAGACTTCGAACAGAGAAGGCCTATGTTGAGAGCGAATCTGTTACCGACTTTCCCTATCTTTCGGTATTTGGCAACGGGCACTATTGAGCTTTGGCAACTCATTCCGACGAGAGCGATCTTCTTGGCTCCCGCTTCGATCGCGTCGGTATATGCCAAGGTGTTCGCCGAATAGGTGTATCGGCTACCGGCGCCTCTGATGACGTCTTCTCGGTTAAAGGCAACCCCCGGCGAGGCGGTCCACTGAGATCCCTCGCCCTCACCGACATATGAGGTGAGAGCCGCGTCGATATAACCGTTGTCCAACGCCCAAATCAGAATCGCTGATACAAGACCGCCGTCTTGGCCCACTTCGTGAATGAAGTCATCTGAGGCTCTAGTAAGGATGATGTCTTTGTACATCCCCGACGGTTCGTCCGGTGTGCGAGTCCGGTCGAACAAAAACTCATCCGCATCGTCTTCCCACGTTCGAAACCGCGGGCAGGCCCTCGTACAACTCGTGCAGCCTTTCTCGCCATGTCCGCAGTTGTCGGGTCCTAACTCTTCCTCGATGTGGAACGGCTTGAAGCCGCCTTGCACGTGGTCGTAGCCGATCACGTCATGCGGGCAGCTGATCACGCAACCCGCGCAACCGGTGCATAACCCAGACGTGATTACCTCTTCATGAAGTTCTTTCCATTGGAATAACCAACGTTCTTTTTTTGGTGCTTCTGTGCCGCTTTCGGTCAGAGCCATACCAAGAGACTAGATCGCGAGCGAAGCCATCATGCGGCTGGAGGGCTTCTTAGGGGATCCGGTTGGGCAAACCCGAAGCGCCGGCTAGTCTGACCCACCGCGTTACCGCCGTCGCTAGTTTCGACGGGGTAGGCACGCCCCCCGAGGACTAATGAACGAATCTGAACTCCTGGAACTACTCGACCATGCACGCGTAGCGACCTTGGCCACCATCCGCGCCGACGGCCGAGTTGATTTGGTGCCAATCACATTCGCTTTCGATGAACAAGTCGTTGTGACAGCCATAGATCACAAGCGGAAGTCGACTACCGAACTGAAGCGGTTAGACAACATAAGACAATTTCCCGAAGTCACCCTGCTAGTCGATCATTACGATGACCAAGATTGGAACCGTCTGTGGTGGGTTCGCGTCCGAGGCCGCGCGAAAGTTCATCAAACCGGTAGTGAATACGAACGAGCGCTAGACCTACTGGCCGACCGCTACAACCAATACGCGAAAACTCGACCTAAGGGCGCGGCGATCATCATCGACCGAACCGAACTAACGGGCTGGAAGGCGTAAATCAGCTATTCGGAACAATGGCTTGGCAGTCGACCATCACCAAGGGCCGAAAAAGAGCAACCGAATGCGACTGTGATCACGGTTAGCGTGATCCCGTCGAGAAGATCCGGTCCCGGCCATCAATGCGTTTCTTAGGATGGCGTCATGCCGGCACCGGCTGGTTTCAGCGTCGTTTTGCGCCCTCGGCAGGATTCGAACCTGCGCTCATGGCTCCGGAGGCCACTGCTCTATCCCCTGAGCTACGAGGGCGGGTTAGCGAATGTACCGCTTTTCGAAGAAGCCTCCATAACAGGACGCCGTTACGGACCGAGCATAAGTCGCTTCAAGGTTGGCTGGTCTCAGCGGTACAGTCGAGTGATGTTCCCCTGGCAGCCAAGCCGGGGATTCAATGGAGACCTGTAGGGAGCAAAGCTGGTGATCACCGAAGTCTTGGCAGCAGCCTTGGCGGACGCCCTCAGCGAACTGGGAATTGACGTCGCCCCATCGGAGATTCACATGGAACGACCAGCCCAGCGAGAACATGGGGATTGGTCTTCCAATGTCGCTTTGGTGATGTCGAAACAAGCAGGCCGCAATCCCCGCGAACTGGCAGCGGAACTTCTAACGGTTCTCGAGTCCACTTCGGTTGACCAGATCCAAAGAGCGGAAGTTGCTGGGCCCGGATTCGTTAACTTTCACCTCTCCCCGCAGTGGCTGCACGATGTCCTGATGGAGGTTATTTCTCAGGGTGAGGACGGATACGCCCGATCAACAATCGGGGATGGTCAATCGATCAACCTTGAGTTTGTTTCAGCGAATCCCACAGGCCCCCTGCACGCCGGAGGCGGTCGATGGGGAGCCTACGGAGACAGCTTGGCGCGTATATTCAGGCGTTGCGGGTATCAAACTTTCACCGAGTACTACGTCAATGATCGCGGTCTCCAGACCGAGCTATTTGGTGACTCGCTCCTCGCGCACAGAGACGGAACTGACCTTCCCGAAGACGGGTATGCAGGAGAATATGTTGCTGAATGGGCGTCGGAAATGCCCGACGACGCGAATCCCGTCGCATGGGGATGTGAGAGGGCTCTGGCCGAAGTGCAGCAATCTCTGGCATCAATGAATGTGACGTTCGACCATTGGGCGAGCGAAAAAGCCCTAGTCGACTCGGGTGCTATGGAAAGCACCATCGACGCCTTGAGAGCGGGGGGATGGGTAGACGAACATGAAGGCGCCACGTGGCTTCGAACATCGGACTTCGGTGACGAAAAAGACCGCGTCTTATTGAAGAGCGACGGTGAACCCACCTACTTCGTGCCTGATATCGCCTATCACAACCAGAAATTCGAACGTGGAAACCTCGTCATCGACGTTCTGGGCGCAGATCATCATGGGTACGTTCCTCGAATGTCAGCCGCGCTCCAAATGCTCGGACACCAAGCTTCATCTTATGAGGCCATAATTGGTCAAAACGTGACGTTGGTTCAAAGCGGCAAGGAAATCAAACTTTCGAAACGAACTGGCACGATGGTTGAAGTTCGGGACCTCATAGAGGCCGTAGGACCCGACGTCGCTCGATTCGCTTACCTCCTGCAGTCGATCGATACTCGCCAAACCATCGACCTCGACATGCTCTCGAGCCAAGCCAACGAGAATCCTGTTTATTACGTGCAGTACGCCTACGCACGCATCGCTTCAGTCGGACGCGAAGCAAACAATCGAGGCGTTACTCGCAGCGCATTCAACGAAACCGACCTGGCGCTGTTGATGCACCACCGAGAACTCGAACTCTTACGCACTCTGTCTTCCCTGCCAGAAACCGTGGAGATAGCAGCACGCGATCGCTCTCCCCACAAGATCTCCACATGGATCCGCGAATTTGCGGCAGCGTTTCATGGCTTCTATCACGACTGTCCTGTCCTGCGTTCAGACGTGGAACCTGACTTGCAACAGGCGCGACTCTGGTTGGTTGAATCAGCACGCATCGGATTTTCGATAGGCCTCGAACTACTGGGCCTGACAGCCCCGGAAGAAATGTGAGGCGGACGATATGACCCAAACAGACCCAATCCCGCTCGCTCTTCTTCCTGATTCTGCCGAAGTTGGTGCACGCGGCGAGCTACACATCGGAGGAGTAGCCGTTGACGAGATTGCCGCCGAATTCGGGACGCCACTCTTTATCTATGACGAAAGCCATCTGAGGTCGCGTTGCCGGGAGGCCTTAGAAGCATTCGGAGACGGCGTCGCATACGCAGGCAAAGCGTTTCTTTGCCTTGCCATGGCTCGCCTGGTGCATGAAGAAGGATTGCACCTTGACGTGGCAAGTGAGGGCGAACTTCACACAGCTATTACGGCGGGGGTACCCGGGCAACGCATTGTTTTGCATGGGAATAACAAATCCGTTGCTGAACTTTCCTTAGCGCGAACTCACGACGTGAGCCGAGTTGTGGTGGATTCATTCGACGAACTTGACCGACTCCGGCATCTCCATTCAATTGACGGGGTTGTTGTACCGGTTCTATTGCGAGTCACCCCCGGAGTTGAAGCTCACACCCATGAATTTATTTCGACGGGACAGGATGACTCCAAATTCGGGTTTGGTTTATCTTCGGGAGCAGCAACGGCTGCGGTGGACCTTTCGAAGTCGAATCCCGGCGTTGAGCTTGTAGGGATTCACCACCACATAGGAAGCCAGGTGTTTCAGGTCGAAAGTTTTGCTCGGGCGCTAGAAATTGTGGTCGGCTTTTCTGAGCCGCTTGAGCTACCAGAGTTATCCGTGGGGGGTGGCTTGGGTGTCGCCTACGTGGAATCCGAATCAGCGCCCTCCATCGCCGCGTGGGGCGAGATGCTCGCTGGCGCGTGTGAGCGCCTCGGGGTAAGGGCCCGCCTATCGGCAGAACCCGGACGGTCGATCGCAGCGCAAGCTGCAATAACGGTGTATTCAGTCGGAACCGTCAAAGAACTACCCGGTATTCGAACATACGTAGCAGTCGATGGCGGTTTTGGTG
>DASCSY010000027.1:0-20326 GCA_034399415.1 Acidimicrobiales bacterium
ACGATGTGGAGAGAGATCATCAAGCCGATGACGAGGGCGTCTTGATCGCCGTCGGTCATGTGCAGTGGAGTAACTGTCATTACTGCGACCATCACTGCTTGTGAAAGCATCATTCCGAGAAGGGCAATTCGGGCTGCTGGGTGGGCGAGGATGAGCCCGAGGTCAGAAATTCGCGGGGCGCGGAATTCGGCTTGCCCTTCCCCCGCTATCAGGTGGAGCGGGTCGGGTCGAAGCTGGCGGAGAACTACTGCTGCAGCTACGGCGAAGAATCCGATGGCGCAGCCGTAGGGAAGGATAAATCCGCTTGCTCCTTCACTTGAGCCCATGAGCGACCTGAGTCCTAGCCCTACTGTGGGTCCGAGGACAGAGCCCACCGTGCTAGCCCAAATGACGAGGCTGATGCTTCTTGCCCGATTCTCGTCGGTCGCTAAGTCAGCTCCCGCGTAGCGTGCTGCAAGATTCCCTGCTTGTCCGCAACCTATAAGAATCATGCCAATGACGAGGAGAAGATAGACCTCGGCGATCGCGGCCAAGAGGGCGCTTACCGCCCCTACCGCTCCTACGAGGTAGGCGGCACCTATTCCAATTCGCCGTCCGTGTCGGGCCATTACCGCTGCTATCGGCAGTCCCGCCAAGCTGCCACCGATACTGAGACCTACGGCTGCGATGGCTCCGCGGGTGTCGCTGCCCGTGAGTTCGCTGCCTAGTAGCGCGGCCGCTGCATAGGAGGTCGTCATGGCCAGGCCACCAGGTATTACTCCCCCTTGCAACACCCTGATGGTGCGTCGGTGTAGTTCATCACGGTTAGCTATGGCGTCCGTCAACCGACTCTCAATTCTTCCGCGATGGTTCTAGCCCACCGGTAATCGGGTTTGCCGGCTGGGCTTCTCTGTATTTTGTCTACCTGTATTACCGCTTTTGGCCACTTGTATCGAGCTATGTGTTTCTCGCAATGCTGCATGATGTCAGCTTCTCTTAGTTGGGCTCCTGCAATCAGTTGGACAATGGCCACCACTTCGCTACCCCAGCGTGCGCTTGAACGTCCGCATACCACCGTGTCGTAGATGTCAGGGTGCGTCTTCACCGCGTTCTCGACCTCTTCGGCGAAGATTTTTTCCCCTCCAGAGTTAATGGTTGCTGAGTCACGTCCTAATACCTGGATTCGTCCGTCTGGTAGACGCTGGGCGCGGTCTCCTGGGATGGAAAGGCGCACATCATCAATCACTGGGAATGTGACTTGGGTTTTTTCCTCATCGCCAAGATAGCCGAGCGGTACTCGACCTGACATTGCGAACCAGCCGATCTCATCGGAGCCCGCTTCGAGTACCGCGTCCATTTGGTTATTGACGACGGTGGTGCCGGGCGCCGGTTCAAAGTCGCCTGTGCTCGAGGGTTCGTCCTTGCCACTGATATTGCTGCCCTGGACGCCTGTTTCGCTCGAGCCGATGGAATCGCGAATCGTTACTCCACCGAATCGCTCTTTCAACTCGTTCTTGAGTTCTGCGTTGAGAACAGCGCCCCCGCTGATTATTGAACGCAACGACGAAGGCGACGGCGAGTGGGGGCCAAGGGCATCGATCAGCGGACGAGCAAATGCGTCGCCGACTATCTGCAGGAATTCGACGCGTTCGCGTTCGCACGCCTGCAGCACCGTTGATGCGTCATATCTGTCGACGACATCGGGTAGCACTAACGTGTGACCCATCGAGAGCGCTTGGAGTGCTACCCATTGGGCGGCGCCGTGCATAAATGGTGCGCTAGTCATCCAGCGCAGCGTGCCTCTGCCTGCGACGGCAGAAATTTCTTCGTAGGACTCGTATTCGCGTTTCTCTCGGCGGTTTGATCCCCCTAAAGCCCCGACGAAAAAGTCGGCGTTGCGCCACAGAACGCCTTTCGGCATGCCGGTGGTGCCGCCGGTGTAGAGCACGTACAGGTCGTCTGGTGAGCAGTCGTCGAGAGATCGCGGCTCTTGATCCCGGACGAACTCTTCGTACGGGACAGCTCCGGGCAACAGTTCGTTACCCGACTCGTCTTCCACTTGGATGATGAGTTCAATATCGGGTAGGTCTGGGAGAACTTCGGCGAGGGTCGTCGCGTACATCGAGCTGACTACGACGGCCCTCGCGCCAGAATCACTGAGTAGGTAAAGCAGTTCGTTAGCTAGGTACCGGTGGTTGACGTTGAATGTGGCCGCCCGAGCTGCCCACCCGCCGAGCATCGATTCCAGATATTCGGGTCCATTATTCAGGTATAGCGCTATATGATCTTGGCCGCTTTCGTGACCTTTCAACGCTGATCGTTCCGTGTGGCATCCCAGTCCCGCATCGGCGAACGCATTTCCCAGTCGCCGATACCGATCAACAAAATCTGGGAAGGACGCTTCTACGCCATGGTGCACCAGAGCAACTCGCTCAGGGTGGGTCGCGGCGACTGCGGCTAAGACCCGAGCCAGGTTGAATTCCACGGACGAGACAGTAACGAATACGGGGGTTGCGCGTTCCTTTAACGCCGGTAATTCTGACGGGACTAGGCAGAGTTGTGATGATGCACCAAAATGATCGTGTGTCTAAGCGACTCGTTCTCGCATCTCAATCGCCGCGCCGAAGAAAGTTGTTGACTCAACTTGGCGTTGATTTCGATGTTTGCGTTCCTTCGGTAGATGAATCGCACCGACCAAATGAAGGCCCCCTGGAGTACGTGACCAGAATTTCGTCGGCTAAAGCTCGGGCAGTGAGTGGCGGCGTCGTTCTTGGAGCGGACACTTGTGTTTCGTTGGGAACCAAAATTTTGGGTAAACCGTCAGATCTGAGTCATGCCGAAGCGATGCTTAAGGAACTGTCGGGACAAACTCATCAAGTAATTACTGGGGTCGCGGTTCGATTTGGTCGCCGCTTATGGAACCAAGCGGCAGTCACTGATGTCAAGTTCATCCACTTGGACCAAACCGTTATTGATTGGTACCTCGGTTTGGGAGAGTCGTTGGACAAGGCAGGCGGGTACGGGTTGCAGGGAGCGGCGGGCGGATTTGTTAGCGCTATTCATGGCAGCCATTCCAATGTGATTGGGCTTCCGCTCGTTGAAACTGCCGATCTTCTTCTCGAGGCGGGAGTCATTTTGAGGTCCGAACAGAGGCCGGTTTCTTAATGACGCCCTACCGCAGCCCTCTCAACGAGCAGCTTATTTCCGCCAGTCCGGCAGAGGTCTCATCTGTCAATCTGGGTCCCATACATCTCAAGACTCCGGTAGTGCTCGCTCCAATGGCCGGAGTCACTGATTGGCCCTTCCGCTCTCTGTGTCTCAAATGGGGGGCTGCGTTGTACGTCAACCAGATGATTACCGCCCGGGCCTTGGTGGAAGAAAATTCCTTGACATGGAAGCTGGCCGAATTTGGGCAGGGTGAACCAATTCGATCAATTCAACTGTATGGAACTGACCCTAAGACCGTAGCTCTAGCTGTTCGGATGCTGAAAGATCGTCTCAACATCGATCACCTTGACATGAACTTTGGTTGCCCGGCTCCGAAAGTGACTCGTAACGGTGGTGGCGCAGCAATTCCTGTGAAGCGTCATCTGTTGGGAACCATCGTCGAATCCGCGGTTGAGGCGGCTGGAGAGGTCCCGGTAACTATCAAGTTTCGCAAGGGAATCGATGACGATCACTTGACATTTCTTCACAGTGGCAGAATCGCCCAAGAAGCGGGATGCGCCGCAGTCACTTTGCACGCCCGAACCGCTAGGGACCTTTACTCGGGACACGCCGATTGGGATGCAATCACCCAACTCGTTGAGCACATAAACATTCCGGTCTTTGGGAATGGAGACATTTGGGAACCATGGGATGCCTTGCGAATGCTCCGTCATACTGGTGCCGCGGGCGTGGAGATCGGGAGAGGCTGCTTGGGGCGACCATGGCTTTTCTCAGATCTGGTGTCTGTGTTGAGTGGAAGAGACCCGGATCAAACGCAGCCGACACTTGGACTTGTAGCTGACGTAATGCTGGATCACGTTCGTCGACTGCTTGAGTTTTATGATCAGAGCGAGGGTGAGGTGATTCGGCGGTTCAGAAAGCACGCCGGTTGGTACGTAGCTGGTTGGCCAGTGGGTAAGGAACTTCGCCGTCAATTGCATGGGGTAAGCAGTCTCGACGAGTTGGCAGCTATCACCGCCAGGTTCGACAGAGAGATCGTTTTACCTCCCGAAGGGGTTCGCGTGAAACGAAGTCACAGCGGCGGGCCTAGAAGAGTCGCGCTTCCTGAGGGGTGGTTGAACGACCCCGATGAGAAAGTGTCTCTTAGTGCTGCTGCGGAGGCGAATATAAGTGGTGGCTGATCCAGGTCCTGTGACTGATAAGGCGTCGTGGCGGAAACGGTTGCGCCAGTTGCGGGTGGAGCCTGAGCAAAAAGCTGAGGAGCAAATAGTTGCAGGGTTAAAGACGTTCCTTGACCAAAGGACCGGGTTGTTTCTGTTTTACAGGCCGATGAGAACGGAAATCTCACTTGATGGTTTGGCGGATGAGTTGGGGTGGGAACGGTTTGCCGTTACGAGGACCCCTCGATCGGGTGGTCTGACGGTGCACTCGGCCGCGGGATTCACAGAGCAGCACCGTTACGGTTATACCCAACCGTTAGAAGACGCTGATGAAGTCTCTTTCGAACGGATTTCGGTGGTTCTGGTCCCAGGGCTGGGTTTTGACTGGGAAGGCAACCGGTTGGGGCAAGGTGCCGGTTACTACGACGAATTGTTAGCGCGCATACCTGATCGTTGCATTCGCGTTGGCGTTGCTACCCAAGGGTTCATCTTCGAAAAGCTGCCAGCGGAACCACATGACGTTCCTATGACTCATTTAGCGTCGGAAAGTGGCGTGAGAGCGGTGGCGAAACCGTCCCTGTGACTCACGATGGCTCGGTGCCCATTTGCCGCCATCGTGATTCGGCGGTCGTAAGTTCAACCATGTCACTCGAAAGCAATACGGCTTTGACGTGAATGTCGCGACCTGCGACGGCGACGACCCATGCCCGCCCAATCACCTCATCGGCTGTGAACGCTGGCCTCAGGTAGGTCAGACGCATTTCAGCTGTCGCGCAGGCGAGGTCCGGTGCTTTGGTTGGTAGCGAGCTTTGCGCCGCTACGCCCATCACTTCATCCAAGATCACGGCTTGAATTCCGCCATGGATCACGTTGTCGAAACCGCAGTGATGTCCAGCAGTTTGGTGCCTAGTTTCGATAGTGCCGTCGTCGTGCCTAAAAAACTCTAGGCGCAGCCCTTTGTCGTTGGACGGCGAGCACCCAAAACAGTGATCCACCCCGGATCGTTCAGGGGGATATGGTCGAGCTGTACTTTGCGCGTAGTGATCTGCGGAGCCTTTTGTCACGTCCGGGATGGTACGCATTTTCTCGAACGCGTGCAGATCTCATTCAAGAGCTTCGGCAACCGCTAATTCCGCGATCTGATCACTCTCGTAGCCGAGTATGCCTTCCAGGATTTCCATCGAATGTTGACCGTACGTTGGGCCCCCCCAGTCGAAACCTCCGATTGAGCGCGAGAGCCGGTGTGGAATGCCTTCGATCATCACTTGGCGCGCTTCTGGGTGTGGCGCCCACAGGAAGTGATCGCGGTGAACTAGCTGGGGATCGTTCATGCAGTCGGAGGAGTCTTGCACCATGTGGGCCGCAACTCCGTGCCGCTGCAGTCGTATTTGTAATCCTCCTGCGCCTTGATTAGCGGTCCATGCCCCTATGACATCGTCAATCATGGCTGCTTGCTCGAGCCGCTCATTGATGGTGAGTTGAGCGAGGTCTTCCCGCCGCATTTCGCGGCACAGGGACCGCCATTGTTCGTCGTTTTCGCATGCGATGGCACACCACTTGTCTTTTCCCGCGGTGGGGTAGACGGCGTGAGGCGCCATGGTTGGGTCACTGTTTCCTCGACGGCTTGGTAGTTGGCCGGTCCGTTGGTATTCCAATATTCCTGGGGTCAGATAATGCGTGGCCGCTTCGGCTTGTGAAAAGTCCAGATACTGGCCTTTTCCGGTCCGTCGTCGGTAGTCAAGTGCCGCTAACAGGGCGGCCACTGTGAATCGGGGCGATGTGTAGTCGGTGTAGGCCATGTAAGGACCAGCAGCTCCGCGGTCTGGCCATCCAGTGATGTCGTAGAACCCGGCAACGGCGGCAGCTAAGTTCCCGAATCCGGCGAAGTCTCGCATCGGACCGGTTTGTCCAAAAACGCAGCTCGACAACAGAATGATTCCAGGGTTGATTTCGCGGAGCACCTCGTATCCCAGTCCCATGGCATCGAGCGTTCCGGGGGTGAACGATTCGACTGCTATGTCGGCCCACGCAGCCAAGTCGAGGACGACTTTCTTCGCTTCGGGTTTGGAAAGGTTGATGGCCAAACTCATTTTGTTGGCGTTTACTGAATGCCAGCTAATTGCGTTTTCTTGGTCGGGAATGTCGTCTCGGTGACCCAAAGCACCGCGCAGCAAACAGGGACGGGTTACCGATTCGAGTCGAACGACTTCGGCCCCCCAATAGGCCAGAATTTTGGTTGAGAGGGGCGCTGCCGCTACCCACGAAAAATCGAGAACCTTGAGGCCTTCGAGTGGTCGACTCGGTTCAGGTTCTTGAGCGTGTTGAGGAAGTTGCGGGGAGTGTTTCCGCGAGACTCGGACCTCTTCATCATGTTGTCCTGGATCCGGTGCTGGACCTAGCCGTTGTAGGGGAGATTCGCTGGCGTGAATGAAGGGACCGGGATGACGGGCGCCGGCGACTTCGTCCCAGAATTCGCGGGCCGCGAATTGGTCACTTTCAACCACATCAGCCAAGTCTGTTATTGGGGTGACCAGCAGCGTGCGATTCAAACTCGCCTTGAGGAATTCGGCTTTCGTCTTGGTCTTGGCGAACTCGGCTATGAGGTCCATTACTCGGGATAATTCTTCGAGGGTCTCGTCGCCGGTTTGGATGTGCAGGGCGAAATCAACCCAGTCTTTGTCACGGGTCGCTTCGTCACAACCTCCCTCGGCACACATCCAGTCCATGAACCGTTGGAACATCGGACCGATCATTGCCCCGAATGCGACGGTGATCAGTACCTCACCGTCGGAGCAGGGGTAGGTCCATCGGAGATGCACAGGGCCCTGCTGCAATCCACCTGCCATGCGTTCCTGAGGTGGTAGCCCGGCGGGTCCATGCAGGATCGCGGGGAGGGCAGTTTCGGCCATCGCTTGCTGAGCCGAAACGTCGACGTGTTGGCCAAGACCAGAGCGAGATCGTTCATCATTGGCGACTAGCGCACCGACCATTGCTTGAGATGCCGCGTGGGACCAAGCCTGCGGAATTGAAATTCTGACGGGGGGGCGGTCTGCGTCTCCGTTGCAAATCATTTGGCCACTGGCTGCCACCAGCGTCAGGTCAGTCGCTAACCAATCGGCTTTGGGTCCATCCGCTCCGAACGGTGACAGTGACACTGTGATGAGTCGTGGGTTGTTGTCACGGAGTTTCGCGAGATCTACGGGCAGCGGGTGCGCCCCGCAGTCGATAACGAAGTCGGCATCGGTAACGAGGGCCTTAAGGGCATCAGGGTCGCTCACGACGACGGATCGCTTTCCGCGGTTGTATGCCTCGAACCAGTCGTCGCGTGGCCATCCTCCATCTGGTTCGGCGAGGATGACGTCACATCCCAATTGAGCAAGCAGGAAGCCTGTTAGCCAACCTCGACTATCGGTGAGATCTATCACTCTGTAGTTGTCGAGCACCCGTCCTCCTTGGGTCGGTTGCTGGTGAGCCTAGATCGGTTTTTTTGCGGCCGTTCTGGCGGCGTCAACCTGGCTATGCCGGAAGCAGTTGACGAAGTGATCATTGACTATGCCGTCAGCTTGCATCAGTGAGTAGCAGGTGGTGGGACCAACGAAGCGCCAGCCGAGTTTTTTCAACGCTTTGCTCATCTGCTCAGATTCTGTTGTCTTAGCTGCTACGTCTGATGGGATTCGCACCGGTCGGTGATGCTCAGGTTCGAAACTCCAAAAGAAGTTCGATAAAGAGCCATATTCTTCTGTGGTCCGAAGTGCCGCGCGCGCGTTGGAGATGGTGGCCTCAATCTTGCCGCGGTGACGGACTATCCCTGCATCGTTTAAAAGGCTCTCGACTTCGTTGTCACCGAATTTGGCGACGGCCTCTATCTTAAATCCAGCAAAAGCCGCTCGGAAGTTCTCCCGCTTTCGAAGAATGGTGAGCCAGGAGAGCCCGGACTGGAAGCCCTCTAGGCACATCTTTTCGTAGAGTCGTAGGTCGTCGGTGACGGGTACACCCCACTCGGTGTCGTGGTAATACGCGTAGTCCGCTTCTTTCTCACCCCATGCGCAGGCCACGATCCCGTTCGCACGCACCAGCGTTCCAGCAACCATGATCAGAACGTAGCCCCTCGGATGAGATTACGTGTGGCCCCTGTTCAAGTGGGAAACTGATGTGCGCCCTACAGGAGAAACCCATGGACGACGGACTGCAACAGCTTTTGGATGAAAAATCTTGCGAGAAGCTGATCGCCGAATATTGCCAGCTAGTCGATTTCGGGAATGCAAGCGCTATCGCCGATCTTTTCACTGAGGATGGAAGCTGGACCGGACCGGGCGTAAGCATGGTCGGACGAGACGAGATACGTGCTGGGTTCTTTCGAAGACAGGCGGTGGCTAGGCGACAATCCAGGCATCTCTGCACCAACGTGTTGATTCGTGTGGAGGGCGATGAGGCAACGGGCCTCTGCTATCTACTGAATTTCCGCCACGATTCTTCGACTGGTGTTGCAGAGTTGCCAGCTCCATCCGGGTTTCCGAAATACGTCGGCGAGTATCACGATCATTTTGTCCGCACCCCAGATGGGTGGCGGTTTGCTACACGTCGCTTCGATCTAGCGTTCCTGCGGGATTGATTGCGCTCTGCGCGACGTGGGGCCACCGGCTTATCCAAATGCCATAATTAGGGCGTCAACTGAATCCACCTTGGGAGCGAACATCATGAGTCGTTTACAACTCGCTATCGATGTTGCCGATTTAGCCGAAGCGATCGCGTTCTATTCGAAGATGTTTTCTACCGAGCCCTCCAAGATCCGACCTGGGTATGCGAATTTCGCTATTGAGGAGCCACCGCTCAAACTAGTTTTGTTCGAGAATCCTGAAACCGGTGGGGCGATCAACCATCTTGGCGTCGAAGTGGAAAGCGCGGCAATGGTCGCGGACGCTGACCTTCGCATGACGGACGAGGGGTTGGACACGACTGGGCTTGACGAAACTATGTGTTGCTATGCGGACAAGACGGAAACCTGGATTGAGGGTCCAGATGACGTCCGGTGGGAGTGGTACGTCAAAACAGGTGACAACGAGCAATTCGAGTCGGTTTCGGTCCCACGTTCTTGAGTGGCGTCTTTATGCCACGGGTTGGGTTTGCTCCGCTTCCTGCGCGATGTCGTCCTCATTGGTCTTTCCTCGCAAGCCCGCCGTCATCTCGGCGTGAAGCCTGCGCACCTTCGAGCTGGCTGTAGAAGGAAACAAACTTGGGAGTATCGCGTGGCATGCGGCGGCAATAGCCGCTGCGGCTAACTCTTTGGCGAAGTGGCTGGCGACTCGGAAATGCTCTCCGTAGGTCTCCCCCACTGACGCTGGGTGTTCGGTGAAGTATCGCTGTACGGCCATATCAAGATCGTAGATTTTGATCCGTGGCATGTTGTTGTCCGTATTCTCGTCTTTTGCACATCGGACACATATTTAATGCGCTATTAATTACTCTGACGCATTAAAGTTGCTCTATGGACCTTATCGATCGGGAAATACTGCATCTACTACAAGAGGATTCAACTCGTTCCGCGAGAGAATTGGGGGCCGAAGTTGGTTTGACGCCGACTCCTTGCTGGAGACGGGTGCAGAATTTGCGTCGCGAAGGCATCATTCAGCGAGAGGTGGCGATTCTTGACCCAACGCGTCTCTCGTTGGGGATTAACGCTTTGGTGCAAATTAGAACAAACGACCACTCAGCGGCATGGTTGGCAGATTTCGCCGCGGCGATCGAAGAATTCCCCGAAATCGTCGAGGCTCTACGAACCAGTGGTGAGATCGATTACATGCTTCGAGTAGTGGTTCCCGACATCCGTGCATATGACGACTTCTACAAACGGCTGATCGAACGAGTCGCTCTTTACGATGTACGCACGATCTTCGAAATGGAAGAGCTCAAGCGGACGACATCTCTTCCACTCGATTACGCAACGTTTCAGTCTGCGTAGATCAGCGAGACACCAACACTTCGACAGCTTTTTCGACAGCTTCTTGAGCTCGGGCATTGATTCCAACGTCGTCGGCGCTTGCGATCGGATGTTCTATGACTGCAAACGGGTGGAGCGGCACACCCTGCACACGTGCCATCAACTCGGCTGCATCCGCGAAGGCCGACGTCATCACGCTCATAGCGGGCACACCATTTCGTTCCGCAATCACAGCATCATGCAAACTGCACGATGAGCAACTACCTCAGTCGCCTACACCGCTAAGAATCGCGTCCCAGCCCATTGCTTCCGCCATTAAATCGGCTTCTGCCGGTGCGCTGTAATTCAGTTTCGTTCTACGAATGACTTCGGAGACGCCGTGGCTCTCGCGCAGAATTGATTCGACCCGGTCGAAGAAGGGAACTGTGTTCTCTTTTCCGTTCGAAATGATCCCAATAACCGCTCCTTCGAGGGTGTCGAGGCGCGCCGGAGGGGTGCAACCCATGTTCTCTTGCTCGTGACTTGGATCAAGCAATTCCATCTCTATGGCACCTCACAATCAACGCACGCGCCTACTGCCACGGTACTTGCCCGACTTTTCGTACCTAGCCAGGGCGGAATGATCTGGGCGAAACCGCCAGCGGGTCCTCCTGCGGCGACCACGAGTAGCTGCTCAGGATATTCCATTGCCGGGTACTCCCTGTCTCCTCGGTCTTTTACGACTGAACCTTTGCCTACCTCAGCCCAGTCGCGTCGCTTCACGCGGGCCCGCTGGCTGACATAATTTCTGATGTCAGCTTTTGACCAGCCGGCTTCGTCAAAGTGCTGCCGAAGTTGGTCAGGTAGCACAACCGTGTAGTTGCCAGCCCAGATGGAGTAGTGAAGTTGGTTCGCGCGTATCTCGGCGACGATCGTGTCGCATATTTCCTCAGGCTTGGTGGTCCATTCGTTCATGATTTGTCGCGGCGCCATCGCAGCTACCGCTGTCACCGCAGAGATGTTGGGTATTCCGAGTCGTTCTTCCGCTAGGGAGGGCCACGGAGAATTATCCTCATCTTCTGCCAAGCAATAGGTGAACTTGCCGGGGTGTCCCAGCGTCGATCGATCAATTTCACCGGGGCGGACGTCGAGCAGGTTGATTAGTCCGAGCCGAACCGCCCTTCCAATAGCTGCAGAGGCACGGTCGGCGTTTCCTAAAGCGTTGAACCGTCCGGTCATTCCTAGGTCGCGGCGAATTGGGCCGTTAATGATGAGTAGGACGGCGCAACCTCCTGTTGAAGCAGTCGCGCCATGCAGAAGGAAGTCGTCCTGCAGCATTGCCGTAAACGAGGCGACCACCAGAGGGAAATGCTGAGGAAGGCAACCCGCCATGACAGAATTGATGGCCAACTTCTCTGCGGTTATCGCCCGTTCGCGGACGGGTTCAATACCTATGAGATGCTCTGAGGGTAAGAGGGCCCAGTCCAGGCAGGCCTGAACCAACTCTGGAGTTGGCGGGACGATAGGTAGGCCGTCAGTCCAACCGCGCGAGTGGTAAAGCTCCTGTGCATCCGTGAAGTCGGTGCTATCTATGCGTGAAGAAGTCAGTGCCACAACGGATCCTGTCAGGCGGTGGCCGCCAAACTATCGCCGCCGATAGGCAACTCTGACGTGTCAATTCCGTACAACTCAGCCACGTTGTTGCACAAAATGTCTCTGCTCTGCTCGCTCGTGAGCTCCGCGGCATGTTCATCAAGCAATTCTTGACTCCATGGCCAGGTGCTGTCGCTGTGCGGAAAATCGTTCGCCCATAACAAGCGCTTGTGATTCACCTGGTCGACCATCTTGAACGCGACCCAGTCATCTTGGAAGGTCGTGTAAATGCTCTCGCTAAAGTATTCGCTGGGCAGCTTCGATAGTTCCTGTCCCGGCGGCAGCCAATAACGATGACGTCTGTATGCGTGATCCATTCGGTACATGTAATGCGGAACCCAGCCGGCGTCTGCCTCTACGCATATCACTCGCAACTCTGGGTTTCGTTCAAATACCCCTCCGAAGACAAGGGTGCCCATGATGTCCTGATTCGCGCGAATGATCGTCATGAATGCGTTCGCCTTCGGCCCGCGGGGCCTACCAGATCCTTTTGTGGTCAAGATGTGCCATGAAAGGGGGAGCTCTAGTTCAATCGCTGCTTGCCAGAACGGGTCCCAACGTGGGTCGTCGTAGTCAAAGTCGGTTGCAGGATCCCCAGGCATCATCACACCACGCAAGCCAGCGTTCTTCATGGCTTCTAATTCAGCGATTCCTTCTTCTACCGAACGAAGCGGGGTCTGTCCGATTGCAAGCAGTCGCTTGACATCGACCGAGCAATAATCGCCTATCCAACGGTTATAGGCATCCATAGCTGCCTTCTTGTAGTCGGCATCAGGGTGGTTGCAGAGCACCATCCCGACCGACGGGTAGATCACCTCTGCTGACACTCCATCGCGATTCTGATCTGCCAGTCGGTAATTCGAATCCCATCCGCTTCGAGGTAATTCTTCCCATTTCGCATTGGGTTTTAGCTCTTCGGGAGCCTGACCTGCAGCGGCTATTAGACCCATGTTGATGGTTCGCTTCATACCATCTATGACGTAGACATCGCCCTTATCTTCAGTCTCCACCACGCGTGGAGCAACGTCACGCCACTGCGGATCGATGTAGTCGGTATATGTGTTGGGCGCCTCGGCAATATGTGAATCAGCGGAGATGATCGGATGATTGACCTGCATTGGGTCCCCTTTCCCGTACTGGCATCGTAGTGAGGTCGCAGGATTGGCGCCGCATGAGTGATAGCAATGCGCGGTGGCCACGCTGACGACCAGGTTGCGGGAAATTGAAAAGCTACTCGTTCTTTGCTTCGCCACCTTTATGGTGATGGCGGGCCAAGGAGTCATTGGGCCGGTGCTGCCGCTCTACGCCCGCGATTTCGGGGTAAGCACCACCGTCGTGGGATTGACACTCACAGTTTTTGCTCTCGCTCGCCTGATCCTAAACGTGCCCGCCGGCTTAATTGCTGATCGATTTGGCCGACGAATCCTCTTAGTAGGCGGACCGATTTTGACGTCCATTGGAATGTTCGGGTCAGGGTTCGCCAACAATATTTCTTCGTTGCTGATGTGGCGGTTCGTTGCCGGAGCAGGTTCCGCGTTTTACATGAGCGGAGCGCTCATTTACCTGATTGACATTGCTCCGGCTCATCGTCGCGCTCGTTATGTCGCTACCAATCAATGGGCCCTAAGCGTTGGGGTGGCCTTGGGCCCGGGGGTGGGGGGGTTGGTTGCGGAGCGTTGGGGCTTAGCTGCGCCGTTCCATGTGGTCGGCGTTATTGGCGTGGCAAGCGCCATCTACGCCGCGTTCCGTCTTCCTGAAACGCTTCGGTCGAGCACGGAATCAGAGCAACGCACACGTTCAGCTTCCGAGGTGAAGCGGATCATTTATGGCGGACCATTCCTCGCAATCGCCTTCGTCACCGGAACAATCTTTATGACCCGGGCGGGCACGCGAGCGACGTTGGTGCCCCTCCATGCGGATGGTGTCCTGGCCTGGGGTCCGGGTGAGATTGGGCTGGTCTTTACTATCACCGGGGTCATGACTTTATTCACTCTTTGGCCCGCAACGTGGGCGACAGAGAATCTTGGCTGGGGGCCGGTGATTGTATTTTCGGGCGTCGCCGCCGCCCTCGGCACGTTCATCATCGCGTCGAGCGGAACTCCGCTCTGGTTTGTGGTCGGCAACCTGATCCTTACCCTCGGTACGGGAACCGCTGGTCCCGCTCCGGCAGCTTTCGTAGCGAACTTATTTCCCGAAAGACTTCGCGGCTTGGGGATCGGTTTGTATCGCTCGGCTGGTGACGTCGGGTTTGTGCTTGGACCCCCAGCGTTGGGTTGGTTGAGCGAGACGGCGTCGATGCCTACGGCCTTTCGAACGGCTGGCTGTCTAGTCGCCGCAGCGGGTATCTGGTTCTTTGTTTCAACCAGTCGAAACAACGACGCACCTACTTCAAAGGCGATTTAGTAGATGCGCGACGATCCGTCGCCTGGTCCACCTTCGCGCGCATTTTTCAAGTCTTGGTAGCTCGCTTTGCTCATCGCCGCAAGGTCGCCACTGACCGTTTGCATAAGGAAACCTTTTTCTCGACGGTTAGCAGCGAGTGCCGTCGTTGAGTGAATTCCTGCGATCTTGCCCGCTTGGTCGCATCTGGCAACTATGTACTCCAGCACCTTTTTGTACTCGTCATTGTCATCGCTGTAAGCGGGTCCGTAGCCGTAGCTGAGCGACAAGTCAGCTGGACCCACATAAATCGCGTCAACACCCTCAACTGCGAGGATTTCATCAAGATTCTCAACGGCTTGGCGAGTTTCGATCATCGGGATACATGCGTTGGTTTCGTTGGCCGTCGGGTAGTAATCCTCCCCTGCATTTCGAGCGCGTGCACCAATGATTGTTGGCCCGTAGCTTCGTTCCCCCAGCGGTGGATACTTTGTCGCTGCTACTGCTCTTTTGGCTTCCTCAACCGAATTAACCATCGGAACGATGACGCCGCGAGCGCCAGCATCGAGCATTCGTCCAATGATTCCCGGCTCGTTCCAAGGCACTCTGCAAATCGGGGTGCCGTTGCCGGTCAGTACTATTGCCTGAAGCATGGCTGTGGCCGTCTGGTAATCAGCAACACCGTGCTGCATATCAACGCACACGTAATCAAAATCGACACGGGCGACAACTTCAGCAGCGTGGGAGTCGGGCAGCGATAACCAAGTGCCAAGCACCTCGGTACGCGATGCCCATTTCTCCATCAGAGGGTTCGACATTTCATAACCACTTTCGTTCGAAGGGCACAATTGCTGTGTTGAGCCGGGTTAAGACACCACATTGTCGTCTAATGAGAGACTCAAGGCCACATTCTTTGACTCTAGAGACCGCATATTGATTTCATTAGAGTCCTTCGACCGGCGGCCTCAGACACCAGGTCAGAAAAGGTTTGTTGCTTCAATGAATTTAGTGATTCCATAACGGATCTCTCATGACTGTCTTCTTGTCCTTGATCACTTCGGTTCTTTACGGATCAGGTGACTTTTTGGGTGGCTTGAGTTCTCGACGCAACACTCAAACTCAGGTACTTATAACCGTTTTCTTGGCAGGAACGCTGCCTCTTCTATGTGTTGCACCGCTCTTTACATCAAGTTTCACCACCAAAGATTTGCTTCTAGGGGCGGTGGCTGGGATTTTCGGAGCAGGAGGTCTCGGGATCTTCTATCGAGGCCTGGCGCGCGGCCCGATGTCACTCGTGGCGCCGTTAACGGCAACCACTTCTGCCGGTGTACCCGTCATATGGGATTTGAGTAACGGCCAACAACCAAGCTTCATTTGCGGAGTCGGAATTTTTCTTGCCTTCGTCGCTATCTTCACAGTCAGTAGAGGGCAGCCCAACGATGGTCCATCAGTCTCTACATCTGCGATTCTTGAAGCATTACTAGCCGGGATTGGGTTCGGTCTCTTCTTTTGCGTCCTAAGCGAGACAAATACCGAATCTGCTCCTTGGCCAATCGTCGCGGGACGAACCAGCGCTGCTGTTGTGTTGTTAGCCAGCGCCGCTGTCAGAAAAGTTTCTATTAAGCCCACGGGCAACTGGTTGCCTTTGTTGGGTTGCAGTCTCTGCGATACAGGGGCCAATGTCGCCTTTCTTTTCGCCCTCAGGTACGGGCAACTAGGGCCAGTAGCAGTGCTGGCCAGTTTTTATCCCGCTGTGACGGTATTGCTTGCACGCTTCGCGCTAGGCGAACACCTCGACCGAAGACGTGTAGCAGGACTTCTCATCACTTTGGTGGCGATCACTCTCGTCGCGTGGGGCTAGTCGTTTAACTCAACACTTCATAGAGAATCGCGTTGCGTTGCCGAATGATCATCGGACCAATCTTTCCGATGTATGCGAGCCAATCAGGGTCGGCAAACAAAGCCGTTCTTTTCTCCGCGCGTTGTTCGAGGCTCTCGTACCGCCACATGTGAATGATCTGGTTGAGTTCTCCTACTTCGCTGACGTAGTAACCGACGGGCTCACCAAGGTGGCTCTTTTGTATTGCGTAACCCTCTTCTCGATACAGGCTTGCGTACGCATTCGCCGTTCCAATCTTTAGGTCATAGGTGCGCATTTCCACAAAACTCACTTTGCCTCCCAAAATTTCAGTGGACGAAACCGCTTATTCGCTTTTCTGTTCTTTACTAGTTTCGCCGATCTTGTAGCACCGGAAACGCCGTTCGCGTCTTGTCGACAGTCTTCGCGTCCACATCCACTACAAGTAGCGCCTCTACCGATGCGCCTGCCGCGAGTACTTCACCCCAGGGGTCAATCACGGCGCTGTCGCCAACGTACTCAAGGCCATCTCCCTGCCCAACTCGGTTAACGCCCACGACATAAGCCTGGTTTTCGATAGCGCGAGCTCGGAGAAGAGTGCGCCAATGCAGTCGCCGCCGCTCAGGCCAGTTGGCCGGAATCACGTAGAGGTCGGTCGATTCGGCCGTCCGCCAAAATTCGTCCGCAAATCTAAGGTCGTAACAAATAAAAAACGTGGTGCGGACGTCATCGATCTTCACTTGCAGAAACTCACTGCCCGCTCCGTAGTTCTCTGGTTCGGAAGAGAAACTGAACGGATGAATCTTGCGATACCGATGGGTCTCACCATCGGGGGCAACCAATGTGAGGGTGTTGTAGGCGATCCCGTCTTCCCACAGCGTCGGTATCGACCCAACAAGCCAAGCACGATGACGCGTCGCTGCCTCAGACAAAAATTGAAAACTGGGACCTTCCATGGGTTCTGCGCATCTCGCTGAATCCATGGTGAACCCAGTCGAGAACATTTCGCTCAGCACGACCAGACCCCCGCCAGCCGCAACCGCTCGTTCAATCTGGGGTGTGAGGCGCGCGAAGTTCGCAACCGGATCTTCCCACGCTATGTCGTGTTGGACGGCTGCGATTCGCAAGCTCATGACAAACCTTGCAGCCGGTGGATTGCCTCATCCAGCACGTCGAGACTTTTGCAGAAGGCGAAGCGAATCAAGTGTTTGCCTTCGTCTTGGTTGTCATAGAACACCACGTTGGGGACAGCTACCACGCCGACCTTTTCAGGAAGTTGCCAACACAGTTCCAATCCATCTTCATAGCCGACCGATCTCGCATCAGCAGTAACGAAGTACGTGCCTTGCGATTCGAATATTTCGAACCCAGCAGATCGCAATCCCGCGGAAAGGTGGTCGCGTTTAGATCGCATATCGGAAAGAAGAGTCTCGTAAAAGTCGTCGCCGAGGGCCAACCCTGCGGCAATTGCGTATTGGAAAGGCCCTCCGCTGACAAACGTAAGGAACTGTTTTGCAATCCGCACCGCTCCAGTGAGCTCAGGGGTTGAGCAGACCCACCCGATTTTCCAACCAGTGAAGGAAAAGGTTTTCCCACCCGACGAGATCGTGACGGTCCTTTCCCTCATGCCGGGAAGTGAGGCGATTGGGATGTGTTCTCCTTCGAAAACAAGGTGTTCGTACACCTCGTCAGTCACCACAAGCAGATCGCGTTCGATCGCGACGTTGGCAATGAATTCAAGTTCTTCACGTGAAAAGACTTTGCCTGTGGGATTGTGCGGCGTGTTCAACAAGATCAACCGCGTTTTGGGGGACAAGGCCGCTAGAAACTCTGCCTCTTCGAACGCGTAGTTCGGCGGTCGAAGTGTGACAACTTTCTTGGAAGCGCCCGCCATAGCGATGTTGGCGCCATAGATGTCGTACCAGGGTTCGAACGTCACAACTTCGTCTCCTGTTTCGCAAAGAGCGATTACCGACGCCGCAAGCGCTTCGGATGCTCCCGCCGTAACCAGAATTTCGGTGTCAGGATCGAAATCCAGTCCATAAAAACGTTGTTGATGATCGGCTACCGCGTGCCGAAGCTCTGGAACTCCAATTCCAGGCGGATACTGGTTACCTAGTCCGTTGCGAATGGCTTCGGTTGCGGCGTCCATTACTTCGATCGGTCCGTCTTTGTCCGGAAATCCCTGTCCCAAATTCACTGCATTGGTCTTTACAGCGAGGGCAGACATTTCAGCGAAGATGGTCGCACCGAAGCCTTGCAGGCGGGCATTTAGAAATGGTTGACGAGAACTCACACCTGACACGTTAGGACGCAGACGCCAACAGTCCTTCAACAACGTCGGAGTTGTTCCGGCGAAGAGTCCGCTGGTGCGCTTGACTGTGTTTATGAATTCACCGAAATCGAAAGAATCCGTGCCAGTGAGATACGACGTAGAAGGCGTCGATTTGGCTTCCGTGGATGGGGTGCTGTCTACAACCAGGTCAGTTCGACTTCGCTTGGATTTGGAACGCCCCGTTTCCAATGATGTGCTCCTAGATTGCATCGATATTGCCGAACAGGGGCCAGGCGGAGGAAATCAATCAAGCCGTCGGTGGCTGATCATTCGGGATCGCGACCAAAAACAGGCATTATCGGAGCTCTATTGGGAAGGAGCCGGCAAATGGATGGCGTCCGCCAGGGATAAGTTGGCCGATACCGACCACCGCAACGCCAACGTCATGCGCTCTGCAGCGCATCTGGCAGAGCATTTAGCTGACGTTCCTGCTCTTGTGATCCCATGCATCTGGGGTGTCCACGACGACAGCAAGAAACCGGGGCTTTTCGACTCCGTAGTTCAGTCAGCGTGGAGCTTTTGTCTCGCGGCTCGGGCGCGCGGCTTGGCCACCGCGTGGACTACTGCGATCCTGAACCATGACACCGAAATTCGTGACCTTCTGGAGGTTCCTGCAGGGGTTACCCCGGTAGCTCTTCTCCCAGTCGCATACAGCAAGGGTGGTGACTTCGCGTCCGTTCCAAGACGCTCCGCCAAAGAAATCTCATACTTCGACAGGTGGGGTCGAACCTGGGAAAATCGCGACGATCAAACCGCCCGACGTATCACCGAAGGGCCAGGCGTCACCGTCGAAATTGACGTCGACGCCCCGCCGGCCAAGGTGTGGTCCTTGATATGCGACATCAGTCTGAGCGCTCAGTTCTCTGAAGAATTTCAAGGTGCAGAGTGGACTGAGGGACACTCGGGTCCAGCAGTAGGTGCAAGATTTGTCGGTACCAATCGCCATCCTGCTGTTGGCGAATGGCAAACCACTTCAACGATTACTGAGTTCGCGGAAAATGAGCGGTTTGGTTGGGCAGTCGGAGATGATGAGGAGACAGCAGCGGCTCGCTGGCGGTGGGAGATCGATGAGTTGCATGGTCATCGCTGCCGGCTACGCCATACGGTGCGGCTCGGCCCCGGACCATCCGGCCTCACACCTGCGATCGAAGCAATGCCTGATAAGGAGGCCCTCATCGTCGATCGCCGCCAGCAAGAACACCTCGCGAACATGGTGCGTTGCGTCGAAGGTGTGAAGGCTCTCGCTGAGACATCGTGACGGGTCGCTGGGCGCCAAGTCCGACGGGTCATTTTCATCTCGGGAACTTGCGAACGGCACTGTTGGCGTGGTTGTTCGCGCGCTCGTCATCTAACACGTTGATTTGGCGGTTCGAAGATCTCGACAGCGCGGTGCGTCCAGAGTTCTATCGAAGTCAAATTCGAGATTTCGAACGAATCGGTTTGGACTGGGACGGTGAACCTATCCGGCAAAGCGACCGCTTCGAAATCTACACAGACGCGATAGAGCAACTAACTCGAAGGGGCCTTACTTATCGTTGTTGGTGTACGCGGCGCGAAATTCGAGAAGCAACCATCGCGCCACATTCACATTTACCCGAGGGTGCTTACTCCGGAATCTGTCGAAATCTCTCGCGGCGACAACTCGCGGAGCGTGAAGCGAGTGGGCGAAATCCTGCGCTAAGGCTACGCACCGACGGCGAAACCATCACTATTCGAGACCGTCAGTTAGGCGATTTCGAGGGTGTGGTCGACGATTTTGTTTTATGCAGAGGTGACGGCATTCCCTCTTACAACCTCGGAGTGGTGGTTGACGATGCCGAGCTAGGCGTCACCGAAGTCGTTAGAGGAGATGATTTGCTTCCCTCGACCCCCCGTCA
>DASCSY010000028.1:0-20269 GCA_034399415.1 Acidimicrobiales bacterium
CAAGCACCGCTGGTGGGTCTCGACGACTTCACAGGCCATGCAGCCGATCCTCCCGCAGGAATAGCGACCGTCGCTCCCCCCGACTACATGTCGGCCCTCCACGCGGCAATAGCAACGCTTTCCGGACTTGAGCAGCGAGAGATAACTGGGCAGGGAGTACACGTCGATATCAGCCAATTCGAAACCACGCTCGCGCTTCTTGGCCCCTTTGTCATGGACTACGACCTAACCGGGACCATTCACAGTCGAATCGGGAATCACTCATCGTGGGGAGCACCTCAGGGGGTTTATCCGTGTGCGGGGCATGAGCGGTGGGTCGCTATCACGGCGACCGATACTGAAAGTTGGGAGGCTCTCTCATCGCTGATGGGAGCAACCAGCAATGAATTTGATAGCGCGGACCACCGGATGTCTCAGCGAGAAGAACTCGATCGGATCATCAGTGATTGGACGTGCACTTTCGACCCCCACGATCTCGCTCACCGACTGCAAAGCGTCGGTGTAGCGGCCCACGTCGTATCAACCAACGAAGATCTACTTCATGACACCCACACCATGAGCCGCAACTGGTACCAGGTTGCTCCACACGCTCGTCTTGGACGAGATGTTTTCAGCGGCTGCGCGGTGAAGTTGAGTGATACCCCGGGACGTTGGACTGATGCAGGGCCCTCACTGGGTCAGCACACGAGAGAAGTATTGTCTGACGTTGCGGGCATGTCCGACAACGAAATCTCCGAGTTGGTTGCAGCGAACGGGGCATTCGAGCAGATCGAACCCGAAACTCTAGTTTCGCGTCCATGGAATGATTGGATTCACCTGTTCCTACCGGGCGTCGACGACGCGAGGGACCTGTAATGGCGGGCCCATATAGCGGCGTGCGGGTGGTCGACACCACAGGTCTTGCAGGCGCCTACGCAACCCGCCTGTTTGCTGGACTGGGGGCGGAGGTCATTCGGCTTGAGCCACCACATGGCTCGCCGCTGAGAACGCTCGCACCGTTCGCCGAGTCGATCGAACCACCTGAGAACAGTCTCTGGTGGGCCTACCTTGGGATGGGAACCCAGAGTGTGGTTGTTGACCCTGACGACGGAGATGCACTCGCACAAATTTTGTCCGAAGCCGACGTCGTGTTCGAGGATCGACTGCCGGAACAATCACCGATCACGGCGGACCTTTTGCCCGACACCGCCATCAGAACCACCATCGTGCCCTTCGGATTGACCGGCCCCAAACGTGCTTGGAAAACTTCCAACCTTGTCAGTTGGGCGGCCTCCGGGGTTCTATATACAACTGGCTTTCAAGACAAGGTGCCAGTGGCCCCAGCTGGGCACCTTCAGCTCGCCCTGCACGCATCGGCCGCTTCCGCCCTAGTGGGGACGCTTCTAGCTTTACGTGCACGTCGTACTAGCGGCACAGGTCAGGAGGTGGAGATCTCTATGCATGAAGCGGCCTTGATGTTCGCTCCTGAAACAGGAGTTCCCGTTTTCCTCGATGACCGAGTTCATCGGGAACGTTCGGGCAACAGACGAGATCTCGGCCGCCCTTTCGGTCTGTATCCATGCAGTGACGGCTTCGTATCCATCATTGTGTTAATGCCCCGGCACTGGAGCGCAATGGCCGAGTGGGTTGCCGAAACGACCGGAAATGAAACCATCATGGAGGAAGTGTTCCAAGATCTCGGGGTCAGAATGGAGAGTCAAGACCTGATCGACACATGGGTAGAAGAACTGACTGTCGGTCGGACCCGACTTGAGCTATTTACTGAGGGCCAACGTCGCGGGATTCCAATTACACCGGTAAACACCGTCAGCGCTCTAGTCGACGATCCGCATCTTCAAGCAGCTCAATACTGGAGCAAAACTCAGTTACCCAACGAAGTCGAAGTTACGGTTCCTGGCGCTCCGTTTAGAACCAACAGCGACTGGTGGAACATCACACCAGCGCCATTGCTTGGGCAACACACTGAGCTGCATCTGGGATGAGTTCACCGCGCGAGGTGGAATCGTAAACCGCTGATTTCGACGGTTTGCTCATAACACTGCAAGCCGTAATCCGCTGCACGTTCCAGAACAACTTCAGGCGTTGACACTTTCACATTGATGCCTCCCAGCCCTTCAGGACGTCCATCTAATGGTTCAATGAAGGTCACCGGTCCATCGGCGGTCGGAATCGTCGGATCGCCATCGATGATCTCTGTGGAGACACCGAGCACCTCAGCCCACCTCAACGCCAGGACCATTGGGTCAGGCGTCTGTATTTCTGCGCCACAGATGGCGGTCGCGAACTCGGTATTGCGGTGACTTTGCCATTCTCTTTCGACTGGCCACCAATCCCCATCTGGCTCCTGTTCGTTTTCACACCATCGCAGTTCAACAAGGCATCCAGGCAAATCTTTCGGGTGAATATGTATCGCTTCGCTTTCTTGTTCGCTGATGTCACCTGCGGCCACCACCCGGACATCGAGCTCAGCCAGACGTTGTTGGTGCAACGCATAGTCCGCTCGCGGGACTTGGAACAAAAGCATGTAGCCGCCCGGTCCACCTCGCCGGTGCAGATAGCGACCGCCTGCCGTTGATGGCCCGTCCTCTAGCGGCACTACCAGCTCGAGGAATTGGTTGCCGATCGGCATCACAAAGTTCCTTAACCCGAAAATACTCACTCCGGCTTCGCTGGCGGGGCGGTTTCCTGTGTCGCGGTACGCGACTCCAAGTTCAAACACGGCCGAAAGCGCTTCTTCGGTTTGTTCGTACTCATTGCCAATGATTGCGACTTGTCGGAGCCGTAACGTCATCTGATTACCTCGAGAAGTTTTCTTTGCCTAATTCATTCAATCCAGCAAGGCTAGGGCCATGACTGCAACCGCATTCGATGTGTACGTAGTCAATAACCGTGAAAGGGGCCGCTACGAACTCTGGGAGCGGGCGCCAGAGGGCAAACGGATCGTGAGTTTGCTCGACTACCAAACTCAAGGAAACAGGGTTGTTATCCCCTTGGTTGAGACTGACCCGGTGCGCCGGGGGGAGGGCTTCGCCGACCTTCTAATAGCCGAAGTTCTCGACCAAATCGACAGAGAAAATAGTTTCGTTATTCCTCTATGTCCCTTCGTCGTCAAACATATTGCTGATCGACCCGAGCATCATCATCTACTAGCTCCCATTGAGGACTGAACACACAGCCCCATGGCTCACCGCGTTGAGAAACCCTGAAAGTGCTATTTCCGCAAAGGTGTCATCACATCAGCGATAAACAGATCCGCCTCTGCCGATGACTGTGGGTGCCCGAAATCCAAAACAAAGTGATTCATCCCAAGTTCGACCAACTCAGCTAAGAACTCTCGGAATTCGTTGGCTTCTGATCCATTGGTTGGCAGAGGTCGTTCTATGGTCAGTGAGAATTCGATGTCGGATTGCGATCGACCCGAACGGTCAATCTCCTCCAAAACGATCCGCGTTTTCCTGACCAAGGACGCCGTGTCCCCTCTCCAGACGGTGTTCCATATATCGGCATAGCGCGCTGCTAGCGGCAAACCAATCTTTTCGCCAGATGTCCCAATGCAGATTGGAGGGGGCACAGTGGGTAAAGGAGGCGCCGACGCCCCGTCAATGTGAAAGAACTCGCCCTCAAAGCTCGGCTCGGCTTCAGACCACATCGACCGACAGATTTTGATCGTCTCTTCAAGCTGGCGAAATCGGACACTGGGCCGAGGGAAATCATAGCCATAGGCCAAATACTCGTCTTCACGCCACCCTGCTCCAATTCCCAAAATGAACCGATTGCCGCTAAGAAACTGCAATGTTGCCGCCATCTTGGCGGTAAGGGCGGGTGGGCGGTACCCGACACCGAGCACATGATGACAGAGATCGATGTCGGGGAACTTGGCCGCGCACCAAATCAGGGTGGTCCAAGCCTCTAAGAAAGGGTCGGTCTTCTTGTCGAACCCATAGAAATGGTCGGCAATCCACAAGCTGTCAAACTCTGGGGTGATTGACGGGAGAATATGTTGGCACTGGTACTGCACGATGGGTTGGTAATCGCTCCACCTGTTACCAATCACCGGCGATAGCCACCCAAACTTTGGAGCACTCAGACCGCTCGTCATTCAGCCACCTCCCCCGAGCGTCAGCTGTTAACGGTCGTTCGCCAGCCGTGCAGGTCATCGCTACGTCCATTCTGGATCGCAACGAGGCTTTCCCTGAGGCGCAGCGTGTTAGGGCCAGGCTGGCCGTCGCCGAAGACGACGTCGCCATCGCCACCGAGAATTGTGCCGACGGGGGAAAGTACGGCTGCCGTGCCAGAAAGAAACGCTTCACCGCGACCCGCCCATTCCTTCAACTCGCTGAGCGCTATAGGTCGCTCTTCCACCTCATATCCAAGATCCGCGGCAAGTGCTAAAACCGATGAACGGGTGACTCCATGCAAAAACGAACTGTCGAGTTGTCTGGTTAACACCCTTTCGTTGTCTGCCAAGAAGAAGTTGGCCGCCCCTGTTTCGGTGATGTCTCCCCCGGTAGCGAACAGAATTTGGTCAACAGCAGCATTCTGAGCCATAGCGTCCAAGGTCGGCGCAAGCGCCATGGCGTAGTTAGCGCCCGACTTCACCATTCCAAATTGTGGCGTGGTCCGCGGAATTTCTTCCTCAACGAGAAGCGTTAAGGGTCGGACGCCGCCTTTGAAATAGTCCCCAACGGGGCAATTGACAATAAAGAGAAGTGCCTCGGAGCTCGGTGTCGCCGCCGCCCCAATGTTGGGCTCCGTACCAATGATTGTCGGTCGAATGTAGAGCGATCCTGGTGCCGGTGGAACCTCCCCAACGTTCGCCTCCACTGAATCGACGATCATTTGCCGCAACGTCGCTGTGTCAGGGATGGGTAACCGAAGCTGTTCAGCGCTTTGCCCCATCCGAGCCACGTGATCATCGAGACGGAAAATCGCCAATGACCCATCATCTTGCCAATGAGCCTTCAGCCCTTCGAAGACTGCGCTCGCGTAATGGAGCGCGTGAGCGGCCGGACTAAGAGAAAAGTCACCGTAGGCCTCGACTGCTCCACCATATTGGTAGACGCCATTTTCGCTGCGGGCTGTTGCCATCCAATCGCAAAAAACTGTGCCAAATGGGACCGTCATTGGATCAGGTTTCTCAGTCACGAGAACTCCCTTCGAAGGCGTGACTCTAGCTCACGGTGCGTCACAGTCGAATCGATTCGGGTGCGCGGATGTACTTCAATGGGACTTTAGGTCGTTGCGTCCCCTACTTTGTTCTTATGACTCAACTCACTCAATCGGTCCGACTCGACTTCGATGACGACGTCGCGTTGATTCGTATCGACAATCCCCCGGTCAACGCGCTTAGCCATCACGTCCGTCAGGGCCTACTCGACGGAGTCACCCAAGCCGAGCAAAGCGAGGCTACGTCAATTGTCGTCATTTGCGAGGGACGCACCTTCATCGCGGGTGCGGACATCACTGAATTCTCAGGGCCTCCCCAACCGCCCAGTTTGCAGGCCGCACAGGACGCTATGGAAAACTGTTCGAAACCAGTAATCGCGGCCGTGCATGGCACCGCTCTCGGCGGCGGATTAGAAGTCGCTCTATGTGCCCACTACAGAGTCGGTGTCGCCTCGAGCAAATATGGACTTCCGGAGGTAAAGCTTGGTTTGTTACCCGGAGCGGGAGGTACTCAACGGTTGCCGCGCATCACGGGCGCCTTGCGGGCATTAGAAATGATGACCAGTGGGGACCCCATTAGCGCCGACGAGGCTTTGACTTGCGGCCTCATTGACGAAATTGTAGAAGACCTACAAGAAGGGGCAGTCACCTTTGCCAGGCGCGCTGTAGCCGAGCAGTTACCCCTGCTCCGCATTCGGGATCGCAGCGACAAACTTGCCGACACGCCGGCTTCTTTGTTTGCGGATTTTCGGGCCGGCATTGCGCGTCGGACTCGTGGATTCCTTGCACCCGAATACAACATTCGCTGTGTCGAGGCGGCGGTCGGGCTCGATTTCGATGCCGGCCTTAAACGCGAGCAAGAGTTATTTCGCGACCTAATGAAAGGCACCCAGTCCAAAGCGCAACAGTATTATTTCTTCGCCGAACGAGCTGCTTTAAAGATTCCGGGACTTGCCAAAGACACTCCCACAGCGGAGGTGACGAGTTGCGGAGTGCTCGGTGCGGGGACAATGGGCGGAGGCATCGCAATGAACTTCGCCAACTCAGGAATAGCCGTCACAATCGTCGAAAAGGACGAGGAAGCGCTAGAGCGTGGTTTGGCAGTTGTCCGATCCAACTACGAACGTACGGCGGCACGCGGCGGTATCAGTAGCGACGACGTTGAAAATCGGATGGGCTTAATCAGCGGCTCCACAGACATGGGCGACTTTGCCGAATGTGACCTAATCATCGAAGCGGTTTTCGAGAACATGGAGTTGAAGAAATCCATTTTCGGGCAACTAGACCAGATCTGTAAACCGGATGCTGTGCTTGCTTCGAATACCTCTGCCTTAGACATAAACGAAATTGCGTCCGCGACCGGCCGCCCTGAAGCCGTCATTGGTATGCACTTCTTCTCCCCGGCAAACGTAATGAAGATGCTGGAAGTCGTAAGGGGCGACAGTACCTCTGACACTGCAATCGCGACCGCAATGGGAACAGGCAGAACGATTGGGAAGACCCCGGTTCTTTGCGGCGTATGCCATGGCTTCGTTGGTAATCGGATGCTATTCATGCGGGGCATCGAAGCCGAAAAGATGATCCTTGAAGGCGCTCCCCCATCCCGCGTTGACCAAGTGTTGTTCGATTTTGGGTTGCCAATGGGTCCGTTCGCAATGAGCGACCTCGCTGGCCTCGATATCGGATGGGATGAAGCCACGTCTTCGGGTGCGACAGTGCGCGAACTGCTGTGCGAAAGCGGTCGACGCGGCCAAAAAAACGGGCGCGGTTACTACACCTACAACCCGGAAACTCGAGCTGCTACCCCTGATCCCGAAGTTGAGGAGATTATCCTCGCGTTCGCAGAACGGCAGGGTGTGACGCGGCGCGACATTTCCGATCAGGAAATCCTAGAAAGATCCCTGTACCCGATGGTAAATGAGGGAGCGAAGATACTCGCTGAAGGCATAGCCATTCGAGGAAGTGACGTAGACGTCGTTTGGATCAACGGGTATGGGTGGCCGATGTACACGGGTGGTCCCATGTTTTGGGCAGATACCATCGGATTAGACCAAGTGGCTGAAAGAATTCGTCACTACTCCTCCACCCTTGGCGGAGATCATTGGGAAATTTCACCTCTACTTGAAACTCTTTCGTCTGAAAATGGATCCCTTAGCACCTACGCGAATTGACAAGATCCTGTGGCCGTCGACTTTTGTGAAGTAGCCAACGGATACGTTGCCGAATTGCGCGCACGTGGCCCCGAGATCGATACCCAGCGAGCCCTTCCCCAGGACCTTGCTGATCGTCTCGCCGCTGATGGCTTCTACCGGCTCTGCACACCTATCGAACTCGGTGGGGGCGGCACCTCACCTCAATGCTTAGCTGAGGTCTGCGAAATCCTCGCAACCGGCAACGGTTCAGCCGCGTGGTGCGTGTTCATCGGAGCGACTTCCCAGTACATGTTTCCTGCAGTGTCACAGCAATTGTTGCAGGAGTTACTAGAAAACCCGAACGTAGTTACCAGTGGCGTGTTCGCCTATTCCGGCACCGCCGTCCGGCTCTCTGAGGCGTCCCCATCGATCTGGCGCATTGATGGTCGATGGGATTGGGGTTCTGGCTGCCAAAACGCTACTTGGATTTCTGGCGGAGTCATCATGTGTGACGCCGACGGAAACCCAATTCCCGATCGTCACGACCGACCGACCGAAGCCAGGGCGTTCTTTAAACCAGCCGAAATCGACATTCTTGACAACTGGCACACGAGTGGTCTTCGAGGGACAGGATCCAGTTCCTATATTGCCAGCAACCTCGAGCTGCAGGAGTACCGAATCGCCACCGTCGAATCACTCCGAGCCTCTCCCCTGGCGGATCTACCGATTTACCGATTCCCTCGATTCGGATACCTGGCTCTCTCCATAGGCGCCATCTCCCTAGGAATGGCACGTGACTCCATAGACGAAGCCCTCAGAGTTGCTAAAGCCAAAACACCTACCGGATCCGGCCGTACGCTCTCGACCCGTCCCGCTTTCCACCGCCAAGTCGCTCTCGCTGATGCGTCTCTGCGAGCTGCGAGGAGTTCGTTCTACGCCGACATCCAACACGCCTGGACGGAGGCCCAACAACAGATCGGGGACCTCGAAACCCGTCGCCTTCTTCGATCTTCCATCAGCCATGCG
The DNA here is from genome assembly GCA_034399415.1 of Acidimicrobiales bacterium. Lineage (GTDB taxonomy): Bacteria > Actinomycetota > Acidimicrobiia > Acidimicrobiales > Poriferisodalaceae > UBA2110. The sequence continues at coordinate 8,325 of DASCSY010000028.1, forward strand.
GTAACCGCTTCGATGAACGTTGTCGACCAGATGTATACCGCAGTCGGTGGCACTTCGGTCTTTGAAGACTCACCGTTGCAACGGCATTTTCGGGATATTCATGTCGCTTCCCAACACATGATGGTCGCAGAACCTGTTATGGAGTTAGCTGGCCGGGTGATGAGCGACGTAGACGATGACGCCCTTGGGCTATAAATGTCTTAGGGTCAATTTGGGGAGTCCTTGATGACCACCATCGATACTGGAAAACATCACAGCTTTAGTCGAAGTTCTCGCCCCGAAGCGACGCTTGATCACGAAAGTGAACGGCTGACGCGCAAACGCGAAACTGCTTTGGGCTATCGCATTATGGCTTCGTGGGGGTGGGGAGCAGACGGTTCGGGCCACATCACGGCCCGCGATCCCGAACGCTCGGATTGTTTTTGGTTGCTGGGATACGGAATTCCGTTTGGTGAAGCAACCATCGATGATCTAGTTCTGGTCAAGCACTCGGGTCAGATCGTCGAAGGCGCACATGACATCAACCCTGCAGCGCTTTGCATTCATGCGCCAATTCACGCCGCCCGCCCCGACGTGGTCGGGGCAATCCATACTCACACTCCATATGGGACTCCTTTCTCCGCTTTGGCAGCCCCGTTACCGATGACTAGCCAGGAAGCGGTTGTCTTTCATGGCCGACAAGGAGTGTTCGATGGCGAAGAAGTGAACGTGACCGATCTAGCGACTGGTGAAAAAATCGCCACTGCTCTCGGGGACGGGAGACTTGTCGTTTTAGCCAACCATGGCCTGTTGACTGTCGGAACCACGGTGGCTTCCGCGATCGGGTTCTATTTAAACGCAGAGAGAGCCGCCGAAGTCTGCGTCAAGGTTCCAGATGGCCGCGTCATTAGTTCCGCAGCGGCCGACTCAGTGCATCCATCGGTTGGTGACGAAATGAATGGTTGGCATGTGTTCCAATGGCTTGTGCGGTCCAGAGTGGGCGACCCCACGGTCGTTGGTTAAGTAGACAAGATGGGATGCGTTCGTTGAGTGACTATGACGTCGTCGTAGTCGGCGCCGGCAACGCCGCTTGTTGCGCTGCTCTCGCGGCATCCGAGCAAGGAGCCCGCGTTCTTGTGCTTGAGAGAGCGCCCGCGGAACAATCAGGTGGCAATAGCCGCTTCACCGCCGGTGCAATCAGGTTTGCATACGACGGTGTTGATGACCTTGTGGCTCTGATGCCAGACCTAACGCAAAGCGAATTGGACCGCACTGAGTTCGGCAGTTACACCGAAGAACAGTTCTATGCAGATATGGGTCGGGTAACTGATTACAGAACCAACCCCGAGCTCGCAAATTTCTTGGTCTCCCAAAGCAAAGACACCGTAATGTGGATGCGCCATCAGGGAGTTCGTTTCGCCCCGATATGGGGGCGGCAAGCATTCCAAGTCGACGGCAAGTTTACGTTTTGGGGTGGACTTACGGTGGAAACGTGGGGTGGGGGTGAAGGTTTGGTTGACGCGTTGCATGACGCTTTAGGGCGAAACAGCGTCGACCTCTCCTACAACACCGCTGCGAGACACCTGCTCTTCGACGGCACTCGCGTCACAGGTGTTCACGCTCGCCGACCCGGAGAGACTGTGGACATTTCAGCGGATTCTGTGGTGCTAGCCGCTGGCGGATTTCAAGCCAACACAGAATGGCGAACCAGGTATTTGGGTCCGGGGTGGGACCTGGCCAAAGTGCGAGGTACTCGATTCAACACCGGTGATGGCATTCGCATGGCACTTGATATCGGCGCGATGCCTTATGGCAACTGGAGCGGTGCTCATGCCGTCGCCTGGGAATACAACGCGCCGGAATTTGGAGATCTAGCCGTGGGTGACGCTTTTCAAAAACACAGTTACCCGTTCGGGATTGTCATCAATAACAACGGCGCCCGCTTTATCGATGAAGGCGCCGACTTCCGAAACTACACCTACGCAAAATACGGCCGGGAAATTCTGGCTCAACCAGAGCATTCCGCGTGGCAGGTATTCGACGCGAAAGTCGACCATCTACTCAGGGACGAATACCGAATCAAACAAGTCACAAAAGTGCAAGCCGACACCCTCGAAGAGTTGTGTTCTCGAATGGATGGCGTCAATACAGCTTCGGCTATTGAAACAATCACCCGATACAACGCAGCTGTAGACACCGGGATCAACTTTGACCCCAACATCAAGGACGGTCGTCGCACCCGCGGTCTCCAGATCGATAAAACGAATTGGGCCAATACCATCGATCAACCGCCGTTTCAGGCCTACAACGTCACCTGCGGACTGACGTTCACCTTCGGAGGTCTCAGAATCAATGAAGAGGGACGAGTTCTCGATACAGCGCTTCAACCGCTTCCAGGACTCTTCGCCGCAGGCGACCTCGTCGGCGGCCTCTTCTACGGCAACTACCCGGGTGGCACCGGCCTGATGGCTGGTGCCGTGTTCGGAAGGCTCGCTGGGACCACTGCAGGTCAATGCGGGACCAACTAATCAATGCTTGTCGTCGCCCCAGTTGGCGTTGCAATATTTCGCCACCATTCAGCCAAGCTCATCGACTGATGTTCGGTTAACGCTACGCGGTACCTTGGGTCATCCATCAATGCGCCCCTGGAGTGGCATGTCAAAGATCATTTATACGCACACGGATGAAGCGCCAGCTCTAGCCACCTACTCGTTCTTACCGATAATTCAGGCCTTTGCTAAAGCTGCCGGCGTTCAAATTGAAACTCGAGATATTTCACTTTCGGGGCGGATCATTGCGGCATTCCCAGAACTCCTTACCGACGACCAACGTTTGGACGACGCATTGGTCGAACTAGGTGCCATGACCCACACGCCGGATGCCAACATCATCAAGCTTCCAAATATTTCGGCCTCGGTCCCACAGCTACTGGCCGTTATCGATGAACTGCAGCAAGCAGGGTACGCAGTTCCCGATTATCCGACTGACCCCGGCACCTCCGATGAAGCCGATGCTCGTTCTCGTTATGACAAAATCAAAGGCTCAGCGGTAAACCCGGTGTTACGCGAGGGCAACTCGGATCGACGGGCGCCCCGAGCAGTCAAGGAATTCGCTCGAAAGTTCCCTCATTCGATGGGTAGCTGGTCGCCTGACTCAGCGACCCACGTTGCGACGATGGAGGACCACGATTTTCGTTCCAATGAACGCTCCGTCACCGTTGACCTCGACTGCGTCGTGAGGATCGAACACGCTGATAGTCGCGGGAACATCACCCTCTTAAGAGAAGTGGATGTTTCTGCTGGGGAAGTAGTCGACGCGACCTTCATGTCCGCTCGCCATTTACGTTCCTTTCTCGATGAACAGATGCGAGACAGCAAGCAACGCGGGGTTCTCTTTTCCCTTCATCTCAAAGCGACAATGATGAAAGTTTCGGACCCAATTATTTTCGGCCACTGTGTACGCGTTTTCTTTTCGCAAGTCTTTGACGCACATAGCGACGTTTTGGAAGGCCTTGGAGTAAACGTCAATAACGGCTTAGGTGATCTACTCGAAGCAATCGCCGAGCTCCCCGGTGGTGAAAGAGAACCTATAGAGGCCGCTATCGCAGCCGCCTACGAGTCCGGTCCGGCTCTCGCAATGGTCGATTCCGACAAAGGCATCACCAACCTCCATGTGCCGAGCGACGTCATCGTGGATGCGTCTATGCCTGCGATGCTTCGGACGTCAGGGCAGATGTGGAATGCCAACGGCGAACAACAAGATACGAAAGCAGTTATTCCCGACAGCAGTTATGCGGGGATCTATCAGGCGGTGATCGACGACTGCATCGAAAACGGGGCGTACGACCCGACGACAATGGGGTCGGTCCCAAACGTTGGTCTAATGGCCCAAAAAGCAGAGGAGTACGGAAGTCATGACAAAACCTTTGAGCTAACCGAAAGCGGAACGGTTCGTGTGGTGCAAGCTGACGGGTCGGTACTCCTTGAGCATGAAGTAGAGAAGGGTGACATCTGGCGAATGTGCTTAGTGAAAGATGCTGCCATCAAGGACTGGGTGCGCCTAGCAGTCGCTCGCGGGCACGCCACCGGCGCTACGGCGATTTTTTGGCTCGACGCTGATCGTGCCCATGACGCACAGTTGATCCAAAAGGTTGAAAAATATCTGCTCGAGTTTGACGTCGAAGGTCTTGACATCAGAATCCTTTCCCCGGTCGAAGCGACGCGAGTTTCCCTAGCCCGAATCCGCCGTGGTGAGGACACTATTTCCGTCACTGGCAACGTCTTGCGGGACTACAACACCGACTTATTTCCTATTCTCGAAGTGGGGACCTCTGCCAAGATGCTCTCAATCGTTCCCCTAATGAACGGGGGTGGCTTGTTCGAAACCGGGGCAGGTGGTTCAGCACCCAAGCATGTCCAACAGTTTGAAGCCGAGAACCATTTACGGTGGGACAGCCTTGGCGAGTTCCTCGCGCTTGCTGTGTCGTTCGAACATTTGGGGTCGTCGGCGAATAATGCAACGGCCACTCTGTTGGGAGCTGCATTAGATCAAGCGACGGGGCGTTTACTTGATGACGGCAAGTCGCCGAGCCGAAAAGTGAACGAGTTGGACAACCGAGGTAGCCATTTTTACTTGGCGATGTGGTGGGCGGAAGCAATGGCCACTCAAACCAACGATCCGTCACTTGCCTCTGTATTCGAACCGCTCGCGAGAGCCTTAACCGATGCGCGCGATGAAATCGTTCAAGAACTGCTTGATTGTCAGGGGAAAGCAATGGATATCGGGGGCTACTACTTTCCCGACCCAGTCTTGACGTCGCAGGCAATGCGCCCAAGCGTTACCTTCAACCAAATAATCGATGATTTCACCTCCTGATACGCCCAATTAGGGATTCAGCTACTGCTACCCAGGCAACTCGCACCCCCCAGAAATCATCGCTACCCAGTGGCCCTAAAGCTGTCGAGCAAAATTGAAGCCAAATCGTCTTGGCTCCCAGCTTGCCTTGTCGCACACGAATGCCTAGTTTTTGGCGACTGAAGGGCCATTAGGCTACCTACAGCGGCCCTACTATTCAGCAGTTGGCCGCACCGAACAGGGGGATCCACGCGACGGTGAACGATCTGGCAAATCCTTCTGACGATAGGGCGCTTCTCACCGTCGAGAATGTAGCTACCCATTTCGCAATTCCTGCGGGATTAGTCCGTGCTGTCGATGGAGTCAGCTTTACGCTCCATCCCGGAAAGACCCTGGGAATCGTTGGCGAAAGTGGCTCGGGTAAAACTGTTCTAGCGCGAACCATCATGCGTCTAAATCTTGGTCACAACGTTCACACTTCGGGGAAGGTCCACTTCTCAGGTCGAGAACTTTTAGGCCTTCCAATGGCCGAAATGACCGATATCTGGGGTCAGGAAATGGCGATGGTCTTTCAGGATCCTATGACCTCCCTAAATCCGGTCGTAAAGATCGAGCGCCAAATCACCGAGCATGTTCGAAAACATCTAGGAGCGTCAAAGAAAGAAGCCAAAGCCCTCGCTGTTGAACTCCTAAAAAGCGTTCGTATCCCAGCAGCCGAAGTCGCCATCTGCTCCTACCCACACCAACTTTCCGGTGGCATGCGCCAACGCGTATCGATTGCAATCGCCCTAGCGTGTAGCCCGAAACTCCTTTTTGCAGACGAACCCACAACTGCGCTTGATGTAACTGTTCAACACCAAATACTGAACCTTTTGGGCATGCAGCAAAGCGAACGTGACATGGCTATGGTGCTGGTGACCCACGACCTCGGCGTCGTCGCTGGGCGCACGGACGAAATCATCGTCATGTACGCCGGGAAGATCGTTGAGCAAGCACGCACTGATCAAATCTTCCAAGAAACCTCCCACCCTTACACCGAAGCTCTTCTTCGTTCGATTCCCAAAACCGACCAACCCAGCCATACCCGTTTGGCTGCTATTGCTGGACGACCGCCCAATCTCATAACTATCCCCACCGGTTGCGCATTCAGTCCTCGCTGCCCATATGCCCAAGATCGCTGCTTCGAAGAGGAACCACCACTACAGACCAACCAGGATGGGCATTCAACAGCCTGTTGGTACCAAGTCGGAACTGCGGAAAATCAGGAAGCTTGGCACAAAAATTTGGCAGCCGGTCGACTCTCAACGATGGCTGTCGCTGAAGGGCAAATCGTTGATGAAGTACCTGCCGACCTAACCACGGGCGCCTCCTGATGGCGGGCGGCGGAAGGGCTCACCTACGAGACCCAGAATCCGTACTGATACGTGCAGAGGACTTGGTGGTCGAATTTCCTATTTCTGAAGGTCGCGTAGTACAGGCAGTAAGCGGGGTCAGCCTGGACGTGAAGGAAGGAGAAACACTCGGTCTCGTAGGTGAATCAGGGTGCGGAAAATCCACCACAGCGAAGGCGCTTATCCAGTTACCCCCTCCTTCGTCAGGGACCGTCAGCTACCGAGGGGCAGAACTAACCGAACTCGACGAGGAAGCCCTGAGACGGACACGCACCAACCTCCAGATGATTTTCCAAGATCCGATCTCATCGCTCAATCCCCGACGAAAGATTGGTGCGGTCATCGCTGAGCCTCTCCGCGTTTGGGGCCCCAAAGACGCCGAAACGCAAACCGAGCGAGTCGATGCGATGCTCGAAGCGGTCGGGATTGATCCCGACACTGCCCGCGATAAGCGGGCCCACGAATTTTCCGGTGGGCAATGCCAGAGAATCTCAATTGCCAGAGCCCTAGTGCTGAATCCTCAGTTGATTATTTGTGATGAACCCGTTTCGGCGCTCGATGTGTCGGTGCAAGCCCAAATATTGAATATGCTTGAGGATCTCAAAGCGGAATATGGTCTCACATTGGTATTCATTGCCCACGATCTTGCTGTCGTCAAAAATATCTCCGACCGAGTTGCTGTGATGTACCTGGGCAAACTCTGTGAAGTCTCAGAATCAAACGCCTTGTACGACGCGCCCGCCCACCCGTACACAGAACTGCTCCTGAGCTCAAGTCCAGTGCCCGATCCAATGGCCAATCTCGATATCACCATGGTTGAAGAAGAAGATGTCCCCTCGCCGATCGATCCACCTTCTGGCTGCCGCTTTAGAACGCGCTGCAAATACGCAACAGGCCGCTGCGTTCAAGAAGAACCCATGATGCGCGAGGTTTCCGATGACCACTATGTTGCCTGTCATCACCCACTCGTTTCCGTTGCCGAGCCGGCGGAGGTGAGCGCCTGATTAAGCAATGCTTCCTTAATAGGGAAGCCTGAGCGGTGTGGCATCCGCCCGCCGCGGTATCCAGCATTAACGTTAGAACTCTAGGGAGGGTTCACATGAAGAAAAGCTGGCTAAAGCTCATCGCACCGCTCTTCGCTATTGCGTTGATCGGCGCTGCCTGTGGCAGCGACAGCGATTCAGGGTCGAGCAGCAGCTCAGACGCTGAGAGCAGCACAGAAACAGAAACAACAGAAGCAGCCGAAACAGAAGACACCGTTCTCGAGGCAGGCACAGAAGCCGAAGGGGACGTCGATACTGAGGTGGAAGCAGTCGTAGAAGAAAGTAGCTACGGCGGCGACGTCATCATTGGTCTTGAAGCAGAGGCTACGGGTTTGCGCCCGTGGGAAGACGCTTGTTCATCTCCATGCCTCGTCATCATGAAATCAATGATCGACACCATGGTGGAAAGGCGAGCAGACGGCACCTACGGTCCGTGGCTTGCTAAGTCATGGTCGTCCAATGAGGCCTACACCGAGTGGACGTTTGAACTTCAAGAAGGAGTCCTGTTCCATAACGGTTACTCTTTCAACGCCAAGACCTTGGTCGACATGTTCGAACTTCAGGCAGTGGGGGCAGTTTCGGCGGGAGTAATCTCTGCATCAAAGGTTGCGGAGGTAGTGGCTGTCGACAACTTGACGGTCAAGTACGTCCTGAGTGGCGCACATTCGGCATTTCCTTCGTTCCTCTACGGGGTAGGCCTTGGTGGGGTGTTCGAACCCAATGCGGCCAACGAAGATTTCGACGGGTTCTCGATGAGTCCGATCGGCACCGGACCGTTCATGATGGATAAACGCGACTTGGACAACGAGACCATCGTTGTTCGCAATCCGAATTACTGGATGAGCGACGAGGACGGCAATCAGTTGCCGTATCTCGACTCAGTGGCGTTCCGTCCCATCCCGGACGAAGGGACTCGTCTTGACTCGTTGCTTTCGGGCACGACAAGCATGATGCAGACCTTGCGTCAGGGAACCATTCGTGACGCGCGCGCAGCTAAAGAAGATGGTGCAGACATCATTCTTCTTGAGTTCCAGGGCAACAACGTCGGCGGTGGCCAGTACAACAACAACAAGCCACCATTAGATGATGTTCGAGTTCGTAAGGGCCTGACCCAGATGAACAACCAAGACGCTGTGATTGAGGCCCTCGGTGGCACAGGAATTTCTCTTCCTGGCACCCAGTGGTTCAGCCCTGACAGCCCTTGGTATTCAGAAAAGGTTGCCGCCGCTTGGCCAAAGTTTGACTTTGACGCCGGCAAGGCTCTTATTGAGGAATACGTGAACGATCCTGATCGTTCAGATGGAAGGGATGTAGGCGACAACATCGAAGTTGAGCTTTCCTGCCCACCTGATCCCACGCTGATCGCCGCTATCCAGGTGATTGAACAGTTGTGGAGTGCTACCGGGATGATTGACGTAAATGTCACCAACTACGATCAGCAGACTCACATCAACTACGCGCTGGGCGCTCCACCTGATTTCCTGGGTGAGCACGGTGCGCACTGCTGGCGGTGGTCGGACAACAATGATCCGTCAACGTTCCTGAACACTCAGTTTGCGCCTCCCACCTTGGGTATAGCCGCTGCATACGGCTTGGACGGAATCTTTTCTCCGATCAACTTCCACAACTATTTCGACATCGAAATGTTCGGTTGGCTAGTTGCAGCGATCAGCACTGATGTGTTTGAGGAGCGCTATGCCCTCTACGAGATGGTGATGATGCGGCTTGCGCGAGATGTCCCAGTTTGGTACTCGGGCCATACCGCTACGCTGTTAGCCGCAGAATCCAACATCCTCGGAGTGAACGGCTGGGTACTTCCAGACGGCAGCTTGGGGGCTGGTTTCCCATCAGCAGTAGCTCGTTGGGGCCAGGTTTTCATCGACGACTAATCAACACTGATCATTGACCGCGATCCTTAGGTAGGAGTTCCACCCTTGGGAAAGATTTTGACCGTACGACTGGCGCGACTTGTAGCGACACTTTTTGCGGTTTCACTTCTTACCTTTCTCTTGGTTGAGCAACTACCTGGGGATCCGGTCACTGCTCTTTTGCCACCAGAAGCGCTCCATGATCTTGCGACCATCGAACGCATTCGTGCTGAACTTCAGCTCGATGACCCTGCGCTCGTCCGTTACGGGCGATGGGTGACTGACGCTTTACAAGGCGACCTGGGAAAGTCATACATCACTGACCAGCGGGTCGCTGATGCCATCAGGGACCGCATTCCCGTCACTATGGAGCTCGCTCTATTAGCGACAGTTATCGCGGCAGTACTTGCAGTACCGATTGGTGCCTTCTCTGCCTACAGAGAAGGCGGACGTTTCGACCGGATGATGTCAGGCTTCACCACAGCTGCACTCTCGATCCCTCCCTTCGTGGCGGCGATCTTTTTCATTTGGCTTTTCACTCTGAAATTCAACTGGCTTCCATCTACTGGCTGGAATCGCATCACTGACAAGGGCCTGTTAGCCAACCTCAAAACCGCAGTTTTGCCCGCTAGTGCGTTGGCTCTAGCGCCATTAGCGATTAATGCTCGCCTTATCCGGGCAGACATGATCGGAACATTAAAAGAGGATTACGTGTTGTCGGCCCGAGCGAAAGGTTTGCGGGACAGATATATCCTGATGCGGCACGCACTCCGACCGAGTGCACTCACCGCGATCACCGTGTTCGGATTGCAGTTAGGTGGACTTATCGGTGGCACAGTCGTCATCGAAACTGTTTTCGCCTTACCTGGGCTAGGCACCCGACTTATTAGCGGCATCTATCAACGCGACGTCATGATGATCCAAGGAATCACACTCTTCGTTGCAACCGTGTACGTGGTCGTTAACACCGCTGTTGATCTACTGTACCTAGCTCTCGATCCGCGCATCCGGAGGCAGTGATGCCTGGCCCAATATCTCGGCGGATGTCTGGCTCTAAGAGCGTGACCCAGGCAGTCAAGTCTCCCTCGAAGCGCGGCGGGTTCCTGGCTGCAATTTCAGAAATGCCAGTCATGGTGAAATTAGCTCTCTTCTGGCTCGTCTTTATTGTCACCGCCGCGATCTATGCACAGATCGATCTGCTACTCAATCAAGCGCTACCGCTACAGGACCCCTTTCATCAACCATTTCTCTTCGGTGAAGCCTCCCCGGTAGAAGGCCCTTCAGCCGACCATGTTCTCGGAACCGACGTTCTGTCTCGAGACAACTTGTCCAGACTCATACACGGCGCCTGGGTGTCCCTGATTGTCGCTGTCACCGTTGTTGCGTTCGGGGTTGTCTTCGGTGGCTTCATCGGCGCCTTCGTCGGTTACGTCAGAGGGCGTTCCGAAACGGTCGTCATGGCGAGCCTCGACGTGGTCTTGGCCTTCCCACCCCTAGTGCTCCTTCTCGCATTGGTCTCTATCTACAAAGTTCGAAATCTCACCCTCATAGCGTTGGTATTTGGGTTCTTAAGCATCCCAACGTATGTACGCATCGCTCGAGCGAGCACTTTGGGAATCGCGAGCCGAGAATTTATTCAAGCTGCTGAGGCAATCGGAACAAAAAGAAGATCGATCCTGTTTCGCGAAATCATTCCAAACATAATGCCGGCGCTGCTTGCCTACGCACTAATTAGTGCTGGCTTCGTCATCGTTGTCGAAGGCACTCTGTCGTATCTCGGACTGAGCGTGCAGATCCCCCAACCGACCTGGGGAAACATGATCAACGAAGGTCGGCGCGACATTCGACTGACCATATTGCCGATCCTTTGGCCTGGCCTGTTCCTCACGTTGACAGTCGTATCACTAAACATGCTCGGAGACTGGGTGCAACAACGGGTCGCTGTTAAATCATCTGCCCTTTGATCAGCTATCGCTCTGACCTGATTCGAGGCCTAAGATCCCGCCATCTCCAAGAGTGCCTGCATCCCTATAGGCATCCAATTTCGCCCTACTGTCATCAATGTCGAGATTTCGCATAGTCAGCTGACCGATCCGATCAAGAGGTCCGAACGCTGCCTCTTCAACTCGTTCCATAGATAGCCGATCTGGTTCGTAGGTTAAAGCCGATCCAGAGGTGTCGAGGATCGTGTAATCGTCGCCGCGGCGAAGCCGTAACGTCACCTCTCCCGAAACCGTCGAACCAACCCACCTCAACAATGGATCCCGCAGCATCAAACTCTGAGGATCAAACCAACGTCCTTCATAAAGAAGTCGACCAAGGCGCCTACCCATGTTTCGGTAGTTTTCGATCGTGTCTTCATTATGAATGGCAGTGAGTAAACGCTCATAGGCGACGTGAAGGAGTGCCAATCCCGGTGCCTCATAGACGCCCCTCGACTTGGCTTCAATAATTCTGTTCTCGATTTGATCACTCATGCCCAAACCATGGCGTCCGGCAACAGTATTCGCCTCAACCACCAGGGCCACCCGATCATCGAAGGTTGTTCCGTTTATGGCAACGGGCCACCCTTCTTCGAACACAACAGTGACATCTTCTGCAGAAATCTCAACCGCAAGATCCCAATGTGGTTGACCCATAATCGGAGACACAATTTCCATCCCACAGTCGAGATTCTCTAAAGCCTTCGCTTCGTGGGTTGCTCCCCAAATATTCGCGTCGGTGGAGTACGCCTTTTCTGCCGGGTCTCGATATGGCAACCCGCGCCCGGCAAGAAACTCACTCATTCCGGCACGCCCACCGAGCTCATC
>DASCSY010000029.1:0-18958 GCA_034399415.1 Acidimicrobiales bacterium
CAAAGTCCTCGCCCAGTTGCTGGAGGAAGGAGTGATTGACGCCGAATTAGATGCGCGCCGAATCGTTGAGGAAGCAACCGGACTAGAACCCCAGTTGTTCTTCGTTCAACAAGATCTGTCAGTTACCCAGGGCGCGGTTGCTCGTGCAGACACGATGGCAATCCGGCGGGCTCAGGGAGAACCCCTGCAATACGTCATTGGTCATTGGTCATTTCGACACTTGGACCTCGCTGTGGACACCCGAGCCCTCATTCCGCGGCCAGAAACCGAAATCGTCGCCGGACTCGTCATCGATCTCTTGCATGTATCCCGTCGAGACAATGACCGGAGGCTCGTTGTCTCGGATATGGGCACTGGAAGCGGGGCGATCGCATTGTCGATCGCCCACGAAGTCCCGGAAACAGAAATCCACGCGACCGACATATCACGCGAAGCGTTGTCACTAGCACGATCAAATCTCGCAGGACTAGGTCGAGCAGCGGCGCGGGTCCACCTGCATCACGGTGACTGGTTTGATGCGCTGCCACGTGATGTATACGGCGAGCTAGATGTTTTGGTGTCAAACCCCCCTTATGTTTCTTCGAACTATGAACTCCCATCAGTGGTGGCAGATTGGGAGCCGACTGACGCCCTGATCGGAGGAAATGACGGGTTTGTCTACCTGGATCTCTTAGTGCGAGAAGGTAGAAACTGGCTCCGTCCCGGAGGATGGCTAGTCCTGGAGTGCGGGTCAGATCAAGCGGTTCAATTAAGCGAGCTAGCGATGGCCCGTGGCTACTCAGAAGTTGCGATTGAAACGGATTTAGCGGGCAAGGATAGATCAGTCTTAGCGCGGCGCCCCTTCGACGACCCAGAGACACAGCACGTAGCCGCAGCGACAACAGCCCTGCTTGGTGGAAACCTAGTAGTCGCGCCTACCGATACGATCCCAGGGTTACTAGCAAGATATTTTGATATTGAAGCGGTCAAAGCCACATATCGGGCGAAGCAGAGGCCGTTTAGTGAACCGGTGCCGGTACTCGTGAGCGGGATTCGTCAGGCCGATCAACTTGTCGAACTTGATACGGCCAGCAAGAAACTGGTCGAACGCCATTGGCCCGGTGCGCTGACAGTCGTAGCGAGACGACGCGATGGTGCCGATCCCGTGCACGGTCGCTCCACGTTGGGCGTTCGCTGCCCAGAGTTAGGTTGGTTGCGTCTTTTGATTGACGAAGTGGGACCCGTCACTGGCTCTAGCGCGAACTTACATGGGGTTGAGACCCTCAATAGTGCGCTCGACGCCGCAGACCAGCTTTCCGGCAACGTTGACTACGTGATCCCAGGATTATGCGCAGGTGGCACAGCGTCAACCGTTGTAGACGTCACAGGTGAAAGCCCCGTAGTGCTCCGCCACGGCCCGATCGAAGAGATTGACCTTGATCTCGGAGACTAACTGGATGGGCCTGAACGACAACCAAAAGCGCCACCGCTGACGTCGAATAGCGCGCGAAGATAGCGCCACGCCCATTGAGAGGTCTCCATTGTCTGTCATTGCTCTGGGAGCAGATCATGCAGGATTTTCGCTCAAGGAAATCATTGCCCAACACCTTCTAGACGAGGGCCATCAAATCGTCGACTGTGGCACCCACGACGAGAGCAGAGTGGACTACCCCGATTATGGAGCGGCAGTAGGCGTATCGGTCTCTGCGGGTGAAGCTGATCGAGGGATTGTTGTGTGCGGGAGCGGTATTGGCATTGTCATGGCCGCCGGCAAGATTTCTGGGATTCGAGCGGCCACAGTGCATGACACCGTCTCCGCCCGATTGAGCCGTGAACACAACGATGCCAACGTGATTGGAATTGGCGCCCGCGTCGTGGATGATCAAGCAGCGTTAGCCGTAGTCGATGCCTACCTGACGGCCTCCTTTGAAGGTGGGCGTCATCAACAACGAATTGACAAGCTGGGTGCTCTGGACCGTGGGAACAACGGTTTGAAGTAGAAAGGCCGCGCAAACTCTCCAGGATCGAGGCATGCTTTCATCCACCCAACCTCAACAATTGTGAAAGGCGCAGATCGATGATGACTCCCAACACCGTGTGGACGGTTGGACCGGACCATGAAGTCGAGGGGCTCATCCGACAAGAACAAGAGCGGCAAGCTACAAGTCTTCAGCTCATCGCTTCAGAAAACTTCGCCTCACCAGCAGTCATGAACGCGACTGGCAGTGTCTTCACGAACAAATACAGCGAGGGGTACCCGCGCCGCCGTTATTACGGTGGTAACGCTCACGTCGACGTAGTCGAACAGTTAGCCATTGACAGGGTTAAGCAGCTGTTCGGTGCCGAACATGCCAACGTTCAGCCGCACTCAGGGTCACAAGCCAATGCGGCGGTATATATGGCGCTACTCGACCTAGGCGACACGGTGATGGGAATGAGTCTTGACCATGGAGGACACCTGACCCATGGTTCGCCCGTCAACGCCAGTGGGCGCTTCTACAACTTTGTTTCCTACGGCCTCACCGCTAGCGATGAACGGATCGACTACGAAGCAATGCGCACAATTGCCCTCGCTGAGCGTCCAAAGCTGATTGTGGCAGGCGCTACCGCCTACCCGAGGCGGATCGATCCCGAGCCCTTCAGACAGGTATGTGATGAAATCGGCGCATATTTCATGTTTGATGCCGCTCACATAGCCGGATTGATCGCGGGAGGGCAACATCCCAATCCCGTTCCTTACGCTGACGTTGTCACTTTCACGACCCACAAGACTCTCAGAGGCCCCCGAGGTGGCTGCATCCTCTCAACCGAAACGCTCGCAAAGAAAATTGACAGCGCGATATTTCCGGGAAGTCAGGGCGGCCCACTAGACCACGTGATTGCAGCCAAGGCAATCGGGTTCGGAGAGGCGCTCGACCCCGGGTTCACGGAGTATTCCGCCCGGATCGTTCAGAACGCAGGGGCTCTAGCAGACGCTCTGGCTAGCCAAGGATTCAGATTGGTTTCAGGAGGAACGGATAACCACCTTTTGCTCGTCGACCTGCGAAGCTTTGATGAGGACCTGACCGGGAAAATCGCTCAAGAAGTACTTGATTCTGGTGGTGTAACGCTCAACAGAAACACAATTCCTGATGACCCTCGCTCCCCGTTCGTAACCAGCGGCGTAAGGATGGGAGTAGCGTCAGTCACCACTCAGGGCATGGGGACCGAAGAGATGGCAATGATCGCTGACTTCACAGCGCGGATCTTGCGTCAACGCGACGACGAAGCTGCGGTTCAACAAATTGCTCTTGAAGTAGCCGAACTTTGTGCAAAATTCCCCCCTTACCCAGATTGAAGTCCGCATCAGAACATTGAACCCGCGGCCGCGCCCCTCCACACGAGATCCTGATCGCGTAACTAGGCTGGTGGGGCGGGCAAAACGAACGCAATCAGCGATTTATCTCACGAGTGACTAGGACAGTTGAGTGAGCAGGACCCTCCAACACGCATTTGTGCTGGGAGCCGCGGCAATTGTGACCTATTTGAGCACTTTCGTCGTGATGAAGGTCGCTCCGAAGATGGGCGCCGTGAAACATCCGAATCACCGCAGCGTTCATCAACGACCGACCTTGACCGGCGGGGGCGCCGCAATGTTCTTAGGCATGCTGGCTGCCTTGGTTCTTGCGAGTCGCTTATCCGGATTTACTCAAGTATTTGCCGGATCTTCAGAGGCCTTAGCAGTAGTGGTAGCCGCCTGCGTCATGTTTGCTATTGGCACAATCGATGATTTACGGGAGCTGTCAGCACCAGCCAAAGCCGCTGGCCAGGTGTTATCTGGGAGCCTGCTTGCCGTCTTGGGCGTCACCCTCTTCTACTTCAGGGTGCCGTTCGGGCAACTCGTAGTTCTGTCAGCCGATTGGGCGACGCTCATTACGGTTCTCTTGGTGGTCGTGGTAGCCAACTCAGTGAATTTGATCGACGGTCTCGACGGTCTTGCTGCGGGAACTGTCGCCATCGCCGCCGGAGCTTTCTATCTCTACAGCGGTGAACTACAAAATGCCGGTCTGATCAGCGACGCCAACTTGGGACCGCTTCTCGCGCTCGTAACTCTTGGGGTGTGTCTGGGCTTCTTGCCCCACAACTTTCATCCCGCTCGAATCTTCATGGGCGACGGAGGAGCGTTGTTGTTGGGGTTGTTGATGGCGTCCGCAACTATGACGGTGGGCGGACGAGTTGTTGATCAGTTCAGCGGTCAGGTCTACTTCTTCTTTGCTCCGATAGCGATTCCTTTCTTGATCTTGGGTGTGCCTCTCATAGATGTCGCCTTGGCTGTAGCGCGGCGTGCCTACAGGAGGGAAGGGATTGCCACGGCAGACAAAGACCACCTCCATCATCGACTCTTACGAATGGGACACGGCCACCGTAGAACGGTTCTTCTTCTCTGGGCTTGGACAGGTTTGCTGTCAGGAGTTGCGCTGGTGCCAACTTTGACCGGGAGTGGTGATGCGATTTTGCCGTTTGCGTTAGCCGGTATGGCGGTTCTGCTACCGCTTTTGTTGCGGCCTCGAACTCGACTGGGATCAGATAACGAGACCGAAATGCAGAGCGCCTCCCCGCACATCTAGATTTCAGACACCCTCGACTCTTCGGCCGCTTGCAACTAGCGAGCACCACCAATAGGGTGAGGCCGCTTCTTGAAGCAGCCCTCATTTGCTAATTGGTCCGGAGACTGTCTGTCGCATGCGAGCCCCAGCGCTGTCCAAGAATCAACGGCAAGTCGGCACCGACGACGCCTTTTCTCGTTCAGTCGAGATCGTGGTGACCCCAGCCATTTTTGCTGCGGGTGGCTGGTTGCTGGATCGTTGGCTAAGCACCGGCCCCTGGATTGCTGTCGCTTTGGGCTCAGTTGCCTTTTTAGGGAAAATCGCGGCTGAATGGTATCGATACACCGGCCGCATGGGAGGAATAGAACAGGAGATGGCCGCAAATCGGCCCACCAACAGCCGCGGTTTGCAGCAGCCCGAAGAAATAGATGACCGTTTGCCAACCGGCGTCACACTTGACGAGCGCACCGAGCCATGAACGAGAAACTCGCCGAACGATTTTTTTCCACGCGAAAAAATGTAGATGCCAACCTAGAGCCGGAAAGAGGAATCGTTGCTGACATGCTCAGGCGAGGAATCAAGATCGCGCCCGTCTGGCTCCTCTTCGTGCTGCTGATTTGGGGTATAGATGGTGTTGCCTCGGCGGCCTACGGGATCGCATTGGTCTTCGCCAATTTCGTAGCTGCAGCAGCGTTGCTGACGTGGGCGGGCCGGATCTCCCCGGCAGCGCTTATGTTTGCAGCCCTCGGGGGGTTCATTCTCCGGTTAGCGGCGTTGACCGTAGCAGTGATTGCCGCAAGCAAAATTGGCGTTTTTGACCCAGCCCCATTAGGCATAACGATTATCGTCTCTCATCTCGGGTTACTCGTCTGGGAGACGCGCTATGTTTCTCTCTCGCTCGCCTACCCGGGACTTGGACCCGCCCACTTGGCACAAAAGAAATGCAAGGAGATGAAGTGACCCAACTGCTGTACGGACTTCACTTCCCGCCAATAGCGGAGTTGCTGGAGTGGCCCGGCATTCTTTTCGACGGTTCTATTTTCGAGTTGAACAAAGTGGGTTTGATTTATCTCTGGGCAATGGTTGCGCCCTTGCTTCTATTCGTTCTGGCGATTCGAAGAAGCGCCCTGGTACCCAAGGGCGTGCAAACCGTCGCTGAATCCTCCGTTGACTTCGTACGCGAAAACGTTGTCATGCAAACGATCGGACCGGATGGCATGCGTTTCATGCCGTTTTTGATGTCGCTATTCTTTTTCATCTTTTTTGCGAACATCACCGAAGTCATCCCTTTTATTCAATTCCCAGCCAATTCCCGCATGGCAGCGCCCGCTGTGCTCGCCATCATCGTCTGGCTGGTCTTCAACGCGGTCGGAATAAAAAGCCAGGGGTTTTTCCACTATTTCAAGAACACAGTGATTCCCCCTGGCGTCCCCGGAGCACTTTTGCCTCTCGTCGCGGTGATCGAGTTTGTCTCGACGTTCTTGGTACGACCTTTTTCGTTGGCCGTCCGGCTTTTCGCCAACATGCTGGCTGGCCACTTGCTGTTAGTTACATTCGCAGTCCTCACAACTGCCCTGTGGACCCCAGGTCCCTTAGCGGCAATCGTTTGGGCTCCATTTGTTGTGTTGATCGGTCTCACTGGCTTCGAGATTCTTGTCGCCTTCTTGCAGGCCTTTATCTTCACAATTCTGACCGCCGTATATATCGGCGGCGCATTACATCCAGAGCATTAGATCCAATAAAACACAGGAGAGACGAGTGATTGATTTGCTCGCACAAGCTGACACCGCCGTAGACGGCCTCAAGGCCGTTGGTGCTGGTTTGGGTTATGGCCTTGCCGCCATCGGCCCAGGCGTAGGCATCGGATTGGTAGTTGGCAACGCGATTACCGCCATGGCCCGACAGCCCGAATCCGCTGGCATGGTCCGTACGACCATGTTCCTCGGCATCGCCTTCACCGAGGCTCTTGCCCTCATCGGTTTCGTGGTCTTTATCCTCCTCAACTTCGCGTAGGGGGAACGATGAGCATCCTTGGAGCGCTGGCCGCTGCGGCAGCTGACGAGGCTCACGCGGTAGCGGAGGCCCCAAACCCGATTATTCCGGCCATCGATGAGGTCATATGGGGAACCCTTTCGTTCCTCATCCTTTTCGCGGTCATGGCCAAATACGCTTACCCGGCGTTGAAAAAGGCTATGGAGGCCCGATCTGAAAAGATCCAGGGCGATCTTGACGCGGCTGACTCTGCTCGCAGTGAAGCTGAAGGTCTTCGCGCCGAGTACGACGCGAAACTTGCTGAAGCACAGACTGAAGCGGCGCGCATTATCGAAGCTGCTCGATCCGATGCGGAACAGGTAAGACAAGATCGCATAGCGGCGATTGAGCCTGAAATCGCGGAAAGACGAGCCCAAGCCGAAGCTGACATCGAAGCTGCCAAGGACCGCGCTCTTGCCGATGTGCGGGCACAAGTGACCTCTCTTGCCGTTGGAGCAGCAGAGCAAGTAGTCCGATCGAGTTTGGATGAAGCCGCGTACGCACGACTAGTTGATGACTACATCGAGTCGGTTGGCAACTGACGCTGACATGAAGAAAGCCTCCCTTACGTTTGGTGGCGAGGCCCCGGTACTGCGGTCTAACGGTCGCGGCGCCCCGATTTGGATAGAACGAGGAAAGCGATGACCGAGAAAGTGGAGGAGTACGCCGCCGGGCTGGCCAAGTTGGCCGGGGCCGAGGGTGAACTCAACCGCGTCGCGGATGAGCTATATCAACTTGGCAAGACCGTCGAATCTTCCGATGAGTTGCGTTCAACGCTAATTGACCGCGCAATACCTGCATCTCGTCGAATCGGCGTGCTGGAAGACTTGCTAGGAGCGACCGCATCACCCATCACCATCAACCTCGTGAGCATGCTGGTGGGTGCTGGTCGAGGAAGCCAGATTGGGCCCATATCCGATGAGCTTGTTCGCCAAGCTGCGGAAGCTCGCGGCCAAGCAGTGGCAGAAGTCCGCTCTGCTGTAGCCCTGGATGATGATCAACGTGATCGTTTACGGTCCGCCCTCTCCAGTGCAACTGGAATGAATATCGACGTCGTTGTGGTTGTTGATCCCGACATCCTTGGCGGCGTCGTCGCCCAGGTAGGTGACACCGTGTTCGACGGATCAGTTCGTACTCGTCTCGAAAAAATGAAGGAGCATCTGTCGTGACCGATTTGAGCTTCGATGCTGCTGATATCACTTCAGCCATCAAAAAGAATTTAGAAGGCTTTGACTCGTCGGTAGAGTCGGGCACCGTTGGTCGAATCCTTGAGGTTGGCGATGGAATCGCACGAGTTTCAGGGCTACCGAATGCGTCCGTAAACGAAATCCTCGAATTTGAGAGCGGCGACGTAGGGCTTGCCTTGAACCTCGACGCGGATTCGATCGGTGCAGTAGTTCTCGGAAATGTGGAAAACATCGAGGAGGGCCAGAACGTCAAAGCTACCGGACGAATTCTTTCGGTCCCGGTGGGTGATGCCGTTCTCGGACGAGTTGTAGACGCGCTCGGTGAACCGATTGACGGCAAGGGGCCAATAACTGGAGCCCAGCCTCGTCGTATGGAGATCCAGGCGCCGGGAATAATGGGTCGTCAACCGGTACATGAACCTCTCCAAACGGGTATCAAAGCGATTGATTCAATGACACCCGTGGGCCGCGGTCAGCGCGAACTTATTATCGGTGACCGAAAGACCGGCAAGACTTCAGTAGCCATCGACACCATCCTCAACCAAGCTGGGTTGGGCGTGAAGTGCATCTACGTGGCTGTGGGCCAAAAAGGCTCCACCGTCGCGCAGGTCGTCAACGTCTTAGAAGAACGCGGTGCGATGGATTACACGGTTGTTGTCGCAGCGCCCGCCGCAGACTCGGCTCCCTTCAAGTATTTGGCGCCGTATGCAGGTTGCGCGATGGGCCAGCATTGGATGGAAAATGGCGAACACGCCTTGATTGTTTATGACGACCTGTCAAAGCAGGCGGAGGCCTATCGACAGTTGTCCCTCTTGCTTCGACGTCCACCCGGGCGCGAAGCCTATCCCGGGGACGTCTTTTACCTGCACAGCCGGTTATTGGAGCGCGCTGCCAAACTTTCTGACGAACGGGGTGCTGGCTCATTAACTGCATTGCCAGTTATTGAGACGAAGGCCGGTGATGTTGCCGCGTACATCCCGACAAATGTCATATCGATCACCGATGGTCAAATTTATCTTCAGGATGACCTTTTCAAATCAGGCGTACGGCCTGCGGTGGATGTAGGCGTCTCGGTGTCTCGAGTGGGTGGCGCGGCCCAAACGAAGGCGATGAAGAGTGTTGCTGGAACGCTGAAGATTGACCTGGCTCAATTCCGAGACCTCGAAGCGTTCGCCACCTTCGGTTCGGAGTTGGATGCTGCGTCTGCGGCTCAACTTGGACGTGGTTATCGACTCGTTGAACTACTTAAACAAGGTCTCAACAGCCCTATGCCTGTGGAAGAGCAGGTAATTTCGATCTACACAGGTACGAATGGGCATCTCGATGATGTACCAGTTGAAGATGTTCAACGTTTCGAAGCCGAGCTCTTGGATGCTTTGAGAACCCGTCACGCTGGGCTATTGGACGAGATTCGTACCACAGGATCAATGCCTGAAGATCAGGTCAAAGCCGCCGTCGAAGCCTTCAAAGCAACGTTCCAAATAAGCGCTGACGATGAGGAAAGCGCCTCCGAGGTCTGATTCGAGATGGCTGGTGGTCAAGAGCGCATTCTTAGGCGTCGAATTAGTTCGATCGACGCCACAAAAAAGATAACTCGCGCAATGGAACTTATTGCTGCCTCACGCATTGTGAAAGCGCAAGGTCGAGTTCAGGCCGCTAAGCCCTATTCCGAAAAGGTCACGGACGTAATCGCTAATTTGGCCGGCGGCGGAGCTGGTGTAGACCATCCGCTGCTTACCCCAGCGGATGAAGTGACCCGCGTCGCGTACGTCGTTATAGCTGCCGATCGCGGTTTGTGCGGCGGCTACAACAACAATGTCCTTAGAGCCGTAGAGCGGGCTATCGCAGCAGACCGGTCGCTAGATCGACAATATGCGCTAGTCCTTTCAGGTAAGAAAGCCGCTAGCTACTTTTCGTTCCGGGGATACGAACCCCACGCGGCGTACGAAGGATTTTCTGACCAACCGAACTACAGCGACGCTAAAGCCATGGCGGAGTCGGTAGCTGAACTTTTTGAAAGTGGTGAGGTTCAGCAGGTCCGACTTGCCTATACGCGCTTCCTTTCCATGGGTAGCCAGGAAGTAACTATCGATCAATTCATGCCCCTTGAGGCCTCTGAAATTGGCGCTGACGGGGACGGCGACACAGGCGGAGGTGGCTACGAATTCGAACCCGAACCGGCGGAGATCCTAAGTAGGCTTCTCCCGCGTTACGCCGAAGCCCGCCTTTATGCCGCCTTGTTAGAAGGTTCAGCATCTGAGCATGCGGCGCGACAACGCGCGATGAAGGCTGCGACAGATAACGCGGAGGACCTAAAAACCAATCTCACGCGAATAATGAACCGTGCCCGCCAAGACGCGATTACCACCGAGATCATGGAGATCGTCAGTGGAGCTGAAGCTATGAATGATGACGGTGACGACGGCGGCCTTGACGAGGCCATCACACAATCTTTAGAGGGTTCGCTCGCAGCTCTTGTATCTGACCGAAACGATGCCTGATCTTTCAGGAGACCAAAAATGACAATGACCGAAGACAACACCGAAACTAAGGACGGCAGGGTTCTTGCCATCGCCGGCCCCGTGGTAGACGTTGAGTTTCCCCGTGGCGCACTCCCTGAGATCAACGCTTTCGTGGAAATGGATGTGGACCTGGAAGGCTCAACTGTGACCATCGGTGGCGAGGTCGCGCAACAAATTGGTGAGGGAAAGGTACGCGTTGTGTGCATGAAGGCGACAGATGGCCTGACGCGCGGCACAGCAGTACGAAACACTGGACGTGGAATTACTGTTCCAGTTGGCGACAGCGTCCTTGGTCACATCTTTAACGTTCTCGGAGAACCTCTCGATACTGATGACATAGGAGAAATTTCGGAGCGTTGGGAGATACATCGCGATGCTCCCGATTTCGACACCTTGGAACCAAAATCCAAGATGTTTGAGTCGGGGATCAAAGTTATTGACCTTCTCGAACCGTACCTAGAAGGTGGAAAGATCGGACTGTTTGGTGGAGCCGGCGTTGGAAAGACAGTTCTTATTACGGAGATGATTAATCGCGTCGCGTCCCAGCACGGCGGAGTATCAGTTTTTGCTGGTGTCGGAGAACGCACTCGTGAGGGAACAGATTTGTACCTAGAAATGGAGGAGTCAGGCGTCCTCGAAAAGACAGCGCTCGTCTTCGGCCAAATGGATGAACCGCCGGGTGTGAGGCTTCGGGTCGCGTTGTCCGCTTTGACGATGGCGGAATATTTCCGCGACGTTCAGGGTCAGGAAGTTTTGCTCTTCGTAGACAACATCTTCCGGTTCGTTCAGGCCGGTTCTGAGGTATCGACTTTGCTCGGACGAATGCCATCGGCAGTGGGCTACCAGCCGAATCTTGCTGACGAAATGGGCGAACTTCAAGAGAGAATTACCTCAACGGCGGGACATTCGATCACCTCGTTGCAAGCTGTGTACGTTCCGGCTGACGACTACACCGATCCGGCGCCCTTCACGACCTTCACCCACCTGGACGCGACAACTGAACTGAGCCGCCAAATTGCTTCACTTGGTATTTATCCGGCTGTCGACCCACTTGCTTCAACATCGACCATTTTGACTCCGGAGGTTGTCGGGGACCGCCACTATGGAGTGGCGCGCCGGGTTCAAGAGATTCTTCAACGCTACAAGGAACTGCAAGACATCATCGCGATTCTAGGTCTTGACGAATTGTCCGAAGAAGACAGAATTATCGTTGATAGAGCACGCAAGATTCAACGCTTCTTATCTCAACCGTTCTTCGTGGCTGAGGTGTTCACCGGGCTACCCGGGGTTTTCGTCCCGGTCGACGAGACCATCGAATCCTTCGAAATGCTCTGCAACGGAGAACTCGACGGCCTCCCCGAACAGGCATTCCTGAATGTAGGAAATGCGGAATCGGCGATGGCTAAGGCCCGCGAACTCGAACAGTCCTAACTTTTGTAGAGAGGCACACACATGCAGGTTGAACTTGTCTCCCCTGAAGCGGTGCTCTTTTCGGGTGAGTGCTCCCAAGTGGTTACTCGCACAGTTGATGGAGATATTGCTTTTCTTGATAACCACGCCCCCTTCATTGGTGCCCTCGATATTGGCCAGACCCAGTTGTGGGCGACCGATGGAGTGGTTTCCTTAGCGATAAATGGCGGTTTTGTCGAGGTCAGTGGGAATGCGGTAACGATCCTCAGCGATGGGGCAATGGCTGCTCAGGAAATCGATCCATCCGAAGCTGAGTCAGATCTTGCGATTGCCGAAGAAGCCCTTGCTTCTGATGCGGACGATGAGGACGCGGCCGATGCGAAGAAATGGGCTGAGACTCGTTTACAGGTTGCAGCAACCGTCTAACTCTGCTGCGCATCGGGAATCTAAAGAGCTACGAACTTGGGCAACCTGAACGTTCTCTAACTCAATTAACGAATGCAAGGTCGTTCGGAGAAGTCACGATTCGGTAGTAGCAACTTTCTCTAGTGGCATCATCCCGGTCCAAAGTATGACAGGCGCCCCCGCCATCGCGCTGTACGCGGTATAGAAGCGAATTTTGTTCGCAGTTCACCCGCACATCAACTAGCGAAAGAGTGTCGCCGGAGGTTGCTCCCTTGTGCCAGATCTCCTCTCGCGACGTTGAGTAAAGCACTGCGCTCCCTAACTCCAATGTCATACGGAACGCTTCTTCGTTCGCGTAGCCCACAAACAAGACTTCACCAGAATCTGCTTCTTGAAGCACGACCGGTACGACACGGTGCCCGCTCCGGCCTATTGTCCCGAGTTTGTCAAAATCGAGTTGTTGAGCGGTTCCTTCTTCTAAGCCATGAGCGTCGGACATGGGACCGAGCATAGAGGTGTTCACGTCGATCCAGCGATACCTAAAGGTGTGACTTGTCTACGTGAAATCGACGGCTGCGAACTCGCTTAACTTGACGATGTTGTGTGTCGCCTCAATGCGTCTCACGGTCCCGCTTTTTGAGCGCATCACAAGCGAATCGGAGATTGCGCCCTCGGCTGTAAATCGAACTCCACGAAGTAACTCGCCATCGGTGATGCCGGTAGCAGCAAAAAAGACGTCATCGGAGCGGACTAGGTCGTCGGTATGAAGGACACGATCAAGATCGAAGCCAGTGTCCGTCGCGGCCTTACGCTCGCTGCCATTTCGAGGCCAGAGTTTTCCTTGCATTTCACCACCCAAGCATTTCAGTGCCGCCGCCGAAATCACACCCTCAGGGGTGCCGCCTACACCGAACAGAACGTCGGCCCCATCGCTCGTCGCTGTGGCGATGGCACCGGCAACATCACCGTCAGGTATCAGCCGGATACGCGCCCCACTCTCGCGGACCTCGTCAATCAAGTCGGCATGGCGGTCGCGGTCAAGAATCACCGCTGTTAGATCGCGGATACCTCGACCCGTCGCTTCAGCAATCGCAACGAGGTTTTCCGTGGGGCTTTTCTCAATAGACACCGAACCCTTAGATTCGGGCCCAACAGCGATCTTTTCCATATAGACGCATGGGCCCGGGTCGAACATTGTTCCCCGCGGAGCAACGGCGATTACTGAAATAGCGTTGCCTCGGCCGAGAGAGGTGAGGGTTGTTCCGTCAATGGGATCTACAGCGATGTCAGTCTTAGCGCCCGTGCCGTCACCGATAGCTTCACCGTTATAGAGCATCGGGGCTTCGTCTTTTTCGCCCTCTCCGATGACCACCACTCCATCCATCGGAACCGATCCGAGAATTATCCGCATCGCATCGACTGCGGCGCCATCAGCTCCTTCCTTGTCTCCGCGACCCATCCACCGAGCTGCTGCTAGGGCAGCTGCTTCTGTTGTTCGAACCAGCTCCAATGCCAGATTTCGATCAGGTAACTCAGTATGTGACGTTGCCATAGAGGGTGACCCTAGCGCCTGGAAGTCGTTAGGTATGAGCCCACGGTTGCTTCCGCTAGTAGCGTCCAGTGTGTGATTTTGGCCGAGTTCAACGTCTGGCACTCTCGGCCAGCGGTACCAACCCGTCGTGTTGCCCTCGGCGACGACAAATTGAACTTCGATCCGACCCCTGGTTCTGGTGGACTTCTGCTGGCTGCGGTGCTCGCAACTCATGCTCAGCAGCTTGATGACGATGGAAACGCCGATTTGAGTCAATTGATGAACCTGCTTGAACAAGGCGCCCGTAGTCCTCAACCACGACTCCGCCACCGTCTTCAACGGGACCGCATCGGGTTGACCCGTTCAACTCATCGACTGGTCAGCATGTCGAATGGAAATATTGCGTTTGAGTTGGCTCCCAGCGATCGCCCCGAACCGCACGTGCTCGCCGCTTTGTACCGGGCGAGCCAGCAGCCTTCGCTCACTCGTAGAAGCCTGTTCACCCTGTTGCGTTCAGCGCGTCGTTGGCGAGGGCACGATAACCGAGACTTGCTTTCCTATCTAGCGGGGGATTCATCTGAAATTCCGTGGAAGGGACACCAAATTGTCGATCCGGTGAGCTGGGCTCTCGAGGTTCTGGGATTTTCGACCGAATTATCAACCGAACTACCTGACTCACGGCAAGTCCGGCGAACGTTCAGACGCAAGCTTAGGAGTGCGCACCCAGATCATGGGGGTTCAGCCTCCGAAGCCAGTAGCCGAATCGAGGCACTCACCGCGGCCCGCAACATCTTGGTTGATCGAAGGAGCGTGATTTGTTGATGCCGAATCGAGTTGATCTAACAGTCATTGGTGCGGGAATCATTGGACTCGCAACTGCTCATCGCTATCTCGTAGCGCATCCCGGCCAATCGGTACTGGTAGTTGAAAAAGAATCTGGTGTCGCGAGACACCAAACGGGACGAAATTCTGGGGTCC
The DNA here is from genome assembly GCA_034399415.1 of Acidimicrobiales bacterium. Lineage (GTDB taxonomy): Bacteria > Actinomycetota > Acidimicrobiia > Acidimicrobiales > Poriferisodalaceae > UBA2110. The sequence goes on from DASCSY010000029.1 coordinate 14,630, forward strand.
TTCATTCAGGTATCTATTACTTGCCTGGGTCAATGAAAGCTCGAATGGCGGTGTCGGGTCGAAGCGCCATGGTTGACTTTTGCAAAGAAAATGGGATTCCGCACGAGGTCTGCGGCAAAGTCATCGTGGCAACCCACCGCGATGAGTTGGACCGATTGCATTCGCTTCAAGGTCGCGCTGGGGAAAACGGCTTGGAAGCAGAGCTCATTGATCGGAAACGTTTGGCTGAGATTGAGCCGCATTGTGCGGGGATTGAAGCCGTCTACGTTCCGTCAACAGGCATCGTTTCCTACGAGGCGGTGTGTGACGCTCTGCGCGACCGAATTGAACTGGCTGGCGGCTCCGTGCGATATGACACGAGTGTCTTGGGCATAGAAGAGTCTGAACAAGAAGCGCGTATTTCTACGTCAACCGGTGAAATCAAGGCGAGCCTCGTTGTGAATTGTGCCGGGCTTCGGTGTGACCAAGTAGCACAAATGGTCTCCGCATCCGAAGGGAATCGAATAGTTCCCTTTCGCGGCGAGTATTTCGAGATCGTCCCCGAACGCAGCCACCTTGTGAAAGGTCTGATCTACCCCGTGCCGGATCCCAGTTTCCCTTTCTTGGGGGTTCATCTCACTCGAATGATCGATGGGTCCGTCCATGCGGGACCTAACGCGGTTTTGGCGTTAGCTCGGGAGGGATATCGGTGGCGAGATATCAGTGTCGTACAGGTCCTAGAACATCTAACGAATAGGGGTTTGTGGAAGCTGGCCAGAAAATATTGGCGTACCGGGGCAGAGGAAGTGTGGCGATCTATGAACAAGGAAGCCTTTGTTCGAGCGCTGCAGCGACTAGTGCCAGAAATCAGAGCAGAAGACCTAGAAGCGAGCCCCGCTGGGGTGCGGGCTCAGGCAATGGACGCGGATGGTCAACTCCTTGATGATTTCGCCATAACGCTGGCCCGAAATAGCTTGCATGTCCTTAACGCTCCCAGCCCAGCGGCAACCGCGAGCTTAGAAATCGCCGACCAGATCGTTCGAATGATCGACGCGCATTGAAGATGAATTTCTAGCTGCTTTGGGCCCGACCTCGATTCTGAATCTCGGCTCTGCGTTGAGCTACCTTTTCGGGAGAAAAGCTGGTGCGTCGCAACCAGTCTCTACCCATCGAAGCTTCGATTCTCCAGCCATCTTCAACAGTGGTGCTGGAAGTCCGTTCGTAGGTGTTGATCATCTGTCGCACACCTTCCTGATCGTTGGAGCAAATGTCTTGGGCTATGGCTTCGACAGTTGGCATGAGCAATTCGTGAGGTACCACTCGGTTTACTAGCCCCCACTCTGCTGCAGTAGCGGCGTCGAGATAGTTGCCCGTCAGGCTCATTTCCCTTGCACGGCGAACACCGATCGCTTGTGGCAGAAGGACACTCAGACCCCAACCAGGCATCACGCCGACCCGGGCATGGGTATCTGCAAACTTGGCTCTGTCAGATGCGATAAGAAAATCGCAAGCCAACGCCAACTCCAATCCACCAGTTACTGCCACGCCATTGACGGCGCCGATCAGGGGTTTCTTGTGGTCCGGGAATGGACCGAGAAATGTTGAAGGCTGATCGGGATTGATGTTCCCTCCCGATCCGCCTAGCTCGCGGAGATCAAGGCCCGCGCAAAAAGCCGGGTCGTTCCCCGTCAACACCAGCACGTTGACTTCATCATCTTGTTCGAGAGAACGGAGTGCCTCCGGCAGGGCCGCCAAGACTTCGGTACTTAGAGCATTTCTCGCTTCTGGTCGGTTCAAAGTGATCCTCCCGACGCCTTCAGCAACCTCACTCAGGACCGTTCCGTTGCCGAATTCAGTAGTTGTCACAGTTTCCCCTCTTCAGCCAAAGCTGCCACCTATTCTGCCTCCAGGAGGTCTGGCCGTGCTGTCGATCGCAGGAGTGGTGTTGTTGCCTGGTGCTGGTGGCACTAAAGAACATCCGACGTTGTGCGCACTTGAAGAGTCATTGGCGCCGCTCCCCGTGATCCGACACGAATTTTCGTACCGGCGAGAAGGGAAAAGAACCCCTCCCCGAGCGCCGAGGCTCGTATCTGAACTTGTTGAAGACTGCCGAACAATATCTGCAGAACTTGACTGCGACCCGGGCAGTCTCGTGTTCGGTGGCCGATCGATGGGCGGTCGAGTGTGCTCCATGGCGGTCGCAGAGGGTATGTCGGCTGCGGGCTTGATTTTGCTCAGCTATCCGCTTCATCCACCCAATCGTCCTGACAAGCTTCGCGTCGATCACTTTGCCTCAATAAGCGTCCCCTGTCTGTTCGTGTCAGGCGACAACGACCCCTTCGGTTCGCCGAATGAATTCGGTCAGCATCTCGGCCGTATTGATGGCGACGTCGCAGCAAAGTTTCTCAAAGGTGGCCGTCACGATCCCTCTAACCGCGATCAGACCGCCGACATCATTAACACCGTGGGTGACTGGCTTAACGGGCTTTCATGACCCCCAAATGCACACCACCTCAGGCGCTACTAGCGTCTTCCGGATTAAGCGTTTCTAGTTCTTGTCGGGCGCCTTCGTGAAAGCGGCGCCATACAAGAGCCGCCGCGAGCAACGGACCCCCCCAAAGAACAAACATCACTGGTCCAAAAGAACCCCAACGAACTCGCATCCAACCGGCAGCCAGAATGCCAATGGATCCACCCACCACACCAACCGCCCCGGCAATTGTCGCTGCGCGCGCTCGAACCGCCGTGGGGAACATCTCAGCTCTATAGACACCCATCGCAGGTAATAGGCCACTGGCCAAGGTCACTGCAGTCAACGCAAGAGGCCAAAGAAAGCCACCAGAGGCGTTGAAGAAAATAGTCGTTAATCCAAGCCCAAATACGGCGGCTACCCCTACGACAATTCTTCTGCCTCGTAAATCCGCTACTCGACCTGCCACATATAGGCCAATTCCGCCGGGTGTTGCAGTCGTCAAAAGGAAAAGGCTGACCTGTAACGCACTGAACCCATGCTCATCGCGCAGATACTCATTTCTAAACCAGTCGATCGGTGAAAGAAACAGACCAAGCAAGAAATACGCTCCCCCCAGCAACACGAGACGGCTCCGGTAGTTACGCAACTTCGGTCCGGGGACGTGACTTCGAAAACGGCGGCTTTCAGGTAGCTGTCGAATTGCGCCAACGACGAGCGGAATCATCAATAGAGGGATCACAAAAATTAGTCGCCAAGACCACTCGGCTACACCAGCGATCGGCTGCGCCCATACGACGAAACCTGCCCCCAAAGCAGCTGACATTCCGAGAACAGACAGACCCCAGGCGCGACTTCCGGCAGGTAGCTCTTCCAGTGCGAACACAACAATTATTGCCCCGAGTGTCGCGTTAGAGGTTCTGACTATCACAAGACACGTGGCGAAAATGCCTATAGATGGAGCTAACGCAGCTGCGCAAGACGAAGCGATTCCGAACGTTATGGCCCACGAGAGCACCCGCCGCCGCCCGTGGCGATCCGCTAAGACAGCAAAACCGATGGCTAGCAAGGACCCGATCCGTATTAGAGCGCCCAGCACTCCCTGGCTTAACTGGTCAACGTTGAATTCATCTGCAGCGTAAGTATGAATCTCAGCTGGAGCATTAGAGAGAAAGCCCGAAAGCAAGGCGATCGCGCACAAGGTTGCGAAAATTGTTGTAGCTCTTTTCCCCAAACGATCGGGCGCAGCCCAAAATGGTGAGGTTCCGTCGTCGCGGCGATTGCGCAGCGCATGACGCACCGGCCACCGAAAAAGAATCCCGAACCAAGGAATCGACAGGCGATAGTCGAATCGCTCTATCACGGTGTGCGTATTGGAACCGGACCTGACGAGGAGGGACCGTTCGTAATAGTCGAAAGGACCATCGACTAGCGAAAATCGGTCATCTCCGAGGCCTTTTTCTTCAATGAGGTCATTCCTCGGTGAACGTACGCGTCGAAGCCCTTCATCATCTACACAATGAGTGATTTCTAAATGAGTCACGAGAGTGATGTGTCCTTAGCCGTTTCGGTGAACATACTGGAGAGGTGAAGAGATTCCTTGTGCAGGGAAGTGGGCCTCTCAATGGTGACATTCCCGTCAGCGGAGCGAAGAATAGTGCCCTGAAACTGATGGCAGCGTCGTTGCTCGCAGAAGGGTCAACATCTCTTCTCAACGTTCCCGATATAGCGGACGTAGCGATCATGAGTGAGTTGCTTGAAGCAATGGGTGTCAAGATCGAACGCATCGGCGACCGTATCGATCTTGATGTGCCCGCCGAACTAGACCCAATAGCGCCGTACAGTCTGGTCGAACGGATGCGGGCCTCAATAGCAGTTCT
>DASCSY010000030.1:0-18913 GCA_034399415.1 Acidimicrobiales bacterium
AATAGCCCGGTAGAGGCCCCCGTTTCTTGTGCCAGCGGAACCCCGCTGTCGTAACCAACAACACCGCTCTCGTTCTTGAGACTGATTTCGATAGCGGTGATTTTGCCCGCGAGGATGAGATCCAGGACTGAGCTCTTTAAGCCATCGTGGGCCCAGGCCGCAGCGCTGACATGCACGCCTTGTGTTCTGGGATACGCGACCGGGATGATCATGTTGAAGGTACTTGTGTTGCCTGCCCGGTCGATCGCCAGCACCGACACGGGTCCGGCCGGAGGTTCGTCAAGCTCTAGAACGAATGAACCATCCTGGGTTTCGATCGGTATGCCACCAACTACCACCGTCGCGCCTGGTTCGGAAGTCCCCGCGATAGTGACGGGCTCATTCATAGGTACGGGTTCCAAAACGTCCGGTAAGCCGATCAGAGGTGGTGTGCCATCCACGCTGAAATCAAGCGAACTAGACGCTGCGCCGTAAAGTCGCCGTTGCACCACCAATTCTAGTGAATGGGATCCTTCAGTTAGTGGTGGAACTATCCAGACGATCCGATTGCCGTATCTCTGAACGCCGCTTACTGGAAAGTCGTCTAACAGGAGCTCCGCAGACCTCGCGTTAGCCCCGCTAATTGTGAAAGAAATTTGGGTTCCCTCAATGGAACTTGGCTGCAAAGCGACACCGTCTTCGATTCCACCGATCTCTATATCGACCTGGCGGATATTGGTCAATAACAACGCGACTCCACCCAATGTGACAAGTGAAGCGAGCGCCAAAAGACCCCATCGACGTCTTTCAGGTTTCCGATCTGGCACGTGCAGAGTGAACAGTGGTCGTCGTACCGCTTTCCGACCCCGCCTAACTGGCCTCGGAAGGTTCTTTGCATAAACGGGTGGATCCTTTTTCACCGGCCGCCACGGAAACCCCCACCCCTCAGCAGGGTCTCCCGCTTCGTGAGTGGTCTCGACTAACGACTCGCCTTTAGCTAACGACGGTCCTACTTGTCGCCCGTGCGAAGTCAGCGACCAGCGACCTTCCCCCAATCCAGGAGTGTGTGGCATGGGAGCAGCCAGATCAGTTCGGTGAAGATGGTCAAGCGCATTCAACACATCTTCGACGGCAAGGTCGACGTCGGTTGATAGCTCACTGGGCATAGCGCTGCCGCCGCGCGACAACAAATGTCGCAGGACCAGTTTGTGTTGCGGGGCCAGCAATGGCATCAAGCCAAACTAGTGGCGGCGGCTGCAAGAGTTACATCGTGGAGGGAGACGCAAGAATTGCGACGGCGTTAGGTGTAACTTCCCCGACGTGAATGATGAGTCCCGCGAAGTCCTTGACTGGAGCAGCTACGGCGCTGGTTCCCGCGCCCTTGCTGCTCTGGTAGCAGATGACGGTTACCGACCAGACATCATTTTGGCGATAGCCCGAGGCGGACTATTCGTCGCCGGATCCCTGGGTTACGCGCTGTCTGTAAAAAATCTTTACGTCATGAATGTCGAGTACTACACAGGAGTAGACGAACGTTTAGACGTTCCAGTGATGCTCCCCCCGTACGTCGATATCGTCGATTTGCGCGACACCAAAGTGTTGATCGTTGACGATGTCGCTGACACGGGCCACACACTTGCCCTAGTTCGCAACCACTGCTTGAGCGAAGTCGCGGAAGTGAGGACGGCAGTCCTTTACGAGAAATCACGCTCTGTTGTTGACTGCGAATATGTCTGGAAATATACGGACAAGTGGATCAACTTTCCGTGGTCGACCGAAGCGCCCCTAGTTGAACCCCGCGAAGGCGACACCGTACTGGACGCGTAGCTATCTAGGGGTCGCGTCAACCGGGGTGATGTGCGGTGACCGTTGTGCTGATGCCTCCGCGCACTAACCATTCGGTTACCACTGTCATCGACGAAGGAGCTAACGCGGACACCAAATCATCCAAAATGTGATTCGTGATGCCTTCGTGATGAACCCCTTCATTACGGTAGCTCCACAGGTATGACTTCAAAGACTTCAACTCAACTATTTGCTTATCGGGTACGTAAGTAATCACGATTGTCGCGAAGTCTGGTTGTCCCGTTACAGGACACAAGCAAGTTAACTCCGGAGTCTCGCAACGAATTTCATAGTCGCGTCCGGGTCGCGGATTATCGAGAACCACAAGTTCCTTCGATGGTTCACTCGGCATTTCAACTACTCCCTAGAGTTAGCGGACAGCAATATGACGCTACCGTTCGCCGACAGTTGCGACGAGACCAAAGTCGAGTTGGGAGATGCTGATGCAGTCAAAGGTAATCATCCGAGAAGCACTAATTGGCGAATATGGCAAGGTCGCGAGCCTCACTATGGCCGCGTACCGGCCGCTGTTTGCTGGAACTGGTCTTCCTGATGATCTCGGTTGGTACGGAGCGGAGCTGCGTGACGTCGCTGGGAGAGCAGAAAGAGCAGAAATCATCATCGCTGAATTTGATAACCAAATCGTGGGAAGCCTCGCTTACCACCACGACTACGCCAGCGAGGTGAGGTCAGGTAATCCTGAAGGATGTGCTGGATTTCGAGTATTGGCCACCGACCCAGCCTGCCAGGGCCTGGGAGTTGGCAGCGCTTTGACTCAGTGGTGTATCGATAGAGCTAGAGCCGATGGCCGGGTCGCTCTGGTCTTGAACACCACTGACTATATGAAGGCCGCGCAACGCCTTTACCGTAGGCTCGGTTTTGAGCCGTACCCTGAGATCGGATATCAGATCGGTGGGAGTCAGCCAGTAGAAGTTCTGGGTTTCCGATTAGAACTAAAGGACTGAAATCTTGCGCACTCGACGCGGGGTCATCATCACTACCGCCGCACTGGTTCTTGTCATCGGAGCGACCGCCGTTTATGGGGTGTGGCGGGTGTTGGGTAGGGCCCCCGCCGAAGTATCTATAGAAGCTGCAGTGGCTTCGGTCGAGCAAAAAGAAACTTCAGAGTCTGTTGAAAGCGCTGCACCTTCTCAAACCACTCAGAAGAAGCTTCCAACAGAAGAACCGGCAGCGAAGTCCCAAGACGGTGTCTGGCATGTGGACTCGACTTCGGGAAGCTTTACTTTTGAGGAATCCTCAGGTTCATTCGTCGGGTTCAGAGTGGAGGAAGAACTGGCCCGGGTTGGATCCGTCACAGCGGTAGGCCGAACTGGTGAGGTTCAGGGTGAACTCCTGATAGACAATGGCCAGCTAGTAAAGGTTTCGATCTCCGCTGACCTCTCCACGGTTGTTACGAACGACTCGCGGCGTGACCGAGCGGCACGTCACGCGTTGAACGTACGGGAAAACCCTGTGGCTACCTTTTTGCTTGATGCTCCGGTAGTCCTCCCCGACGCCGATGATTCACCCGTATCGATTGAAGTACTCGGGCGGTTGACGGTGAATGGGATAGGTCAGATGGTTCCGGTCTTCCTAGAAGCGCAACTCGTGGAGAACACGATCGTCGTTGTGGGTTCCATTGAAGTTACCTTCGCTGACTATGACGTCGCCGTTCCGTCGGCCGTGATTGTGGTTTCCGCGAAAGATCACGGGGTTGTTGAATTTCAGTTGCTCTTCGTTCGTGGGTGAGCCGCTACTCACGCATCATCTCTGCGCGACCCACGCCCTCCCCGTCAAGAATTTGATCATCAGCCAAGTCGATTGTGACCTTAATAAGATCGCCTGTGAAGCAGTTAGGGGTCTCATAATGGGACACAGCTGTTCCGCGGTCCAGGCCAATATCTAGACCCGACCAGGAGATCATGAGGAAGAAAATATTGTTGGTTTCTTGTGTCGCTACTACCTCGCCGTCAATAACCAACCGTCCAACTCCGCGCTGACCTTCTTTCTCGCGTGACATGTGAAAGCCAAGATGTTTCGCGCCCAGAGGTACTGGCGCTTGGGAGCGAAGAATTTGATGGCTTCCGCCGATGTTTAAGTCGTGAACGAGATAACTGTCGTCATCTAAGTACAAGCTGTAGCCCGACGTGGCGTCACCGTGAGCAATCAAAACCCCTGAAACGTCGGCCTCAATGGGTGCGATCGTGGCGTCTAAACGATAGCTACGGCTTCGTAAATCAGGAGCAACATCGCTAGGAAGATGACCCATGCCTTTCCAGAACGTGAAAAAGGTTCGGCCCCCTAAATGACGTTCAGCGTTTTCGGCGAAACGCTCAGCAAATCGGTCATCGAGAGGAAGTACTTGATGAAGTCTCGCTTGGTCCCACCAAAGATCAACCATCACCTCAAGTCGGTCACTTTCGTCTGCGGACAGATCGTTGGTCTCGTTGAAATCCTCCGCGAGATTGAACAACTCCCACTGATCATCTTCGAAGGGAGTGCCGGGCGGATGGAAAGCAACTGCCTTCCACCCGTCGTGCACCAATCCTCGATGACCAAACATTTCAAAATACTGAGTCGTTTTGCCGGTTCGCGCGTGCGGGTCTCTCAAGGTGGAGGCGAAACTCACTCCCTCCACTGGCTTTTGAGGGACACCGTGGACAGCTTCGGGGGCCGCCACTCCTACGCAGTCAAGGATGGTTGGAACAATGTCACACGCGTGACAAAACTGCCCTCGAAGACCTGGCTGATTGACCTGCTGTGGCCAGTGAACAACTAACGGGTCTCTCACGCCGCCGCCGTGAGTGTTTTGCTTATATCGGCGCAGTGGCGTGTTAGCGGCCATTGACCAGCCCCACGGAAAATTGCTATGAGTATCGGGTCCGCCGATGTCATCGATGCGATCAAATTTGGTTTCGATGGTTTCGGGGAGACCGTTATAAGGCCCCATTGCGTTAACGAAGCCAAGGGGACCGCCTTCCTGGCTTGCTCCGTTGTCCGACAAAACCATGATCAGGGTGTTATCGATTTGGCCTGAACGCTCAAGATGGTCAATGAGTCGATCGAGGTGTTGGTCGGCATGGTGAAGCATCGCGGCATAAGCAGCCTGGAGTCGGGTAGCTACTTGTTGAGTAGTGTCGTCGAGTTCTCCCCAAGCCTCCACGAAGTCATTCCTGGGGGGTAACTGGGTTCCCTCAGGCACGATGCCTAATTCGATCTGCCGGGCGAGCCGCTCGGAGCGCTCCGCGTCCCAACCCCGCCTAAACACGTGGTCATAATGGGCGATGAGTTCTTGTGGGGCTTGGTGAGGAGCGTGACACGCCCCGAGCCCGATCAAGGTCATCCACGGCTGGTTGGGAATACTTGCTTCATGCGAGGCAATAAATTGGATCGCTCGGTCAAAAAGATCTTCGGTGAGGTGATAACCCGTCGCAAAGGTTCCAGGCGGCGCGATGTGACTGTTGTCGCTAATCAGCTCTGGAGAGTATTGATCCGTTTCAGCGTCTAGAAATCCGTAAAAGCGGTCGAAGCCTCGACCGAGAGGCCAACCGTCGAATGGTCCGGTAGGTCCGGATTCAGTTAGAGGAGTGACATGCCACTTCCCGACCATGTAATTCCTGTAGCCGTATGGGCGCAACATTTCAGCGAGAGTGGCGGCATCGGGACTGATTTTCCCTCTGTAACCGGGGAAGCCACTATCGAAGTTCGCGAGGCAGCCGACTCCAACGGAGTGATGGTTGCGTCCTGTGAGTAACGCGGCGCGTGTTGTCGAACACATTGCCGTGGTGTGAAAGCCCGTATAGCGAAGACCATTGTCGGCCAGCCGGTCGATTGTCGGAGTTGAAATAGGGGATCCGTAGCATCCGAAATCCGAGAACCCGACGTCGTCGAACACCACAATCAAGACGTTGGGGCTTCCATCCGGTGTTGTGAAGCCAACCGGCCAACTAGGGAGTGTCTCTTCACCGAATTTCACAGGAAGATCCTACGAAGAATCGGCGCCGGGCGCGACAAGGGCCGCATTCACGACGATTCGGGTGGTGTTTAGCCGTCGTTCTCAACTCGGGGTAGGTGCCATGCGGCAACAGCCGCAAATGCGAAGGTCACCGCTAGAACAATATAAGTGAGCTGGTACGAGCCGGTGATATCGGCTAACACCCCGCCGGTAATCGGCCCGGCAACCGAGGCCGGTCCATAAAAAATCGTCATTGCTCCGAATACTGGAGTGAAATCTCGCTCCTCGACCTGGTCACGGACGAAAGCAGCGGTTAACGGCGGTACTGCCATCGCACTAACCCCGTAGATTGCTGCGGCGAGCGCTGCAGCCCATGGTTCCCCCACAAGCACGAGAAGGCAGGTTGTCGCGCCGGACGCGGTAACCAAACACATGGTGCGAGGTCGCCCTAGGCGATCACTGAGCCAGCCGAACATGACAGCGCCAATCACTCCTCCGGCACCCATTAGCGCCCACATGTGGGTTGTAAATTCTCGCGACATGTTGTGGTCATTTTCGAGAGATAAACCGAAGAACTGAAACCACGAGGCAGCAACGAAGGCAAATGCCATGTAAAAGAACACGGCCGTTTTCCAGCCCTGTAGCCGTGTGACAGCTGTAATGCCAGATCCCAATGGAAGCCGAGGTGAGGCGTCATCGCGTAGCACCATATAAAGGACCGTGAGAATCAGTGCGGCTGCCACCGTTTCGAGTAGCCAGATCTCGCGCCAAGCTCCGGCATCGTTGACGATGCCGCGGAGACCAGAAGTAGTGAACGGGACAACAATTGAAGCCACTCCCATGGTTGCAGTCAGGGAACCCATCACCGCACCCCTTTGACCTGCAGGAACCCCCGCGGTTGCAATCACGGGCATCGTTAACCAGACACCTGCTCCGCCTAAACCAGCTAACCCCGTTCCAATCATGACCTGCCAGGTGGTTTGAGCAGTGCCGAGCACAACTAACCCGGTCATGGTTATCCACAAACCAAATTTCAACAACGAAGCAGGAGCGAATCGGCTCGCTAGATAGGTAACAGCGATAACCCCACATAGGTAAGCAGCCATGTTGACCGACCCTGTCGCACCTGAGGTAGTCGCGCTTAAACCAAGGTCGTCTGCGATGGCCGGAAGCAGCAATGGCATAGTGCTGCGCCCGAAAGTGTGAGAAACGACTCCCGCAAGAGTGACGAGAATCACCCTGACCCAACTCATTTCGTCCACTGGGGCCACCGCGAAAACGGAAGGGAATTGGGCAGCACCTCGACGGGAGAAATCTTCACCCGCGCTGGGATTTGACCTGTCCTTCACCTAGCGCTCCCGCAAACGTCGACGCCCCGTTGGCGCACTTCACCCTTGCACCCTACGATCGTCTTCGTGCCGATGTACTCCTACCACTGTCACACATGCGACGAAACCTTCGACCGGCGTCGTCCGATGGCCCAATCCGCGGACCCGGCGATATGTCCAGCTGGGCACCTTGGGGCGAAGCGCCAGCTATCTACTTTCGCCGCCGTTGGTGCGGCTACCTCAGCAGCCCCTTCAGGCGACGTCTCCTCTTGGACCGGACGTGATTCGTGTTGCGGTGGCGGCTGTCACTCCCATTAGCGCACCTCGACTGCGAACATCACGAATGCCGCTCTTTAGTGGCCCTCCAGGAACGCTATTGGAAGACTCTCCGGCCCCCAGATTCCGTTTTGCATTGGCTTCCACGAAATCTCACCGTTAAGCCTGAGACCCGGTAACCGGCGTGCAACAACCGTGAACGCTTCTTGAAGTTCCGCGCGCGCTAGGAAGGCCCCTAAACAAAAGTGGGCCCCGCTGCCAAATGTCAAATGTGGAATCCCTGGTTCCCTAGTGATGTCAAACTCTGTTGGATTCACAAATTTTTCGCTGTCGTGATTTGCGGCTACGAAATTCGGGAAGATCAACGTGCCCTTTGGAAAGAGCACGTCTTTATAGGTGATGTCCTCGCTGGCGTACCGAGCCGTTCCGCGTACGGCCCCGAGATAACGCATGACTTCCTCTACAGCTCCAGGAGCCAGTTCGGGATCATCGCGAAGAAGTTGGAACTGCTCAGGGTGTTGGGCGAACAACGCCACAGCACAGCCCAACTGGTTTCTCGTGGTGTCGGTACCTGCCAGCAGTAAAGCATTCGCCATCGAAAGTAACTCGTCGGTAGAAAGGCGATCTCCCTCTTCTTCTGCCGCAATTAGGTCGCTGAGGAGATCGTCGCGAGGGTGCGAACGCCTCTCGGAAATGAGATTGAGCATGTAGGCGTCCATTTCGTCACCCGCAGCGATGATTTTTGGACCGTCCTCGGCAAGGTTTCCGTTGAACACGCGGAAAATATCGACGGCTAGTCGACTGAATAGTTCCCAATCTTCGCGAGGGGCACCCAGCAACTCGCAAATGATTGGTATTGGGTAGGGCTCACAAACATCAGCCACGAATTCGGATTCGCCACGTTCACAAACGGGATCTAACAACTCGTTTACCACGTCGCGCATGAAGGGACGCAGGCGATCCGCTGACTTTGGGGTGAACGCGGAACTCACGATGCGACGGATTCTTTGGTGGTCATCCCCTTCGGTGGACAGGATGCTCTTACGGTCTCGTTTGGACCACTCGGGGTTCTCATAGTTTTGGGTTTCAGCGATGAGAGAGAGCGCGCTAAACCAGCGCCGATCACGCAACATGGCCGCACAGTCATCGTGAGTAGCTATTACATATCCGAGGTCAGCCCGAGCGATCCAATGGCCTTCTGTTAGCTGACGAAGGCTCTCGCGTCGTTCGGATTCTGAGGCGGGCTGTTCAGTCGAAATCACCGGGATATCAACTTCGCTGATCGGTGTTGGCATCGCCCCAGCCTAGTGACACAAAGGTTCGGTACCGAATAGTGCCCCAAGGAGCCTGCAAGAAGCTGGGTGTGCAACTACGGTCGCCGCTATGTCCAATTCGTCACTTACCACTGAACGCATAGGCAACGTCGTATGCATTTCGGTTGATGATGGTCGGGCGAACGCGTTTTCGCCTTCATTATTGCTGGGGATCAGTCAAGAGATAGCAGAAGCTGAGTCCGATCCCGGTGTTGGGGCAGTTGTCATTGCGGGAAATCAGAAAGTCTTTTTCGCTGGCTTCGATCTTGACGTCATCAACTCTGGTGACCGCACAGCAATTAGCGAAATGGTGAGCGCTGGAGGTGCTCTAATTCGACAGGCGTATGGGGCGTCGGTTCCGGTCGTCGCTGCCTGCACTGGTCACGCTGTTGCCGCTGGCGCCCTCATGTTGTGCGGGTGTGATTACCGAGTTGGGGTCGACGGCCCGGTGAAAATCGGACTTAATGAAGTTGCGATTGCGTTGACCTTGCCTAGATGGGCGTTGCTCATTGCTTCGGAAAGACTGTCCAAGAGACATCTCCAAGTTTCTGTAGTTAACGCCCAAATCGTTGATGGAGCGGGCGCCGTCGACGCGGGCTTCCTTGATGAAGTTACGTCTCAGGATCAAGTGGTGAAGCGGGCGTTAGAGGTGGCGCAAGGTTTTGCTGAAGAACTTGATGAAACAGCTTATGCATCAACTGTGCGTAGTTTGCGAGGAGATCTTCTGGCCACAATGGACGCGGCTATCGCCGCCGATCGCGCCGCCGCCGGCTTGTAGACGTCTTCGCTGTGGATCCCAACGCTCGAGCTAAGGCTAATCGGACGCTTTTCGTGACCTCTCTCGTCGGCTTCATGGTCGCGATGGAAATCACCATCATTTCCGTGGCGCGCGATGAACTTGCTCAAGCTTTCCCGTCCGCTTCGGCTGCGACTCTTTCATGGGTGATCACTGGCTACAACCTGGGGGTTGCTTCTCTCCTGCTCCCAGCTGGATGGCTAGCCGATCGGTATGGGCGCAGGCGGGTGTTTCTTGTCGGGCTTGCCGGGTTCGCTGTGGGTTCGTTGCTGTCAGGGTTTGCCCCGTCAGCGTCGTTTCTTATCGGGGCCCGAGTACTCCAGTCTGTCGGCGGAGCTTGCCAATATCCCGCTGGATTAGCTCTATTGCTCAGTGCGTTTCCGAGGGATCGGCAACAGGCCGCTATCGGTATTTGGGGTGCTGTCGCTGGGCTTGCTGCCGCTCTAGCCCCGTCGCTTGGTGCCTTGCTGATTCAGGGGTTCGGTTGGCGGGCGGTATTTCTGGTGAACGTTCCCGTTGCTGTGTGGGCGTTTGTGGCCGGTCGCCGATGGATTGAGGAAAGTGTCGGGGAGGGTGTTAGTCCGCGGGTTGACCTATTGAGTGTGCCTCTCGCATCGGTGGGGGTTGGGGTGTTACTTCTGGCGGTGGTGCAAGGACGCGACTGGGGTTGGATATCGCCACCAACTCTTGTCTCGTGCCTAATTGGTGTGGTTTTTTTGCTGGCCTTCGTGGTGAGGTCCCGTGTCCATCCTGAGCCCTTGTTTGACCTCAAGTTGTTCAGGCTTCGGTCCTACACCGTTGCCAACATCGGCTCGGTGTTTTTCCTGGTTGCCTTCTTCAGCTGGCTAATTGTCCTACCTGAATATCTTCAACGGGTGTGGGGCTGGTCAGTCCTGAAATCGGGTTTTGCGATCGCTCCCGGCCCGCTGCTCTCAAGCGCCCTTTCGGTAACGAATGGGCGCTTGGCTGGACGTATAGGTCATCGCCCCATCCTCATGGTGGGCGGGATATTTGGCGTGTTTGCATGTCTGCTGCATCTCGCTTTCACGGGAACGACACCCAACTTCCTCGGCGGGTTGCTATTCGCAAATCTCGTTATGGGCGTGGCCGCGGGTTGTAGTTTCTCGATGCTGGTTGGTGCTTCGATGCGTGATGTGCAGCCAGCCCGCTTCGGGATGGCCGGTGCGGGCCGGACTACGGTTTTCCAATTGGCCGTTGCGGTTGGTGTAGCCGTCGCGATCGGTGTAGTCGGACGCCCAGGCGGTCCAACAGAGGCCTTGAGCAATATGCGCATCGTTTGGTGGATTGCCCTAGTTATGTACGCATGCCAAGTCGCGCTGTTCGCCGTTGCCTACCCCAGCGAACTCTCGAATCCTCCGATGCGAGAACAGCCAGCCACGACCTCTCACCGCTCGCCGACTGTCTTTCTGGTTAGCCCTCTTGTCTTTGACACCCGAGAATGAAAGCGAAGCTGTTCGGACACGCAACGAAAGGCGTATGGTGACAGCGTGCGCGGAGAGGACGTTTTCCGGTTTGGTGACAGCGAGCGCCAACTGGCGTTCCATCCGTCGAACCCTGAGGTTCTCAACGTTCTGCGTGCAGAACAGATTGAACAGTTCAACCGCACCGGCTATCTCACAAGGCTGCCAGGTTTAGAGCACGACGAAATAGTCGAACTTCGCCACTATCTGAATTGGCTCATCGAGGAAGTCATATCGGCGAATGATCGGCGGAACAGCTATTCGATCAATCAGTACCACCAAGTGTGCGGCCCCCTCTGGGACTTAATTCACACACCAATTTTTGTCCACTACGTGACTGACATTCTCGGCTCGGAAGTCGTGTGTTGGAGCACACATATGTTTTGCAAGCTCCCGGGCGACGGCATGGAAGTACCACTTCACCAAGACGCGAATTATTGGCCTTTTACTCCAACGAAATCTGTCACCATTTGGTTAGCTATCGACGATGTTGACCGAGAGAACTCGGCGATGCACTTTGTTCCCGGTAGCCACCTCATTGGTGACCTCCGACATGATGAACTTCCTTTAGACGGATCGGTAGTTCTCAATCGACGCGTCGTAGACCACGAGACATACGACACCCTTGTCTCAAACGAACTCGACGCGGGACAGGTGTCTCTGCATACCGATCTGCTCCTTCACGGTTCTCTTCCCAACTCAAGTAACCGCCGTAGATGCGGCATCGCTCTGCGCTACCTAGCTGCTGACGTGAGAACTGTTCGCGGTGGAGAAAGCTGGACCCAGAGCGCGGTCCACATCGAGAACGGCGACCCGTCTGGTTACTGGCCTAATCGACTTCGTCCCCTCGTAGATGAACCGCACAAAATGGCGCGTTTTTTAGGTGGGTTCGACGGAAATACATAAGTGCTCATGATCGACCAACGGCGGCTGAGTCGATGGCGGTCGGCGGAGGTGAGATCCGTTCTATGAGACTCGTGGATCAAACGGTCATTCTTCGTCGACGGAAATGATCACGAGCAGTTCGCCGTTGTCGACTTGGTCTCCGACTGCAACACGAACCTCTGCCACAGCGCCGTCGAACGCAGCCACAATTTGGTGCTCCATCTTCATTGCCTCCATGAGAACCAGTAGTTGGCCAGCATTCACCGAGTCTCCCTCGGCGACTTCGATGGCTAATATCTTCCCGGGCATCGGGGCGGTCAATCCGCCTTCTACTTCGGTAACTTCGGCTTCGGGAAAACGGCTCTTTTCGACGAAAACAAGACTGCCCGCGGGAATATCGACACACCAACGATTTCCGAACTTGGAGGCGTAGCCGCTGGCACGAACGTCGTCGAGCTGAATTTCGAAACGATCGGCGACTGACGATAAAAGTTTCGCCGAACGTGGCTCCCCCTCTTCCCCTATGCGAACCTCGAACGAGTCGTCGCGTAGGCGACGATAATTAACCGCGATCTCGTTTTCTCCCTGAATCAACACCATCTGTTGACTAGGCATGGAACTGTTGCGAAACCCCGATGGCATGAATTTGAGCGCAGTTGCCTTTAAACGATTGGATTTCTGAGCCATCAGGGCAATAGCAATAGATGCGTCTGTTAACTCACATTCCGTCGGCACGTGTTGCCCAGGGATATTGACTCGGTTAATGAAATCCGTCGTTGTATTACCGGCTAGAAACTCGTCGTTTCGCAGTGTGGCGACCAAGAAATCTCTGTTATTTGTTACCCCGTGAATGCGTGTGCGTTCTAGCGCAAGTGCCAACTTCAAGGCCGCTTCCGCCCGGGTCGGCGCATGGGAAATGACTTTCGCCAACATCGGATCGAATTCCACCGTGACCTCTGAACCACTTTCTATACCAGAGTCATAGCGAACCATTGGGTTGGGCGCCGGATACCAAATATCAACACTTCCGGTCGCCGGCAAGAAATCGTTCGATGGGTCCTCTGCGTAGAGCCGAGCCTCAATGGAGTGTCCATCAATGGAAAGGTCTGCTTGCGTGTAACCGAGCTCCTCCCCGTTAGCGATCCGGATCTGTTCTCGGACGAGGTCGAGTCCGGTGATTTCCTCGGTAACGGGATGTTCTACTTGAAGTCGAGTATTGACTTCGAGAAAGAAAAACTTCGCGCTGTCGCCGCTGCCGTCAAGAAGAAACTCGACTGTTCCCGCGGACTCGTAGCCGATGGCTTCAACAGCAGCGACCGCTGTAGCTCCCATTCGATGTCGCAACGAATCGGTCAACACCGGTGATGGGGCCTCTTCAATAACTTTTTGATGTCGTCGTTGAATCGAACACTCTCGCTCGAAACAATGGACAACAGTTCCGTGTTGATCACCTAAGACTTGGATTTCAACGTGCCGGGGTGTCTCAAGGTAGCGCTCAAGAAAAACGGTGTCATTGCCGAACGCACCCAGGGCTTCTCTTCGGGCTCCAGCGATCGCGTCGCTCAATTCGTTGTCGTTAGTCACGACCCGCATGCCCTTGCCGCCTCCTCCAGCACTGGCTTTCACTAGTAACGGAAATCCGATTTCATCACCGATCTCCGATAAATCCGAGGAGTCAGTAATTTCAACGGAAGGCAAGGTCGGCACCTCTGCATCAGTCATCGTTCGCTTTGCGGCCAACTTGTCGCCCATTGCGGCTATGGCCGAAGAGGGTGGACCGATCCAAGTCAAGCCAGCAGTTGTCACAGCGTCAGCGAATGCGGCGTTTTCGGAGAGAAACCCGTACCCGGGGTGAATGGCATCTGCCCCAACCGACGTTGCTGCTTCCAGTATTTTCTCGGTATCAAGATAGGAATCTGCTGCGCTGGTTCCCCTTAGGGCGACAGCAAGATCGGCGTCGTTAACAAATGGAGCGTTGCTGTCACCGTCGGAATACACGGCGACGGTAAATATGCCCATTTCTTTTGCCGTTCGGAACACCCTGCGGGCGATTTCACCCCGGTTTGCGACGAGTAGACGTCTGATTGTCATCGCAGTGTCCTTACATCCGGAAGACGCCGAAGCCTTCAGCGCCTTCAATCTTGTTGTTGCTGCATGCCGATAAGGACAACGCAATGACGTCCCGGGTATCGCGAGGGTCAATGATTCCGTCGTCGGTGACGCGCCCAGATGAATACAGAGCGAGCGACTTGAGTTCGTGGTAGTGCTCCACGGATTCGGTGATCTGCCTGTCAGCTTCTTCATCGAATTCGAGGCCTTTACGGGCCGCCTGTCCGCGCCGAACTAACGACATCACGCCCGCTATCTGTTTGGGTCCCATAATCGCGATCTTTGCGGTCGGCCAAAGGTAAGTGAACCGGGTGTTAAAGGCGCGACCTGACATTCCATAGTTGCCAGCTCCGTAGCTGTTGCCGAGTATGACAGTGACGTGAGGCACCATTGAGTTAGAGACAGCATTGATCATTTTGGAGCCGTTCTTCACAATTCCCGAATGCTCGAAGTCCTTGCCAACCATGTACCCCGTGATGTTTTGCAGGAAGACAATTGGGATGTCTTGTTGATTGCAGAGTTGAATGAACTGGGTTGCTTTCTCGCTGCTTTCGCTAAATAGAGGGCCGTTGTTGCCGATAAGGCCCACCGGGTATCCATGAATCGAGGCCCAACCGCAAATGAGTGTCGTTCCGTATCTAGCTTTGAACTCCTCAAACCGTGAGCCATCAACGATTCGTGCGATCACCTCACGACAATCAATCAACGCTTGAAGATCACGAGGCATCATTGCGAGTAGCTCATCAGGGTCATATAGCGGTGCATCGTTAGCCATGCTTGGTTCCGGTCCGAGCTTTCGCCAATTCAGATGACTGATCACCTCTCGACACATGCGGAGCGCTTCGGCTTCGTCTTCAGCGAGATAATCGGCGAGTCCCGACACTTCTGCATGCATCTGCGCCCCACCAAGTGTTTCGTCGTCGCTGTCTTCCCCCGTCGCCATCTTCACCAACGGTGGACCACCGAGGAACACCTTCGATTGATTCCGAACGAAAATGTTGTAGTCACTCATGCCGGGTTGGTACGCGCCGCCAGCAGTTGAACTGCCAAAAACTACGGCGACCGATGGAATCCGAAGCTTCGATAATTCCGTAACGTCGTAAAACAGTCGCCCAGATTCAGCGAAGTGGTCGCGTTGTTCCAGCATTTGACGATCGGGATCTTCATCTCCTCGCAAATCTCCGCCCGCTGATTCAACAAATTGGATGTATGGCATGCGATTCTGGCGGGCTATCTCTATAGCTCGCATCAGTTTGCGTCCCGCCACATGCGTCATGGCACCGCCAAGCACCGTTGGGTCGTTGCCTTCGATCACGCACTCAACGCCTTCGATTACGCCAATCCCCGTCACCAGTCCGCCCCCCACTGCATAGTTAGAGCAGTAACCGGCAAGGGAGCTGATTTCGAAAAACGGCGAGTCGGTGTCGAGGACCATTTGGATGCGTTCGCGAACCGGCATCTTTCCGCGACTCCGCATCCGCTCCATGGCCGCGGGTCCCCCACCTGCGGCTGCTTCTTGATGCAGTTCGTCGATAATCGCCAATTGTTCGAGCATGTCCTCGCGGTTCTTAATGAACCAGTCGGCGCTGGTATCGACATGTGATTGGAGTACGGCCACCCGGTTCTCCCTCTAAACAATTTCTTCGACCTTGGATTCCTAGGTGAAACAGCGGCTTAGAGCAAGCGCGTTCGCGAATCATCGGCCAAACTTGCGCCCGTGAGTACCGCACCACCGCCCTCTCCTTGGCTCGCAACGACGCAGCAGGTGGCGCGCTCTGACGTTGATCGAAAATACGTTCTGTGGATCGATATGCCCCCCACCTATGACCCAGAAGGAGAGGAATCGCATCCCCTCTACCTGTGTTTCGACGCCATGTGGACCTACGGGACAGTGGTTGATACTGTCCGCCTGCTCGCCCCCACAAAAGAGCTCCCCAAAGCCATTGTCGTAGGCGTCGCACATGACGAACCCTCCTATAAGAACGTCATTCAACATCGAGCCATGGACTTCACTACGACTGCGGCTGACGCCCCGCCCCTCACAGGCGTGCGCGTACCAGGTGATCAGTTGGGCGGCGCCGAGCAGTTTCGGCAATGGCTTGAATCTGACTTGATTCCCTTGTTGCGGTCTCAATACCGAATTTCTGAGATTACCTTCGTCGGCCACTCGTTCAGCGCGTTGTTCGGCGTCCACGTGCTCTTCGAAAGTTCTGCGATGTTCGATCACTATTTGCTTGCCAGTCCTTCCGTATGGTGGGACGACCAAGTCATGTTCGACAAAGAACGAGAACGATACGCGACAGGGGAAAGTCTTGATGCGCATGTCTTCATGTCCAAGGGTGACTTAGAAACAGACGAACTGTCCTTTCAGAAGGAATTTCATGACCAGTTGGCCGGCAGAGGCTACGAGGGGCTGCGTTTGCACTGGCAGCTATTCCCCAAAGAGAACCACTTGTCGGTGGTGCCTGTCTCTCTAAGCCACGGTTTGCGAGTGCTTCATAGCACTCGGTGAGCGAAGACGACTCTTTCTCGGCAAGAATGGGCACATGGGTGGACCACTACTTACAGAAGAACCATACGCATCGACTGGCTCAGTTCCGGTTTACGACGCAGACGCCCACATAGCGGAACCACCATCGGTCTGGCAGGAATACACCGATCCGAAATTTCGTGAACTCGTTATGCAATGCCGACCGGTGGGGGAGTCGGACAGCATCTTCGTAGAAGATGAAGGCATAGGTATGAGTTGCGCGCCAGCGTGTATTCCGAACGCATATGGGACCGAAGTGACTTGGGATGACATCGTGCCCGGCAGCTATGACCCTGCCGAACGACTGAAAGTTATGGATGCAGAAGGTCTCGATGCCGCGGTGATGTTCCCATCGCTCCATCTTCTATCCGGCGACATCTCAGACGCTGACGTAGCGGCTGCTAACGCTCGCGGATACAACCGTTGGATGGCTGATTTCGTATCAGAGAACCCCAATCGCCTCTTTGGCGTTGGCGTTACTCCCTTGCAGTCCGTTGATCACGCTGTTGCGGAAATAGCGGCGTGCGCCGAAGCGGGACTCACGGGGGTTACATTTCGCCCTGAGCGCTACAACGGACTTGAGTTGTTCTCCAAGGAGATGGATCGAGTTTGGTCGGCCACTGAGGACCACGACCTAACGGTCGCTATCCACGGCAGCTTCGGTTCAGAGATGACGAGCTTTGCCAAAACTCGGTACAGCAATCAGTTCTATGTGCACATGGTTTGCCATCCCTTTGAACAGATGGCATCGGTCATGGAATTGGTCGCCAGTGGCATCTTGGATGATCATCCGCGACTACGAGTCGGCTTTTTCGAATCCGGGCTCGGGTGGTTGCCCTATTGGTTAGATCGTCTGGACGAGCACAAAGAATCGATGGGTCATTTAGTTCCGCGCCTGAAAAGAGAACCGACAGAGATCTTTTCCGAACAATGTTTCGTGACCATGGAAGCGGGAGAAGGTGAAGCATTCGCTCAACTAGCGGACATGGGCCTCGCACACACCGTTGTCTGGGGTTCGGATTATCCACATTACGACTGTACGTACCCTGGGGCGCTAGCTGAACTAGACGAATCATTCGAAAGAATTGGCCGGAACGACCTACGGAGCGAAGTGGTTTACACCAACGCGAGACGCTTCATGGGGTTGGAATAGTTTCGCCAACAGAGAAATACAACTGAACGCCACATGGAGGGCTACATGGGAACAACCGTTCAACTAACGACTGTTGACGGCAACAGTCTTAATGCCTACAAGGCGGAACCCGACGGCTCCACCAAAGGGGCAGTTGTAGTGATCCAAGAAATCTTCGGCGTTAATGATCACATTCGAAATGTCACTGACGGATATGCCAAGCAGGGATATCTAGCTATCGCTCCTGCGTTGTTCGATCGCGTCCGACAAGGCGTCGAGTTGGAGTACGACCAGGACGGAATTGACGTCGGCCGCAAGATTGCGTTTGAGGATGTCACTATGGACCAAGTCATGGCTGACGTAGAGGCGGCGTGTGACGCGGTGTCAGCCGCCGGGAAAGTTGGCATCGTTGGCTACTGCTGGGGCGGTTCGATCTGCTACGTCGCCTCAGCGCGTTTATCTAACAAGATCTCGGCCGCATCGGGGTACTACGGAGGGCAGATCATTCCTCACCTAGACGAACCCCCCCTCGTTCCGCTGATGCTTCATTTTGGTGCTGATGATGCCGGAATTCCGTTAGACAACGTGCAAACAATCGCGGAACGATGGCCTGAGATAAACGTGCACGTCTACGACGGCGCAGGTCATGGGTTCAACTGCGATGCACGCGCAAGCTACGAAGCAGACTCGGCATCGGTGGCGTTAGAACGAACTCTGACTCACTTTGCTCAGTGGTTGACCTAGCCGTTAACGGCGATCAAGAAACAGGAGACCCTGATCAATAGCTGGTCCACCTTCTTCAGTTAGTACCTCAAAACGCACCACTTCCTGATCGCCGACGTGTGTTGAGTCAATGACTCGCACCTTTATTGTTGACGGCATCAGAACCATTGACGCCATTCGCCCCCGAATACGGCGAACGCATTCAGGATTACCGTCGGCCACAGCGTCGATTACGGCGCTAACACCTAAGGCGAGAGTGGCTGTTCCGTGGAGAATGATGGCTGGAAGCCCTGCAGATTTCGCCACAGACGCATCGGTGTGGATGGGGTTCCAAATTCTGGCCGACTCGGTATATGTATGGGCGGCGCCATGTGCCACTGGAACCAGAATTTCAGACATCGGTTCTTCAGGTACAACACCGAGTTCTGGGATTGGAGGTGCGCTTATGTCGGGTCGATCTTCCCCGACCGCTGGTATTCCGAGATAAATGCCCCCCTGATGGGTCGTGAAGACTTCCTGACCGTCAGCATCAATTGTTTCCAGCTTTGTAGTGGAGTAAGC
>DASCSY010000031.1:0-18474 GCA_034399415.1 Acidimicrobiales bacterium
GCCGTTATTTGTGCCCGCCGCCGGTGTTGTGGTTGACGTCGGTGCTGCTTTGAGCCACGCCATCATCGTTAGTAGAGAACTGGGTATTCCGTGCGTGGTATCAGCTACTGACGCAACCAAGCGGATCCCCGACGGGGCGATGATTCGGGTCGATGGAGACACCGGAATCGTAACTGTGCTTGAGGCCTAGCCCATAGAGAACCAGTGAAACTGGGCTCATGAGCGTCAGCCTTTTTCACCCCATACCGGAGCGCGCTTTTCGGTTAATGCCCTTACCCCTTCCCGAAAATCCGGAGCGGTCATAGCGAGTTGCAACAACTCTTCTGAATCAAACACAGCGGCACCGATGTCTCGATGTTGGTCCAAGTAGATCTGGCGTTTCGTCATTCGCTGAGCCGACGGTGCGACGCGCTTCGCAAGATCTTGACCGTAAGCCTGGGAATGAGCCAATACTTCTCCAGGTTCGAGGACATCGTTGAAGAGACCCCAGTCTTTTGTTTCGCTGGCCAGTACAACTCTGCTTGATATCAAGAGGTCGTTCGCTCGAGTCAGACCGATCAATCTGGGCAATAGCCAAGAGAGTCCGAATTCTGCCGGCAAGCCAAGGGGCCCGTGGGCGGTTGTCAGTTTGGCGGTATTGGCTGCGAATCGCAGATCACAAAAGCAAGCCAAAACCAATCCGACCCCGGCAGCGGCTCCGTTAACGGCCGCAATCGTCGTCACATTCAAACCGAACATGAACGCGAAGTTCTGATCGAATTGAGGCGCAACTCCATATCCGGGATTCGCCAGTTCAGGCCCTGTCCCGGCGTCGTAACCGCCCTTTTCGATGTGGCCTTCAAGTGCCTGGCTATCGGCCCCGACACAGAAGTCCTCTCCCATCCCGGCGATCACCACAGTCCGAATTTCAGGGTCGGTTTCGGCCCGTTGAAGGAGATAACGGAGTTCGGTGTGCATCCGGCCAGTCCATGCGTTACGCCGTTGCGGCCGCGCAAGGGTCAATGTTGCAACCGAGCCTGCAACTTCGAACGTCGTTGCTTTTAGTTCCATTGGTCTCTCCTAGATCAACCTTCAATTACGCGACGTAGCGCGGCGAGTGCATCATCGGCAAATTCGGTGCGACATATCAGCAAATCAGGAAGCCAAGGATCCTCGTAGTTGTAATCAAGCGGCGAGCCGTCGCAACGACTTGCGTGAAGTCCTGCGGCCAACGCAACCGCAGCCGGCGCACAATTATCCCACTCGTATTGTCCCCCGCTGTGGGCGTAAATATCTGCGTGGCCGAGAACTACGGCCATGGCTTTGGCTCCAGCGGAGCCGAGCGCTAGGAGTTCAGCGCCGACTGCTTCAGCCACGATCATCGCGGCCGCAGGCGGTCGAGAACGGCTAACAACCATCCTCGGTCTTCCATCGTGGGGCGGAGCAAGTTGTGCTGGCGGGTCAGTAGCAATAGTCGTGCCTATCGCGGGGAGAGCGACCGCCCCCGCGGTGGGTACCCCGCCTTCAGTCAGCGCAACATGCACAGCCCAATCTGATCGGCCTTGCTCACCAAATTCTCGTGTTCCATCGAGCGGGTCGACGATCCAAACACGGTCCTTGTCCAGCCGAACCAGATCGTCTTTCCCCTCTTCGGAAAGAATTCCGTCATCGGGGAACTCGTCTTCAAGTGCTGCGACGATGAAGCGATGGGCTTCCAAATCGCCCGTATCTTTGACGGTCCAACTGTCCGCTCCTTGGGCAAATAATTGTTCCCGAATGTCCAGGAGTAACTGCCCGGCCTCAGTCGCGATTCGGCTTGCAATCACGTGATCGTCGGGGTTGGCCATGCTTTCTCCATGTATCGCTAGACATATCTGAGAGGCACTTTGGCTAAACAAACGTTTAGCGGTTAGTGTTCCAGCCCGGTAAGGGGATTGTGACGAAACGATCACAAGGTGACTGTTTGCCTGTTTGACCGTATACCGTGCACGCACTCATAACCGAGCAGAAAGCCGGTCGCGGGACCGGCAACCCGCAACAGAGAGGGACTCAAACAGATGCGGAAAAAGACCATGTGGCGAATGCTTGCCACACTATTCGCTATCACCCTGGCCGCTTCGGCTTGTGGTGGAAGTGACTCAAGTGGCGACGACAGCACCGCTTCAGATGCTGGCGCAGCCGAAGAGGAGACTGAAGTAACACTTGCTGCAAGTGGCGAAAGCCTCCTGGACACGATTAAGAGCCGTGGCACCGTTAACTGTGGTGTATCTGGTTCTGCCGTGGCGTTCTCTGAACTCCAGGCTGACGGCAGCATGGCCGGCTTCGACGCCGACTATTGCCGTGTTGTAGCCGCCGCTATCCTTGGCGACGCGAACAA
This sequence comes from Acidimicrobiales bacterium, assembly GCA_034399415.1. Taxonomy (GTDB): domain Bacteria; phylum Actinomycetota; class Acidimicrobiia; order Acidimicrobiales; family Poriferisodalaceae; genus UBA2110. The sequence continues at coordinate 2,357 of DASCSY010000031.1, forward strand.
AGTGAACTTCGTGTCTTTGACCGCTGCCGAGCGTTTCACGGCAGTTCAGACTGGTGACGTTGATTTACTGATGCGTAACACCACCTGGACTCAGAGCCGTGACTCAGAAGTTGGTATGGACTTCGGTCCCACGACCTACTACGACGGCCAGCAGTTGATGGGCCGCGCAAGTGACGGCTTCTCAGGCTCTTCACAGGTATCCGATGTCGGTGGCTCAGTTATCTGCACCAGCGCCGGTACGACAACTGAGAAGAACATCGCTGACGCTGCAGCTGAAGCTGGCGTAAGTATCGAACTTCAGACTTTTGAAGACTTCGACACTGTCACCAACAACTTCATCTCAGGCGCATGTGACATCATCACGACTGACGGTTCGGGTCTTGTCGGCCGAAAGGCCAAGCAACAGCCCGACGGTGAGAACTGGGTGATTTTCCCAGCGACACCAATTTCGAAGGAGCCTCTGGGTCCGACATACGGTCAGAACGACTCCGCGTTTGCTGACGCGGTCAACTGGGCCGTCTACGCGACCATCATCGCTGATGAAAAGGGCGTGAACTCAGGCAACGTCGACGAGATGCTGGCCGGAGGTGACACCGAAACCATTCGTCTCTTGGGTGGGGAAGGTGAACTCCAGACTGGAATGGGTCTGCCTGCAGATGCCTTCTACCAGGTCATCAAGCAGGTCGGTAACTACGACGAGATCTATAGCCGGAGCCTCAACCCAGTGGGGCTGAGTCGTGAAGGGTCGGCCAACGCCGCCTGGACCGCCGGGGGTCTTGTTTACGCTCCGCCTGCGCGCTGATACAACACTGATTTTTGCGGGAGGCGTCTTACGTCGCCCCTATGAAATCTAGAAAGGGCTGGAGGTCAAATCGACCTCCAGCCCTTTCATCGCATCTAGGCTAAATACCGTCCACGTTCGAGTTGCCATATTTGTTTGAGAGGTAAACGCTTAGTGGCAAGTACCCCAGCGCCTTCAATCCATCACGAACGTCCCCCGTTGTATCGAGATGTGACGGTGGTGAAGTGGGTAGTACAAATCGTCGCCCTGCTTTTGGTCCTCGGCACCCTCTGGTTTCTCGCAGACCAGGCAGGGGACAACCTGCGAGCTTCGAATGTTCCAACCGATTACGACTTCTTGTCGGTCAACCCTGGGATAGATCTTTCCTCAGGTATCGATACCGATCCTGACACCGGAGGTCGCGCCCTGTGGGTTGGCATGGTCAACACGCTGCGTATGGCCGCGGCCGGCATCGCAGTCGCGACGCTTGTGGGAGTACTCGTTGGACTATCACGACTTTCCAATAACTGGCTCTTACGGAAATTGGGGACGGTCTTCGTTGAGTCGCTTCGAAACGTCCCGCTTCTAGTCCAGATTCTGTTTTACGGAGCTGTCTTTGCCAGCTTGGATCGCGTCAGCAAGGACGTAGGGCCAATCAACGGGTGGTTCCATATTTCCAACAAGGGCCTCTCCATGCCCAGGGTCCACATTGCGGACGGCTTCTACCAGTGGATGATCGTTTTGATCATTGGTCTTGTGTGCGCGAACTTTCTCCGCAAACGACGCATCGCGCAACAAGACGTCACCGGATCGCAGACGTATCCGATTCTTAGCGCCTTCGGTGTAGTCGTTTTCTTCGGAATCGTGGGTTGGTTTGTCCATCCGATCTTTGGATTTATCGGCAGCATCTTCGATGGCGTGGCAGCGGTTATTTCGTCAGTTCCCGAAAATATTCTTCAATTACTGATCGCGGTCGTCTCCCTAGGAGCCGGTGCTTTTTGGATCCGCGGATTTCTAAATAGCAGACGCACTCCCGCCGGTTTGGCGAAACTGACCGACGACGATTACTTCCGCATGATTTTTGCCGCGGCAGGAGGAGTCATTGGAGCCCTGTTGTTCTTGGTTCTGTGGCCAGGTTTATCCAGTTGGATTCTTAACTCAGGTAGGGACCTATTCGAAGTTCTGGGTGACAAATTTGGTAATGGACGAAGTGGTCGACCCGTAGACGTCGATCTACCTGACATAGTCCAAGCCGGAAAATTTCCGAACTACGGCCCATCAGGGCTCAACTTTTCAATCGGATTCGCAGCCGTCTTCTTCGGTGTTGTGTTTTATACGGCGGCGTTTATTGCGGAGATCGTACGCGGCGGCATACTTGCCGTTCCCAAAGGTCAAAGCGAAGCAGCTGCCGCGTTGGGGCTTCGGCGTTCGACGGCGCTCCGTAGGGTAATAATCCCCCAAGCAGCGAGAGTCATGCTTCCGCCGTTGGGAAATCAGTACTTGAACCTCACGAAAAACACATCCTTGGCGATTGCGGTCGGGTACAGCGACATAGTCCAGGTTGGACAGACCGTGTACAACCAAACTGGAAAGACGCTCCCCGTCGTCTCGATATGGATGTTCTTCTACCTATCGTGTTCATTGTCGATATCGGTGATCGTCAACTTCTTCAACGTTCGTATGCGAATCGTGGAACGCTGATATGACCGACATAACGCAAATCTCGACAGGTTCGAATGACGAACTAGATGTGCCCGAAGAAGCCGCCAGTCTCTCTGTGCGCCAATGGCTCCGTACAAACCTCTTCTCTAGCTGGACAAACGCGGTCCTGACATTGCTAGGTGGCTTTGCCGGGCTTTTGATGCTGCGAGGTGTCCTCAACTTTGTGTTTAGCGAGAACCGCGAATGGGATGCGGTTCGCACAAACCTTCGAGCCCTAATGACGCTTTCCTATCCGGAATCACAATACGTGCGTGTGTGGGTGGCGTTGGGTTTCGTGGTGGGTCTTACGGGTTTGAGCGCTGGCATTTGGGCAAATTGGGGTGGGGTGTCGGTCAAACGAATGTCGACGTGGCTGATGGCTACCGGCGGCCTGATCATCCTTTGCGTTTTGCTGCGCGAGCCAAGCGTCTTAGTTGATGGCGAAGGCAAAGCACTTCGCGACGTCGAAGGTCTCGTGCGGCGCGAGTCATTCTCGTCGGCGATGAACGACCGGCTTAGCTGGTGGATCGCCGCCGTGCTCTTGCTAGCGGTGGGAACAGCGATCTGGAGTCGATACAGCGACCCGATTCGTCGCAACGTGCAGGTCCCCGTCACCACCGTTGTGTGTGCTGGCTTGGGTTTAGCGATTCTGACTCTGTGGCTAGTGCCTTATGGCCACTATGCCTTCGCTGATGGTGAATACATCGCCGAGCCGGGTAGCACAGTTGCATTTTCAACAAAGATGCCGTGGACGGTGATGTGGCTGCTGTTGGTGACCTTTTTCCTTGCTGCTAGAAATCTTCGCGAAACGCGGTGGCTCGGCATCGCTAAAGGCGGCAGCAATCTTCTGTGGTTGATCAGCCCGATGACACTGTTTTGGGTGGTACTGCGAGATCCCGACTTGGATTACGCCCACGTGCTTTCCACAGATCTACCGATGGGCGTGGCATTCGGGCTTCTTGGTGGGCTAGCCCTCTGGGTGTTAACTCGTGTCGGTGTAGGAGAAGCGGGACGATTAACGGCGGTCGGTTTACTCGGTTTTGCGGTTTTCAATTGGGTGGCAGCGTTCTTAGGTTGGTACCCGATGCTCCAGAAAGCCAGGATAAGTTTCCTGCTGCTGGCTCTAGCTGCCTTGCTCGCGCCGAACTTTATTGGGGAGGCCGCAAAACGGCGCCAGTTGATCATTGGCTGGTTGTCCGCGATGGCGTTGGTCCACTATTTGGCGACCATGATTAACACTCCATCGACGGTTGAGCTCCAGTCGACGGAGTTCCTAGGCGGTCTGGGGTTAACCCTTTTCGTAGCTCTTATCGTTGTTCTTCTTTCGTTTCCGCTGGGCGTTCTGCTGGCATTGGGTCGTACATCTAAGTTCCCGATCTTCAGGATCTTGTCAACGAGCTATATCGAAGTCATCCGCGGGGTGCCGCTGATCAGTGTGTTGATCTTTTTCTCCGTGATGGTCCCCCTGTTCTTGCCCGACGGCATGGAGCTTGCAGAACTTGCTGCCGTTCTGACCGGGTACACCCTCTTTTCGGCCGCGTACCTTGCTGAAAACGTGCGAGGGGGTTTGCAATCCGTAACAAAGGGCCAATACGAGGCGGCTGACGCCATTGGACTGACAGCGGCCCAACGCACTGGTTTCATCGTGCTGCCCCAGGCCCTAAGGGTTTCAATCCCACAGCTTGTGGGTCAGGTCATAGCAACTTTCAAAGAGACCTCCCTCCTCGCGATCATTGGCCTTTTTGATTTCCTGAGAGTCGCCAACTCGGTTATTCCGGCTCAAAGTGAATTCATGGGAGTCAAGCGAGAGGGCATCTTGCTCGTGGCGATGATCTACTTCTTCTTCAACTTCACTATCTCCAAATACAGCCAGCGCCTCGAACGTCGAGTTGGCCTTGGGGAGAGATGATGGAACCTTCAACTAACCCTCCGATTGGAAGCAAAAATTCATGAGCATCGACGACGCAACAACAGTGGCCAACGACAGACTGGCTGACCGCGAAGACATGATCGTGTGTGTAGACGTCGACAAATGGTACGGCGACTTTCAGGCGCTCAAGGGTGTCACGGCCACGATCAAAGAGGGTGAAGTCGCGGTGGTTTGCGGCCCTTCAGGTTCAGGCAAGAGCACATGGATTCGCTGCATCAATCGCCTTGAAGTTCATCAAGGTGGCGCCATCGTCGTCGACGGTATCGAATTGACTAACGACCTTCGAAACATTGAAAAGATTCGGTCCGAAGTAGGAATGGTTTTTCAACAGTTCAATCTTTTCCCCCACCTGACCGTCCTTGACAACATCACCTTGGCCCCCATTTGGGTCCGCAAGAAACCTCGCGTTGAAGCAGAGAGCATGGCAAGAGCGTTGCTTGATCGAGTAGGGATTCCCGAACAGGCCGAAAAATTCCCTGGGCAACTATCAGGTGGGCAACAGCAGCGCGTCGCCATTGCACGGTCGCTTGCGATGGAGCCCCGCGTGATGCTTTTTGATGAACCCACCTCTGCGCTGGACCCGGAAATGATCAAGGAAGTCCTCGACGTTATGAAGGAGTTGGCGCGCTCGGGTATCACCATGATGGTCGTCACTCATGAGATGGGCTTCGCTAGAGAGGTCGCTGATCGAATCATGTTCATGGAGGGTGGAGAAATAGTTGAGGTCGGAACCCCCGAGCACTTTTTCACCAATCCGACAGAGGACAGAACCAAACTTTTCTTGAGTCAGATCCTGTAGTGATTGCGCTCCGCGGGGAGCCAACACCATCCTGACCGCAGAGGCTCGTGCCTGCATCCACAGCGACGTATGGATTCGGTGGCGTGCTCTCCGAATGAAATTCAGTCTGCGGGAGCGCCGTAAGGGGTTTTGGCCTTCTTGTAGCACTTGGGATGATAGTGCTCGACCCGATCCCACTTGTTGCCGGCATACACGTTGCAAATGACCTGCTCATCGCGTATCCGAGCTCGAAACTTGATTAGTTCTTCACATACGGCGCAGTAGGCGGAATTGCCAGCGTCGACAGTACGGATGACCGCTCTGCTTCGCCACTTCTTAGTTTTTGTTGCTGATTTGGCGGCCACTACTGAACTCCTGTCGGGAATATCACTTTAAGTGCTGTTGAGCAATCTAGTCACTATTCGCGCGAAGTAGGTGGATATTCGCGCGCTTCGCGCGTCTTTCTCGCGCGAAGCGCGCGAAGGCATCAAAAGTTCGCGCTTTAGGAAGGACTAAGCAGTCAACTCTCAATGACCACCAGGCCATACTTCGCGCGTAGCGCGCGATTATCTGGCCAGTGGCTTGTATTTGATCGGTTTGGGACCGGCATCGTCGCCAAGTTCCTTCAGGCGGAAGGCCTCGTATTCGGAAAAGTTTCCTTCAAACCAACGGACCTGGCTGTCCCCCTCGAATGCGAGGACATGCGTAGCAACGCGATCGAGAAACCAACGGTCGTGACTAATCACCACGGCGCATCCGGGGAAAGCTTCTAGACCCGCTTCAAGAGCTCTAAGGGTGTCTACGTCTAGGTCATTGGTGGGCTCGTCAAGCAGCAGTACGTTGCCGCCAGTCTTAAGAACCTTTGCGAGCTGAACCCGATTTCGTTCCCCTCCGGACAGATCTCCCACCTTCTTTTGCTGGTCCGGTCCCTTGAAATTGAACGATGCAACGTAGCTCCGACCGTTCACCTCTCTGCTGCCAACTTGAACTAGGTCCAACCCGTCGGTGATTTCCTCGTACACAGTTCGTTCATCTCGGAGTTGGTCGCGAGACTGACTGACATAAGCCAGATCTACCGTCGTCCCGATCGTGATCTCCCCCGAATCCGGCTGTTCTTGCCCGGTAATCATTCGGAAAAGAGTTGTTTTCCCTGCCCCATTGGCGCCAACGACACCCACGATCCCCGCTGGGGGCAGAATGAACGAAAGATTCTCTATTAGGAGGCGGTCACCGAAACCCTTTCCCACATTACTGAGCTCAATAACCTGGCCGCCCAGCCGCCGGTTCATGGGAATACTCAGTTCAAGTTTTTCTTCGCTTTGCTCCGCCGACTGGTGGTCAGCGAGAAGCTGGTCGTAAGCAGCGAGTCGAGCCTTGCTCTTGGCTTGCCTGGCTCTAGGAGACAGTCGTACCCACTCCAGCTCCTGCGCCAGCGTCCTTTGACGAGCATTAGATTGACGGTCTTGTGAAACTAGCCTGGCTTGTTTCTGTTCGAGCCAGCCGCTGTAATTTCCTTCGTAAGGCAACGCATTCCCGTGGTCGAGTTCGAGAATCCAGCCAGCAACATTGTCTAAGAAGTAACGATCATGAGTTACTGACATGACGGTTCCGCTGTAGTCCTTCAGGAATCGCTCTAACCACGCAACGGATTCGGCATCCAAATGGTTTGTGGGTTCATCCAGCAATAGGAGATCGGGATGAGATAGCAGCAGCCGGCATAACGCGACCCGACGTCTTTCGCCGCCGGAAAGCGTTGCAACGCTGGCGTCCCTATCAGGGACTCGAAGAGCATCCATTGCTATTTCGACTTGTCTTTCCAGATCCCATGCGTTTGTCGATTCAATTTGGTCTTCCAACTCGGCTTGCATAGCGCCAACTTGATCAAGATCGGCATCGGGGTCACCCCACATTGCTAAAACCTCGTTATATCGCTCAATTAGGGCTTGGGTCTGGGCAACACCATCCATCACGTTCTCGTAGACATTCTTGGTGTCATCCAGAGTGGGTTCCTGAGCAAGAAGACCGACCGAGAACCCCGGGGTTAGCCGAGCTTCGCCGGTGAAGCCGTCGTCTAGGCCAGCCATGATTCGTAACACAGAGGACTTGCCCGCACCGTTGTGTCCGAGGACTCCAATCTTTGCACCTGGATAAAACGCGAGAGTTACGTCTTTGAGCACTTCTCGGTCCGGGGGGTAAAACCTTCCGAGGTTGCGCATTGTGAAGATGAACTCAGTTGCCATTTGCTCGTTTCACTTCGCTAGGAACCCCCGGAGCATAAGGGCCTGGTGTCCAAAGGCCCACCTAAGGCCGGCGCAACGAAAAGCCGACTACCTTTTCGAGATCATCTAGTGCTACCTCTGGGTCCACAACCTTGATAGCGACCATGCCCAAGCCCGCCGCCGGTTTGCAATTGATACCTAAATCATCAAGGTACGCGCAGTTTCGCGGATCGACACCCAGCCTTGAACATGCCATTTCATAAATCCGAACATCTGGCTTACGAAGCCCGACCTTTGCCGATTCGACCACCACCTCAAACATTTCCATGATTTGAGCGATAGACGCGGCCTGCTCCGAAGTCCGAGACATGCCAGCACCGTGACCGGAATTCATATTGTTAGTGATGCAGCCGATGCGGACTCTTTTTCGGAGAATCTCGAGTGCACGAACCATTTGAGGCCTGATGCTTCCACTCAGACACTCAAGCACCCTCCGCCCAGAAAGGGCCAACCCTAAATCTGCGGCTTCGGCCTCGAATAGTTCGTAGAACTCTGAAACGCTGACTTCGCTTCTCTCCATTTTCGCCCAAGCGTTGTTGTCCGGGTTGGTCGCGTTGATCCGTCGGATGGAATCAGGTGGAACACCGACCTCGCTCTCATATCGAGTAAAGGCCTCGAAGGGACTCGTCGTGACCACTCCGCCAAAGTCAAACAGCACAGCGTCGATGAAAGATTCTTGCCTCACCAGCGGCGACACTAGCGGGCGCTAGATTCGCAATGTGCGAATCGCCACATGGAATGTAAACAGCCTCAACGCACGCTCGGAACGAGTCGACGAATGGCTCGACTACGCGGGTCCTGATGTGCTCCTGCTACAAGAGACGAAAATGTCTGACGAACAATTCCCCTACGACCACTACGCGGGTAAGGGGTATGAAAGCGTTCACTGCGGCGAAGGCAGATGGAATGGCGTCGCAGTGCTTTCCCGGGTCGGTCTGGAGGATCCTTACTCCGGTTTCGCAGATGGAGGAAATGTCGATCCAGAGGCCAGAATCATTTCGGCGACATGCGGTGGGGTGCGTGTGTCTTCGGTCTACGTGCCCAATGGTCGAGCTGTTGACGACGATCACTACTTGTACAAGTTGTCGTGGCTAGCGCGCCTAAGAGCGCATCTGGAAGCGTGTTGCGATGCCGACGAGTTGGTGTTGATTGGCGGTGACTACAACATATGTCCAGAGGACCGCGACGTATGGGATCCGGGCAATCCAGAGCCGCGCACCCACGTGACCTCAGAAGAACGATCCGCTCTGGAGAAATTGGAGCAATGGGGGCTCTTCGATGTATTTAGGCACTTCTACCAAGATGAGGGGCTCTACTCATGGTGGGATTATCGAGACGGCGCCTTTCACAAAAAGATGGGTCTGCGTATCGATCTATTGATGGCGACTCAGGCACTGGTGCAGCGAGCGACCTTCTGTCTTGTTGATCGGACGGCTCGAAAGGGAACAAAACCTTCAGATCACGCACCGGTTTTCGTCGATATCGAAGATTGATCATCAGATAGTGACTTATTGATCTGTCTCCAAGACGGATCGACTGACCTCATTTCGTGTTCGAACAGAGACCTCAATAACTCGCTTCGAGAACTAATGAGCCGATTACTCGGACCACCAAAGATGCATCTCTCCAGGATCTCAGCGGGTGGATATCCCTTAGGGTGAAGCGATTGCCGCCAAAATCTCTGGTCCTATTCGATCAAGGCGCGGTTTGCTCATACCGGTAGTCGCCTCCAACTCCGAAATAGTCGCCGGTGCAGTTTCCGCTACTCGCGCGATCAAATGATCGGGCAACAGCGCAGATGGATCAATCCGTCGGGCTTGGGCAGTGGTGTTGATCCAATCTCTCAAGCGGCGTTCGCGAACGGTCGCTGCAGTGTCAAAATCCGTTCGGAGATTCTGTCGCGCTTCAGCCAAGTGCCTTGCGGTTTGTTTCGCTGAGGGTGGTTTTGACTCTTGATCAGTTGTCTTGATGAGTTGAAGCCACGGAGAAGGCTTGCGGCTTTCTAATCGATCGCCCTTATATCTTGCCCGCGCCCAAGTCAGATGAAGCCGCTGTTGAGCACGAGAAACCGCTACGTAGAACAGGCGGCGCTCTTCTGGATCATCGGATTGAATCGGGACCAACCCTTCTTCGACCCCAGCAATGATTACGCATGGCCATTCAAGACCCTTCGCTGCATGAAAGGTGACGAGGTCGACGCCATCCTCTCCCACGTCAAGATCACCCGGACGCAATGTGCGAAGCCAGTCACGAAAGCCCGATCCATCAATATGGGCGTTTTCACTGGCGTACTGAACGGCGAGTTCCGCGACACGGTTCTGAGGGCCGTAGTCGTACTCGTCAAATAAATCGGCTGCTAAGGTCGCAAATTCGGTTCCAGCGCTGCATAGGCGAGCGATCACATCTTGAACTTCGGGAAGCTTAAGCACGCCTCCTTCACCTCGGAGGCGGTGTGGCACCTGGAACTTATTAAGGGCACCAGAGATGACACGAAGTTGCTCGTTTGTGCGGGCCAACACGGCGTGCCGCGACCAGCGTGTTTCAGGAAGGCGTGCATCCCGTAGATATCGCGAAATGCCAACCGCCTCTTCCCACTCGTCACTGAAGTTCGATGTAGTAGGAAACTGTTCTCCTGCCACGTCGAGATGAGATTCCGTTGAGTCGCGGCCGAGAACAGCGTTGGCCGCATGGATGATCTGGGGCTGACTTCGATGATTCGTTGTAAGCACCTCCGTTCCGGCGGAAGGGAAGTCTTCGCAGAAATTCAGGAGATGGCCCGCGTCGGCGCCGTTCCAGCCATAAATTGCTTGATCCGGGTCACCGACCACGCATAGATCTGTGCGTTGGCCAATCCAAGCTCGTAGGAGATTGAACTGGGTCTCATTGAGGTCCTGATATTCGTCGACGAATAGGTGCCGGAAGATCCAATGCTGAGCGTCGCGAAACGCCTCATCACTTCTCAAGAGATCGGTACATTCCACCAAGATGTCGTCAAAGTCCAAGAGGCCGCGGCGGCCCTTGTACGTCACATACGACTTATACAGTTCCGCAATGCGGGCAGCTTGAGTGACCCCGACTCGTCGACCGCCCGGCCCGTTTCTGTATTCATCAGGAGTCAACGCTTGAGAACAAGCCCAATCGATTTCCGTCGTTGCCTGCTTCAGTTGAATATTCTGAAAATCGCCGATCAATTCCTTCAGCACAGGTCGCCGTCCGGACAAAACAACTGGCGCCCGTTTGCCACGATCGGATCGGTACTGGCGGATTTGGGCCAATGCGACTGCATGGAATGTGCCAACCGCCCCCAGGTCGCGGATACCCATTTGATTAAGCCGTGACCTCAACTGGTTGGCCGCTCGACGAGTGAAGGTGAGAGCAAGGACGCGACGCTCGTCAGCGCTTCCATCGGCGACACGGCGAGCTATTCGATTCGTGAGAACCCGAGTCTTCCCAGAACCGGGTCCGGCGAGAATCCGGAGCGGTGCATCATCTGAATTGACTGCTCGCTGTTGCTCAGGGTCCAGTTGATCAAATCCGGGGTCTGGAGCGCGCGAGGTGACCGCGAGACAGTCCCGATCCTCGGTCTCCTTTGACGCACCCATTTGGCCGACGCTACCCCCTAGGTGGGACCGCAGGCTCCTTGCCTCTACTCTCAACCCATGAGGTCCCCGCTTCGAGTAGTGAGTTTGGTGCCCAGCGTGACCGAAACGTTGCTTTCGTGGGGTATTGAACCGGTTGCATGTACACGATTCTGTGAGCAACCAAACATTAACAACGTCGGAGGCTCGAAGGACCCTGACCTTGACGCCATTGAGGGCTTAAACCCAGATCTCGTCGTCGTAGATCGTGAGGAAAATCGTCTAGAGGACTATCAATCGCTAATAGGTCGAGGCATCGACGTGGAGGCGTTACATGTGGCGTGTATCGGCGACGTCGATCCCGAGATGCGTCGCCTGGCAACGCGTCTTGGAGTTGATTGGTCGCAGGCACTCACCCCACAGCGCCCCCGTCGCGAGGTAAAGGCATTCGTCCCTATATGGCGGCGGCCATGGATGACCGTTGGTGCCGATACCTATGGGGCTTCACTCCTGAGCCATCTTGGGATTGACGTGCTCTTTTCTGATATGGATGATCCTTATCCGACAATCGGCGAGCAACAATTAGCCGACACTGAAATCGATGTTGTGTTGGCTCCGACCGAGCCATACCCGTTTAGCGAACGACACATAGGCATGCTGAAATCTATTGCCCCCGCAGTGCTCGTAGACGGTCAAGATCTTTTTTGGTGGGGAACAAGGACGTCAGCCGCAATCGACCGACTTGACCAACACTTGACAGCCGCGATCGATGGAGGTTGATGATGTCGGCACAATATTCCGGAACGGCACTAAATGGCGATGTTGAACTGCACTTTGACGCCCACGGTGACGACTCAAATCCACCAGTTTTGTTCATCAATGGTTTGGGAAGTCAATTAATCAACTTTCTCCCCGAGTGGGTTCACCGCTTTTGTGAGGCAGGCTTTTACGTCATCCGGATGGACAACCGCGATGTCGGGCTGTCGTCGAAAACGCCGGGAGAGCCCCCGAGTATCGAGCGAGTTCTTGAGCGATGGACAAAAACTCGTGCTCTTGGCGAGTTTGATGCACCCTACGACCTGTCTGACATGGCCACGGACTGTCTCGCGGTATTAGATGCCTTACAGATAGAGCAAACGCACATTTGGGGAATGTCGATGGGCGGAATGATCGCTCAAACCCTCGCTATCGAACACGCCGATCGACTTCGATCAATGACGACAGTGATGTCAACTACGGGCGAAATTGGGGTTGGTCGGTCGACCCCTGAAGCCGCCACTGTATTGGCGCCGGCCGGGGATGACCGAGCTGCTGTCGTGGAGAACGCGGTCTCAGCGCGACGACTCCATGGCGGAGCCTTATTCGATGAGGAGTGGGCGGTTTCGCTGGAGGAAGCGGCGTACGACCGATGCCACCACCCTCAGGGTCGTGTGTGGCAAGTATTAGCTGTTTTGGCTTCCGGTTCGCGCGCCGAACAGCTTCCCTTGGTCACCCTACCCACTATGGTCACTCATGGCAGGATGGACCCTCTGATCCAATTAGATGGTGGTGAAGCCACAGCGGCGCTGATACCGGGAGCTGAACTGGTCGTATACGAACAGATGGGTCACGACACACCCGAACCATTGTGGGACTGCTACGTGGCTGACTTACAACGATTGGCGGACCGACCACAGTGAATAACAAAGAGATCATCAGGGATCTCGACCAGCTCGAAGCCCTGTACGGCGACGCAACGCCGAGATCAATCACAAAAGAAATCGGCTACCTCAATTCCGAATATCGAAACTTCGTTGAAGCGGCGCGCTTTATGGCGGTAGCGACCGTCGGGGACGAAGGCCTGGACTGTTCCCCCCGAGGCGAACAAGACAGCGTTGTCCGAGTGGTAGACGAAACAACCATCCAGTTCGCGGATAGAAGAGGTAACAATCGCCTCGACACCTTGCGAAACATCATTCGGGACAACCGTATCGGCCTCTTGTTCTTGGTTCCGGGAGTATCAGAAACGATGCGAATAAATGGCCGAGCAAAAATTTCGATTGACCCAGAGTTGCTGGCTGGCTTTGCTGTTCAAGACAAGACACCCAAAACGGTCGTAGAGGTCACTATCGAGCAGGCATATTTCCAATGCTCGAAGGCTCTAGTCCGGTCGGGTCTTTGGGATCCGGAAAATCAAACAGGCAGAGCAGAAGTGCCAACCGCTGGACAGATGTTGGAAGCCACTGCAGGCGACGACTTCAATTCAGACAAATACGACGCGGCGCTACAAAAGCAGCGCCTCGATGAACTTTGGTAAGTCCGCAAGTCACCCGATGCGAAGCTTTATCGAGGTACTAGGTTGATCTTGATCTATAGAAGGAGAGTCGGATGGGGCCGCTTCAAGGAATTCGAGTCATAGAACTTCAAGGTATTGGGCCTGGACCGTTCTGCGGAATGATGCTCAGCGACATGGGAGCCGAAGTTATCCGCATCGACCGCGCGGGGAACGTCTCAGGGGGAGACCCGGACAAGCCACCGATCGACGTCCTAGCTAGAGGTAGATCATCGATCGGAGTCGATCTCAAGAACCCTGATGGAGTAGAAGTGGTTCTTCGATTAGTAGAGACAGCAGATGCCCTCATTGAAGGTTTCCGACCAGGTGTCATGGAACGTCTCGGTCTAGGACCCGAAGAATGCCTGGCAAGAAATCCGAAACTCGTGTTCGGGCGCATGACCGGGTGGGGTCAAGAAGGTCCATATGCCATGGCAGCGGGACACGACATCAACTACATCGCACTAGCCGGGGCCCTCGAACCCATCGGACGCAACGGAGAAGCTCCTCTACCTCCGCTGAACCTGGTGGGTGACTTTGGCGGTGGTGGCATGCTGTTGGCGTTCGGAGTGGCATGCGGAATTGTGGAAGCGCAGCGCTCCGGCCAGGGCCAAGTTGTAGACGCAGCCATGGTGGACGGTGCAGCGAGTCTCATGGCGATGTTTCATTCGATGCGTGCCTTGGGTGTCTGGAACGATGAACGAGGAACCAATCTGCTCGACACGGGTAGTCATTTTTACGATGTTTACGAGTGTGCTGACGGACGATACATATCGATCGGATCTATTGAACCTCAGTTCTACGCTGAACTAATGCGACTCACCGAATTGGAAGGGGACGAAGATTTTGGTGCACAGATGGCTCGAAGCTCCTGGCCAGAGCTAAAAGAACGGATTGGCGGCGTTTTCAAAACCCGAACTAGAGACGAATGGTGCGAGATTATGGACGCCACTGACGTCTGCTTCGCTCCGGTGTTGACGCTTGCCGAAGCGCCCGCGCATCCCCACAACCAACACCGCGAAGTATTCACAGAGGTCGCAGGTGTGACCCAACCGAACCCTTCGCCGCGATTCAGTCGGACTGAGCCGACGATCCAAAGCCCACCGGCCCATCCAGGACAGCACACCGACGAGGTACTTCACTCTGCCGGTTTCGACACTGACGATATTGTCAAGCTTCGCGACGCGGGAGCGGTGGTCTGAGCGTTGAGCCTGAGTCTGAAGCGGCTTCGGCGCCGGTAGGCCTGCCGGCGAACCTCGTTCCGCTTTATGCGGAGGCCCAAGACATCGTCGAGCTATCACCGGCTTCGGCTTGCACAATACTGAGGATCGTCATTCGGGCAGTCATTCGCGATCGAGGTCTCCGTGGTCGACACATTGCCCGTGACGTAGCAACCTTGGTCGACCAAGGCGCACCTGTTGGACTCCTCAGAGCCCTCGACGTCGTAGCAATGAGTGATGAAGCAGCCAAAACGCCGGCAGAGTTAAGACTTACCGATGGACATAGCGATGCGCGGAACCTGACAATGTTCCTCCATCTACTTGCGGATCAGACAGCTTGATGGTCGAGTGCTGAGCACGCTTCACCTCATAGCGTGCTGGGTCCTAGTCATAGGAAACGGTTTAGCTGGCATGTGGGCGTTGGCCTCGGCACGGCTACCTCGGCTAAGAGGCCCGCAACTTTGGTGGTTCACAGCTTTCGTCGAAACTTGGGTTTTTGTGCAAGTAACTCTCGCTGCGGTGCATCTTGACGCCAGAAACGGCGGACCACAGAATTTCCATGTCTTCTACGGAGTGCTGACAGCAACAACAGTCGGCGTTCTCTACGGCTACAGAAACCAACTCAAAGGTCAACTTCACCTGCTCTACGGTTGGGGCGGCCTGTTCATTATGGGCCTCGGGATTCGAGCTTTGGTTCTGCTGTGACGACGCTGCGACCTAAAGGCCAACAAGAGATCTAGGTGGCGAGTCTGTCGGTGAGACGCTCAAGTTGAAGTCTCATCTCATCTGGGAGTCGGTCGCCTATTAACGCGTAATGCTCCTCAATCAACGCGAGCTCGTTACGCCATTCGTTTGCGTCGACTGACAACAGAGCGTTGAGAGCGTCCGTAGTCAGATCTAACCCAGTCACATCGAGGTCCCCAGTTTTCGGGACCATTCCGATAGGTGTTTCAACCGCCTCAGTGGTGCCAGCAACGCGGCCTAGAACCCATTTCAGAACCCTCGAATTTTCGCCGAAGCCCGGCCAAATAAAACGACCTTCGTCGTCTTTTCGGAACCAGTTAACGTAGAACAGCTTCGGAAGTTTTGCTCCATCGCTCTTTCCGATGTTGAGCCAGTGCTGAAAGTAATCACCGAAGTTGTAACCGCAGAACGGAAGCATTGCGAAGGGATCTCGACGAACGTGACCAATCGCTCCCGCAGCAGCGGCGGTCTTTTCTGAGGACATCACCGATCCCAAGAAGACACCATGCTCCCAATCGAGGGCTTCCGATACCAGCGGTACCGTCGTGGCTCGTCGACCGCCGAACAATATCGCGGAGATCGGAACACCCGCGGGGTCTTCCCAGGCGGCGGCGATCGATGGGCATTGGGCCGCAGGGACTGTGAATCGGGCGTTCGGATGGGCGGCTGGCTGCTCAGCTTCTGGAGTCCACGTCTGCCCCTTCCAATCGATCAAACGAGCCGGCGCTTCTTCAGTAAGGCCCTCCCACCAGACATCTCCATCGTCCGTGTGAGCGACGTTGGTACATACGCAGTT
>DASCSY010000032.1:0-18453 GCA_034399415.1 Acidimicrobiales bacterium
GGAGCAGCAAGTCACCTGTAACTCCGGGACGAGCCGGTTCACCTGCGGCATAAACGCCGGTGAGGATGAGGTGATCCGCGTCTACAAAGGAATGCTCAAAATCTCTCCAAAGTTCCGCTGTCCGGCTGTACCTGTGAGGCTGAAACACCGCGATGATCCTTCCCCAGCCACCCGCCTTTGCTGCATCGAGCGCTGAAGACACCTCACTCGGAAGGTGCGCGTAATCATCTACATATACAACGCCAGATTGTTCGCCCCGAAATTCGAATCTTCTCGCCACACCCGCGAATCTGCCAAGTGCCGCTATTACCTCCTTGGGATCCGCGCCGAGTTCGACAGCCGCACTCAACGCTGCCGAGGCATTGCGGACATTGTGGATGCCTGGTATCGGAAGAACGCATTCTCCCAGTTGAACACCGCCGTGTTGTAAGCCGAATTTCGATGCGTAACGGGAAGTCTCTACATCAACGATGCGATAGTCGGCGTTCTCTGAGGTGCCGTAGGTAACGCATTCGCGAACTACCCCTGCGATGCCCGCTGCATACTGGTCATCGATACATATCACCCGCGGTCCTTGCGTCGAGGCAACGAAGGTTTCGAAGGCTGCTACTAGTGCCTCAAAGGAACCGAAATAGTCGAGGTGGTCAGCTTCGACGTTGGTCACAACGCAAGCGTTAGCCCCTATCTCCAGGAAGGTTCCGTCGGATTCATCTGCTTCTACTACGAACAGATCACCTTCTTGATCCCAGACCGCGCCAGAACCAATCTCGTTCAGGTCTCCCCCAACGATGAAAGAAGGATGAAGATCCGATGCCATCAGCGCCAGCGCCAACATGGAGGAGGTAGTGGTTTTCCCATGAGTGCCGGCTACTGCAATGGAGCGCTTTTTAGCGCAGATTTCCGCGAGAATTTGGGCTCGGGTGAATACCGGCGAGCCCCGCTTTAACGCTGCAACGATCTCGACGTTGTTATCGGGCACGGCTGTCGACCTGCATACGGTGTCCGAGTCGCCGAGATTGGCGGCCGCATGCCCAATCTCTATTCTCGCTCCTAGGGATCGAAGCCGATTAACACCAGCCGAGTCGCGGAGATCGCTTCCGCTCACTCGGTACCCCATGGAAATCAGGACCACAGCGATGGCGTTCATGCCCGCTCCACCCGCGCCCACCACGTGGATGGCTGCGCCATCGCTCAGGGGCCCCTGTGAGGGGTCGACTGGTTTCAAAGCGTGGCATCTTTCCCATGTAACGCGATAGGTGGCATTAGGCAGTGGGTTATCACCAGATCGGCCACCTTTTCTGTTGCGTCGTCGTGTCCGACGCTGCGCTCGCGGCGCGCTATGTCGGGATCTGTATCGCTTGTAAACCTCAAAAGCATCCGCTCAATTTCATCATGAAAACGTTGCCCGTTGAGTTCTTCGTCGGGTATCAAGACTGCTAATCCTTCGTCGACCAGACGCTCGGCGTTGCGACGCTGATGGTCATTCGGTGCGTTGGGCAGAGGGATCAGCACTGCCGGCAGTCCTAAGACTGCAATCTCCGCCACGCTGGAACCGCCTGGCCGACAAACCACGAGATCTGATGCCGCCATAGCTTTGGGGAGATCATCATCGTATTCGTGGGACATCACATTGATTGGCAGGCTCGTTGGTAGATCCCGCCAATCGCGGTGACCTACCACGTGGTGGACTAATGGCAAATCACCTATTCGCGCCGCTTCCCATACTGCTTCGTTGATGCGACGAGATCCGAGGGAGCCGCCAAACACCACCACTACCGGTTGATCTTCCGGCCAGCCCAGTTCAGTGCGAAGTGATCGACCTTTATGGTTTGCTTCAAGGACGGCGCGACGCACTGGGTTCCCAGTTACCACCTCGTTCTTTAGCCCGGTTCCCGAACATGGCACCGCTGCAGCTTTGGCGAACTTCGTCATGAGACGATTTGATGCTGATGCTGCGGCGTTTTGTTCTGCCAAGACCAGTGGAACTCTGCAAAGCAAGGCGCCAATGCCGGCCGGCAACGCCGCATAACCACCTAGAGACAACACGATGCTGGGACGCCTTCGCCTCACCATCCAGCTTCCCCGGAGGACCGCCCAAATAATGCCCATCAGATTCAGAAGATTTTGTAGCGAAAGCTGGCGGCCGTTGAGTCCTCGACCGCTCAACGCTAAGAGTTCGTAGCCCGCTGCTGGAACCTTCTCTGCTTCAATCCCGCGAGAGCTGCCCATAAAAAGCACCCCTTCAGGAGGCCATCCGCGATTAACAAGTTCATCTGCGACTGCTATCCCAGGCAGCAGGTGCCCAGCAGTACCCCCGCCGGCGACCACCAAGCCTCCTTTGGAGGGTTTGCTTCGTTTGGTCTTTTTCGGTTTCATCGTGACTGTCGCGCGACGTTGAGTAGTAGCCCTGCTGCCGCCGCGTTCATTATTAGCGAGGTTCCGCCGTAGGAGATAAATGGCAGGGTCACGCCCGTGACCGGAAGCAGCCGGAGCACACCGCAAAGATTGACAAGCACTTGAAGGAGGAACCAGACAGATATCCCCGCAGCTAGCAACGACCCGAAGACATCAGGCGCGATTTGCGCGGTTCGAAATCCAGTCAGGATGATCGTGCCAAGCAAAATCAGGATCGCTAATGCTCCGATAAAGCCAAGTTGTTCTCCCACCACAGCAAAGACGAAGTCCGTGTGTGCTTCAGGGACCCACCCCCATTGAGCGTGGCCGGCAGAAAGGCCTGTCCCTCTCAGTCCGCCGTTCGCCAAACTGACCAGACCCTGACTTGCTTGCCAACCCGCTCCCTCTATGTTGTCCGTAGAAGAGATAAACCCAACAATCCTGTCTCTCCGGTACGGTGCGCCAAATACTCCAAGCAACCCGATAATCACTCCAGGCGTCACCAACAAGCAAAGGTGGGTGAATGGCACGCCCGCTGCCCACATCATGCCCAAGGTAATGAAGCCGATCATGGCAGCTGTTCCCATATCTGGTTGAAGCAGAATCAAGCTGCAAATGGCGGCGACGCAGATCCCGACTGGCAACGTGACCCGATCTAGGCGGTCGAGAAAATAGCGTCGCTGATCCAAAAATGAAGCGATCGCGATCACTAGCGCGAATTTGGTTAGTTCCGAAGGTTGGAAGCTAAAGGGACCGAATTCGAGCCAGCTTGCGCTGCCATTAACCGCGCGTCCTCGCATGAGGACCAGAATTAAAGAAAGCCCTGCGACCATAAGGAGAATGGGCGCTAAGCGCCTCCACCTTCGGTAGTCGCGTCCGACTGCAAACAGCAAAGCGAATACCGAGATTGCTACTGAGATGGCGTGTTTCGCGAATAAAGAGAAAGCGTCACCCTCTCGGCCGATAGAGATTGGAGTCGATGCCGAAAGGACCATGACAACGCCCGTCAGCATCAGTAACAAAACGGATGCGAGCATCGCCACGTAACGCATTGGCGGCCCTTGAGATTCGCCATGTTGGTCGACATGGCCTTGTCGATAGTTCGAAAGGGCAGTCATGACTGAAGCTGCTCTCGTTCGAGTGAAAAAACTCTCTGCTTGAAGTCGTCGCCTCGTTCGTTGTAACTCTGATACCAGTCAAATGATGCACATGCTGGTGACAGCACAACGTCCCCCCCGGAGACTTTCGCTATTTCTGTCGCGCTTTCAATTGCTTCTTGCATCGAATGAGCCACGGTCGTCGCAACGACACCATCGAAAACTTGACTCAACGTCTCTGCAGATTCGCCGATCGCTACGACTCCGGCAAGCTTTGGAGCGATCCTTCTGAGGTCGAAAAGATCAAGATTCTTGTTGCGGCCTCCTGCGATCAATACGGCTTGCTCAAACCCGGTTATGGCGGCCACCGTGGCGTGCGGGGTCGTGGCCTTGCTGTCGTTGAAAAAGTGAATCCCGTTGATTGTTGCGACGAACTCGAGACGGTGGGCGAGCCCATCGAACTGTGCTAGCACTTCCGCGACGGATTCGATCGAGGCATTCATCGACAAGGCAAGAGCCGCTGCTGCGCATGCATTGAGTTGATCATGTGGCCGGGACCTACGAAGTTCAGAAACCTTAAGTACCCGCTCACCGTGAGCGATGAGCTCTCTCTCAGTGCAGTGCACGTCTCCTTCACCGAGTCCGAAGGTGATCAACTGCGCTGAGATATTGCTAGTCCATGGCGCTAGCGCTGGGTCATCGTGAGGGGCTACCGCTATGTCATCTGTGTGTTGGGTCTCCCAGATCTTGGATTTAGCGGTGGCGTAAGAGTCAAAGTCTCCGTGCCAATCCAAGTGATCAGGGGAAAGATTAAGCCACGCCGCCGCGTGGGCGCGAAAGCGCTCCACTCTGTCCAAACGAAAGGATGAAGCTTCCACAACAAAGATTTCGTATCTGTTCGTTTTGTCGTCAATTGCCGCCACTAAGGGGGTTTCGGTGTTGCCGACAGCAGCTGCTCTCATCCCGGAAGCGCTAAACATTTGGGAGGTGAGTTCGGTCACTGTCGTTTTCCCGTTGGTGCCGGTGACAGCGACACAGGGCCGGTCATCCCATATGGCTGCAAGGTCGAGTTCACTCAATACTTGAGTATTCGAATTATCAGCCAACCGATACAGCAGGTGGTGGGACGGAATTCCCGGGCTTGGTACCACTGAGGTGGCGCCTAGTAACGCCCGTTTTAGCTCTGTCGCCGAGGCAGAGTCGATGAGTTCAACTCCCAATTTCCGGGCTGTCTCTTGGACTGATTGTGGATGATCGTCTACTGCAAGGACTTGATGGTTGCGGGCCTGTAAAGCCTTGATGACCGCTTGACCGGTTAGCCCCAGTCCACCGACCAGCACATGGGAAAGATTTGGAGTGTTCACAGCAACGCCTTAACGACCAGTGGGTTAGCTATGGCAGCTGTATCAAGTCCGATGAAGTCGGCGTAAAACGCCCCTAAGGCAAATGCGACACAGATCCCGTTGATGATCCACATTCGAATCAGGACCGTCGTTTCTGGCCAACCGACTAACTCAAAATGATGGTGGATCGGCGCCATCCGAAAAACGCGTCGCCCGAAGATCCGATAGCTACCGACTTGGAGAATCACTGAGAGGGTTTCGAGAACGTAGAGCGCGCCAATGATCGGCAAAAGCAGATGCGTTTCCAGCAGCAATGCTAAACCGGCGAAAGCGGTACCAATCGCGAGTGACCCGGTGTCTCCCATGAAGATCCGAGCGGGGGGAGCGTTCCACCAAAGAAAGCCGATACAAGCTCCAGTCATCGCAGCAGCCACGATGGCAAGGTCCAGCGCATGACTGACTTCGTAGCTAGCGGGGTGGCGAAAAATCCAGTATCCGATGATTACGAAGGCCGAAAAGCCGATCGCAGCCGAACCACTTGCCAGTCCGTCAAGCCCGTCGGTGAGATTGACGGCGTTCGCTGTAGCGATGACCAGAACCGCAGCCCAGATGACCCATGCGACTTTCCCTAGCGTGATGCCGGGCAAATCGGCTCTAGTCAGGGCGATTACGGGACTTGTTTGAGCCCAGTACATCGCGAGAATCGCGAATCCGATCGCTACTCCCAACAATCCAACGATCTTGGCAGATTTGTTGAGCCCTAGATTCCGCTCTCTACTGACTTTGATCCAGTCGTCGACTAGCCCAACGGCACTCGCAGCGACGATGGCTACCAATAAAACTATTCCTGAACGAGTGACGATTGTTTCGGCTCGGAGGTGACTTACGAGGTATCCGGCTACTGCCCCGACGACGATCACACCCCCACCCATGGTGGGGGTCCCGGCCTTGATGTAATGACCTTCGGGGCCGTCTAAACGTATGGGTTGGCCGACGCCGCGGTCTCGCAGCCAAGGGACTAAGGCTCGCGTGCCGATCAAGCTCACTCCCATCGACACGCCTGCAGCTATTAGGAGCGCGATCATCGGCCGTCACCTTCAACCCGCTGCAAAAGAGCTTGCTGGCAGATGAGGGCATCATCGAAAGGTCGTCGCTGAGCACCGATCGTTTGGTGTGTTTCATGGCCCTTGCCGGCTACCAGAATTAGATCTCCCGATTTCGCTTCACCGATTACTGACCGAATTGCCTCAGCTCGATCGAGAATGATCCGAGATTTGGTGCTTCCTGCTCCTGCTCCCACAAGAATCTCGTCGGCTATGTCGCTTGGATTTTCTGAGCGTGGATTATCTGACGTGATGATCACTTCATCAGCCAAATCGTTGGCTACCTCCCCCATGAGGGGCCGTTTTTCTCGATCGCGATCACCGCCGGCTCCGAATACGACCCATACTCGTCCAGCTGCGATGCTTCGGGCAGCTTTCAGGGCTTGGGATAGTGCCTCGGGCTTATGGGAGTAATCGACCAAAACACGCAGATCGGAACCGGCAACCAATACCGGTTCCATCCTTCCTCGGACCGGGTCTACAAGCTGCAGTCCGCGCGCTATGGCTGCTGGTTCGAAGCCCAACGCGTTCAGGGTTTCGGCGGCTAGTAGTAAGTTGAGCAGGTTGAAGTATCCGATGAGTGGCGTTGTTATTTCTTTCTCGCGCCAGACGAATCTGGCTCCGTTAGCTGTGATCTGAGGGTCTTGAATCAAGTTGGGATCAACTTCGACTACGTCGCGCGACGCGCTCAGAACGTGCGCCAGACGCCTGCCCCATTCATCGCCGATCGACACGACTGCCATTTGGGATCTCTCGTCGAACAGTGCGCTCTTAGCTGCGAAGTACCGGTCCATATCTCCGTGAAAATCGAGATGTTCAGGGCTCAGGTTTGTGAACATCGCTGCGACGAAGTCGGTGCCGCCAACGCGACCTAATTCAAGACCGTGCGAGGACACCTCCATGCACACCCAATCGGTTCCCCCATCGAGTAGGTGAGCAAGTGAACTCTGTAATTCGGGTGCTTCAGGGGTGGTGCGAGCGCCATCGAGCGTGCCTATAGCGGTGGCGTTCAGGCCGCAACTTCTAAGTATCTGGGTCAACGCGTGTGCGGTTGTGGTCTTTCCTGCTGTCCCTGTTACTCCCACCACCTTCAGATGCTTGGAGGGATGCCCATTAATAGTGGCGGCGATCGGGCCTAGGGCTTTACGAACGTCGGGGACGATGATCTGAGGAACCGCGCTATCGAGTTCGCGTTCGACCAGAAGTGCTGCGGCTCCCGCTTTTACGGCCTCGGCCGCATACAGATGCCCGTCGTGTTTTTCTCCGGGTATACACGCGAAGAGATCATTATTCCTCACACCGCGACTGTCATGGCTAATCCCGAACACCCTCAGTCGGTCACTGTTTGAAGATGGTCGTCCTACAAGTTGGCCGCCGCTGTGGGCAACAATTTCTGTAAGAGAGGTCCCGTTCATCCTCGACTACTTCGTTTCCGGAATGCCGAGTTGTCTCAACGCGCCGGTAGCTATCTCCGAGAACACTGGAGCTGCGGTCAATCCTGCGAGGTGTTCATCTGGTTCATCGAGGACGATGACAATCGTGACAGCTGGATCGCTAGCGGGGACAAATCCCGCAAAGATGCTCGTGTAGTCATCGCTGTAGCCAACTCCGTCTTCGCCTTTGTTGGACCACGTCTTCATTGCTGTCCCCGTCTTGCCAGCAACTGAGTAACCGTTAACTTCTGCTCGCCTTCCAGTTCCTTGTGTCACCACGCCAGTAAGCATCTCGCGCATCGTGGCTGCAGTGGTCGCGCGTATGACTTGGCGTTGCGTTGCAGGCGGAATTGGATGGATCACCCCATCAGAACCAGCTGTTCCGAGTATCAAGCTCGGTGCGACGTATTTTCCGTCGTTGGCAATGGTGTTGAACGCTGCTGCTAGTTGCATCGCTGTGACAGAGACGCCTTGGCCGAACGCTATGGTCGCTAATCCAGTTCCCTCCCATTGTTGGGGTAGGCGAAGTGTTCCTTTCGCTTCATCAGGCCAGGCCGGAGCATCTGTCTGACCACTTGTGAATTGTCCGAATCCAAAATTTTTCAGGTAGTGATACAGCTTGTCTTTGCCGAGTCTTTCTGCGATGCGAATGGTTCCGATATTGGATGATTGCGCCAGTATTTCCCTTACTGACAATTGTCGATCCTCGTTGACATACGGCTCTTTGAATTCTTTATCGGAATACTGGTACCGATGGGGGACGTCAAGGATCTGGTCGTCGGAAATACTGCCTTCCTCCAAGGCTGCGGCGATGGTGAAGGGTTTGGTCGCCGATCCGGGTTCAAATACGTGTATGTAGGATCCGCTGCTGCCGGCGACGTAAGTTTCACCGGATTCTCCGGAGCGGTTGATGTCCACTAACGCGAGCACTTGGCCGGTCGGGACGTCTAGAACTATTGCTGTTCCGCGCTGTGCCCCATTTACCTGAATGGCATCTAACAGAGCGCGTTCAGCTTGAAATTGAGTCCCCGAATGGAGGGTTGTAATCAGATTTTGCCCTGGCTGCGCTGGTTCGAATGACAGATCACCTCCTGGCAGTCTGATCGAGTCCAAGTTCAACGACACGAAAGTCTTACGCATCCCCGGTGCCCCGGAGAGAAGGTGCGCGAACTGCAGTTCAATACCGTTGAGCGGAGTTTGATCCCTATCGACACGACCAAGGATATTTCGTGCAAATTCAGGGCCGTTGGGGTACCGCCTGGCTACTTCGTCTCGGATTTCGATGCCAGCTAATTGAAGCTTCCGAATCGATTCGGCGGTATCGGGGGTTACTTGTCGCGCTAGGTGGATGTAATCCCTACTGCTAGTCAGTTTGTCGATAAGACTTTCGGGTGACACACCAAGTATCGGGCCTATCGCTTTAGCTGCAGCCCATGGGTAAGCCACAAACTCGGGGTTGGCGCCAATCGTGGGCAAGGTGTCGGTAACGGCGAGAACCGACCCATCTCTGTCGAGAATTGCTCCGCGCGAACCGCTGATCGAGGAGACCGCTATGTGCCGATCGATGTCGCCTATGTACCGTTCACTATTGAGAATTTGGATATCCGCCAACCTCGCTGCAATCAGACATAGCAGTAAAGAGGTACCCAGAATGAACAGTCCGATTCGTCTGCCGCGGTAGCCGACCCGGCCCCGAGGTTCCGATAGCAGCGAGGCTCCTATCGGAGAACGAAAAGCGTTTATGTGACTCGTCGAATCCGATGAGGGCCTTGGTCGGGTTTCAACAGACGACGCCACTGAATGCCCGGATTCTTTCCTATCGACCGCTGTTGGAGGCGGCGATAGCTAGTGCTTCTGTCAATAGCCGATCGACCGACGACCACTCGCGACCCATCCTTGGTTTGAAAAGGATCGGCTCAAGTTGATGACCGGAATCGAGGTGTTCGGCAAGAACTGAGATTTGTGTGGTGGATTTCGCAGGGACCATACCCATGTCCCCATTCGCCAGTAGCTCGATTTCTGTGGGAGCCGTTCGAGTTTGGAGTTCGATCTCAAGTTCGCGGACTGACTCTCGTTCTTGGTCCTTTAATTTATCTAGACGGTCAAGTTCCACGTGCCTGGCAAGAATCATGGAACCGATGACTGTGTGGGCCAAGAGCATCATCAGGGCAGTGACACCAAAAAGGGTGGTCACTCCCAACACGCGATTGCCGAATGATCGACGATTACTGCGCATCGTTAGCCGTGATCCGTCCACTGATTCGATGACATCAGGGGTCACGGGTAGGTCTGTGATGATCGCTGCGGCCAACGGATTTATACCTCTCCTACACTCAGGCGTTCTGCCGCTCGAAACCGGGCGCTTGCCGCTCTGGGATTTCGCTCGATTTCTTCGACACCTGGGCGAATTACCTTTCGCCTAAGGAGCCTGACGTTAGGTTCAGAACCACATACACAGGGCAGGCTTGACGGGCACACACAAACGCCGTCGGCCGCGTCACGTAGAACATGTTTCACTATTCTGTCCTCTCCTGAATGATAAGAAAGAACGACTAGTCGACCTCCCGGTCTGAGTCGTTCAATTGTCTGAGTTAAAGCGGGCTCTATCAGGTCAAGTTCGCTATTCACCGCTATACGAATCGCTTGGAAAGTTTTCCTAGCGGGATGTCGTCCCTTTCGACGCGCCGCTGCAGGAACTGCAGCACGGACCACGTCGGCCAGTTCTTTCGTTGACTCGATCGGGCGGGCGGAAATGATCGAATCCGCTATCCTGCGCGCAAATCGCTCATCGGAATTGTCGCGGAGTAAACGCGCCAGTTCATCTTCGCTGTAGGTGTTAATGATCTTCGCAGCGTCTAATTGGTCGTGAAGGTTCATTCGCATGTCGAGGGGACCCGAATGGCGGTGAGAGAACCCGCGAGACGGCGTGTCGAGCTGGTGGCTGCTGACACCAAGATCGAAGACTGCTCCACTGAGTTCTCTTCCGTCGAGGTCAAGTATTTGGCCGATTTCGTCGAATCTGCCGTGCATCACCTGGGCTCTAGACCCAAATTCAGCTACACGGTGCGTTGCCATCTCGACTGCCGAGGGATCTCGATCGATTCCTAATAGCTGGATTGCGGGTGCTTGCCGGAGTAGCGCTCGCGCATGACCTGCACCCCCGACGGTTGCATCAACGATCAGTCCGTCCTCTATGGCGTGGAAAACCTCGAGAACTTCGGTAAGCATCACCGGCAGGTGCTCAAAAGTCACCTCCGCCCCCATGACGTTCTCAGGGCTTGGCCCCGCCTCGTTAGGTGTTGAGATCACTATTGGCCCCGCCTGCCGTTTCGGTGAACTCATCGGGTGACTCCAATAGCGAGTCCCCCACCTCGGTGATCTCTTCCCATCTGGATCTGTCCCAAATCTCGACCTCGTCTATGACACCGACAACCACGCACTCCCTTTCGAGGTGGGCGAAAGAACGCAGGTCTTCTGGAACCGCAATCCGTCCCTGCTTGTCCGGCAGAATGCGTGCAGCGCCTGCACCAAACGACCGCTTCGCTGATCGGTGGCGAACGTCACCTTCTTCTGAGCGCGAAGCCATTGTTTGAGCGATCTCTCGGAACCGCTCTGGAGTGAGTAGCGCCAAACAGCCTTCGCTTCCTTTGATCAAGAAGCCGCTTTGGTCAAAAGAAGACCGAAAGGAAGCGGGCAGCACAATTCGTCCTTTGGCGTCGAGCGCGTGCTCAAACTGGCCGACGAATAGCTCTTCCACTTTTGCCCTCACGAGTTAGTCCCACCTTGTGTGGGAAAGACTTTCGTGGCTGGGAAGTTCTTTAGGCTTTAACCCACTTCATTCCCTATCGCGCCACTTCGTGACACTTTATGGGTCAACAAGGCTCAAGTCCAGCCATTTATAGGCAGTTTCACCACTTTGTGTAAATAATTTTGAATGACAACCGTGTAATTTGTCACGCAACGTCGTCATAATTCTCACTATTAGCGTTCGTTAGCTACCCTGTGTGGTTGCTGCTACGGTTTTTAGCGAGTGCGTAGCTTCGAAACGATCGTGTCGAGTACCAGTGTCGTTGCGCAGCTGAGACCCGCATCGGCCCAACCAATCCCTTTGGAGTTATGCAACGGTACCTTTGGCGGATGCACAAAGTGTCGATACCAGATGCATTGAAACCGTGCGGCCCGCTTGGTTCTGCGCTGAGATATACCCACTAGTTTGCGATCCGACAATTTGACTTCTCCAGTTCCGAGATTGTCGAAGCACCAGACACCATCACCTGAAAGAGTGCCTTCATGGATGTCTGCCTTTAGGCCTAGCTCGGTAAAGGCCGCCGCTATGGTCTCGCCTAACCACAAAAAGGACCGCCCTAAATCGTCAGACCACAACGGGTCGTCACGGGGCACCGTAACATCGATCCAGGTTGACTCTTGCGGGTTGAGCCAAACGATTCCCCCTCCGCTTTGCCGGCGAATGGTTTTCTCAAACAGCTGTGGGTCGGGTCCTCTCGAACCCAGCACCAGAGCCTTCTCCTCGAACTCAAGAATGGAAAGTCTCCGGCGGCCATCGAGTGGGATGGGGCGATGATGAAGCGCTGATACCCCGCCGCTCCACCTCTCTACAACCCAGTCTCGGGGAGGGCTCATGCCGAGAGCGACAGTGGACTCGAAATATAGTTGTCCCATTCAGGTGGGCCGCCGCGCCTCAGCGCTACAGCAACAGCTATCGATTCTGGAGCACGCGGAACACGTTGAAGATGGAACCGAGAATTTTCAGGGAGTGTGTCACCCTTGGCCACGTTGCAGGTTCGACAGCAAGCTACGACGTTCTCCCAAGTGTGTTCACCACCTTTGCTCCGCGGGTGAACGTGGTCGATGCACTCAGCCCTGCGACCGCAATACTGGCAAAGGTAGTCGTCGCGCGCGAACACAGCTTTACGATGTAAAGCCGCTCTTCGACGATACGGAGCGCCAACGTGATAGCGAAGGCGAGCTACCGACGGAGCCCAGAATTCGAGCTTTTCTGAGCGCACGATACGTTGAGTTTCGTGAATAATCTCTGCCTTTTCAGCGAGCACCAATAGGAGCGCTCTTCGTACAGAGACGATCGACAACGGCCGAAAGCCAACATCAAGAACCAAGGTCCGTTCAGCAAGGACCGAGCGTCGGTCGCTGCTCATGATTTCACAGCCCTCCATGTGCGACACCATTGCAACCAAGCAACTATGTCATCTGCCCGCTGATCTACGGCCGCGGAACCATCACCGCCATACATGGTGACCATTCGGAAGTGAAGAAATTCCTCAGCAGGAACGGGCAGAAACGGTGACCGCTGCCACCACCGTGAGCGAGCCATGCGACCCCCAGCTGAGACACCAGTCACCCACAATTTAGGGTGTCGCAGTGCGACGCGCGTCGCCCCTAACAACAATCGAAGAGCATCCGACTGATCGGCCACGACACCAATCCTAATCAGTTCGATCT
Organism: Acidimicrobiales bacterium; assembly: GCA_034399415.1. GTDB lineage: Bacteria > Actinomycetota > Acidimicrobiia > Acidimicrobiales > Poriferisodalaceae > UBA2110. The sequence goes on from DASCSY010000032.1 coordinate 12,849, forward strand.
CGGTCGGACATTGATTCCGCAACTCCGGAAACCGATGGCTGCGGCTCCCACCAGTGGAGCGTCAGCGCCAAGTTCGACCGGTGAAATTCGAACCCCCTGAGAGAATTCCAGTCGGCAACGCTCAGATAGTTCGATGTTCGCTGCCTCAAAAAACTCTTCTCCGAATGAAAGGGCAACCGAACCACCGACGAGGGCGTGCTCTAGATCAAGCAGATTCACGACCGAGGCAACGGCTCGCCCCACTAAGGTTCCTGCCCGTCGTTTTTCTTCTGGGCCAGCCGTGCTGGGATCAGCGCCAAGTCTGCGGCCGATAGATGGACCGGAGGCTTCGGCTTCTAGACATCCCCGCGAACCGCAGGCGCAGTCAGCTCCATCTGGTTCAACGACGACATGGCCAATATGGCCGGCATTTCCGGCAGCACCGTCTAGAAGTTGCCCATCGACAAATAACCCCCCTCCTATCCCTGTAGAGACCACCATCGCGAGAAAATTTGAGAAGTTCCTCCCTGCGCCGAACCAGGCTTCTCCTAGGGCCAAGGCTTTAGCATCGTTGTCGATGGCCACAGTCATCTCCAAGCCTTCGTGGAGACGGTCCTGAAGAGGAAATCCTCGCCATGCAGGAATGTTGAGCGGAGATACTTGTTGTCCGTCAAGGGTCATCGGACCCCCGCAACCAACTCCGCACACAGCGATTTCATTATCGCCGTCAAGAACCTCCGTGACCAAGGCCAGCAACGACGAGAACAGGGTCTCGCTTTGCGACGTTTGAGGGGTGGGGACCCGCTTCGCAATTAGAACTTGGCCCTCATCGGTTACTACGCCCGCAGCAAGCTTCGTACCCCCGATATCGATTGCGAGAGCGATATTCGGATGAACGCCGTGAGTCAGAGGTCATCCCGTCGCATGCGATTCCGCATTCGTTCGGACAGTCCACCCATGTTGGCTCTGATTTGACCGCTCCGAACTTGGCCGGTGACCTTTTGGAAACCCGCTTTACCCATTTTCCGCAGATTTCGTTCGATCACTACGGCGCACACGAACATCGCCAAAAACGCCACAAAAGCCAACCCAAAATGGACCTGCAGCGCGGCGACGACACCCACTAGACCGATTACTCCAGCAATGACTGCCCACTTAATGTTGCGAAGCGCATGACGGTAGAGAGTCGTCTCGCCGACTTCGCGCGCGAACTCAGGGTCGGAGTCATAAAACTCCTTCTCTATTTGATGAAGGATCTGCTGTTCGTCGTCAGAGAGCGGCACAAGGTCTTCCGTTCGTCGGTTCTTCCAGTCTAGAACGACAGCCGCTCCAGATTGACATCAGTGCCGTCAACGGGGTTTTATGTGCTCATCATTTGCGGGGAGTCCGGGGCCAATCGCGGATTGGCCGTATCGCTCTCTTATACGGTCGATCGCTTTAGAAAGCTGTCCCCACGCGGGATCAGATAATTGTTCGCTCAGAAGGGTGAGTTGTCGCGGGCCCGGCGGACCAAGGCGACTCAAACCCACTCCCAACAACCGGACCCCTTCCGCGAGATCGAGGTGATCTAGCATCTCGATAGCCGTTTCTGAGATAGCCGAGAGGGTGTCGGCGGCCTCATTTAGCGTCGTTGATCTCGTGAGATATCGCATGTCGGGGCGTCTGATTTTCAGGTGGATAGTTCGACCTGCTAATCCTTTTCGCCTGGCACGAGTTGAGACAGCGTCGGAGAGTCGGACGATCTCGCTGACCAAGTGGCTTCGCTCAAATACATCTTGAGCGAATGTCTCTTCGTGACTTATCGACTTAATTTCTCGTTCCGTGTGAACCCGCCTGCGATCGATCCCTCGACTGAGTTCAGCTAGGTGCGCTCCGTGGGACGCTCCAAGGGCTTCCACCAATGATGCCTCTGAAACCGACGCCAATTCTCCAACCGTTGAAATACCTAATGCGCTTAACCTAGCTAAGGTCACAGAACCAACTCCCCAAAGGGCTTCAACGGGGTGGGCCTGCAGGAACGCTGTTTCTCTCTCGGGGGGCACCACGAAAACCCCTCGACCCGACTGGACTCCCGATGGGGCAGGTATGGGTTTTGCCGCTACGGAAGCAAGCTTGGCCAACAACTTCGACCGAGCGACTCCAACCGAACAGTCCAGACCTACCCCCAGATAGACGTCGTTTCGGAGCTGCCAGGCAATCGTCTCGGAACTGCCGAAAAGCTTGTGTGCACCGCTGATATCGAGGAAGGCCTCGTCCAACGCAATTGGTTCGACATGAGGGGTGATGGTGTAAAAGATTTCGTGGACTTGTCTTGAAATCTCTCGATATCGACCAAAGTTTGAGCGCACAAATACAGCTTCTGGACATAGCTTTTTGGCCAACACGCTCGACATGGCTGATCGGACGCCCTTCGAACGCGCCTCATAGCTCGCGGAGGCAACGACTCCGCGGTCGGATTCGCCGCCAACCACGACTGGCTTGCCGATAAGACTCGGGTCGTTTTGGCGTTCCACTTCAACGTAGAAGGCATCCATATCGACGTGGAGGATTGGCAGGTCGTCCATAAATCCAGCTAACCACGATGATCGAGAGTCATGTAGAACGGAGTTGATCCTTGCAAACTAGAGTCGCCGCACTCGAAGATCATCCAAGTCAACGCCGTCGATTCGGTACCTGTATTCGTAACCTTCTTCTGCTTCCCCGTACAGATACTCAAGTAATGGTTCTCTTAGCCATAGTTGTTGGCCGGCCAGCAGTTGCGTCAGCTGAGTCTTGGGAATCCATTCAGCCGCTGTAACAATTCCGTCGGGATCGTCAATCTTGATTTCTCCTGCGTAGTGAGACGCCAAGTGAACTTCCACACGCAATAACCAATTCATATCGTGGGCTTCTACAGAGACTCTGTACACCGGACCAGTCCAGTCATCGACAACGAGCCCTGTCTCTTCTTTGACTTCTCGGGTGAGTCCTTCCAGTACGGTTTCGCCCTCATCGATAACACCTCCGGGGGTACTCCAATCGGTACGTCCTCGACGTCGCTGGTTGTGAACCATTAGAACTCGACCTGCATCAAAAACAATCCCACCGCCTACAGTCCAGTTCCGCACCTCAGCAGTTTGCCATCCGTGTCTACTTGACCGCGACATCGGAATACGATGCTTGGGTGGTCGACCCCCTAGAGCCTTGTTCGAGATTGGGTTCAACCAGCGACGCTCATGCGCCCACGGCTTTGCCGTCGGTTACGGCGCGAGTCCTTGCATTTTCGGCGGTAATGGTCGCAAGTATTTGCGGAGGTCTAATGGGATTCGCTGTGGGTAGCCTCCAATGGAGCGAAAGTCGATCCGCATGGATCTTCGTCGCGGGAGCCGCCGGATCAGCGTTAGCTGCCCTGGGCGTCGCGGTTGTATCTGTACTGGTGCTTCGGGCGATGTCGGAATGGGCAGACGTTGCCTCGCTCAAGGCACGCAGACGTTGAACGACTCACTTCCAACATCTGCTGAACTTCAAAGGCTCCTTGACCTCGCCGTCGACCTTTCGCGACAGGCCGCCGAAGTTCACCGTGACCGACAAACCGGTGAGGTGAGTCCCAAGTCGACCGCTACGGATCTTGTAAGTCAAGTCGATCATGATGCCGAGCGGGTGATCACCGCCGGAATCAGGACGGCTCGTCCTGATGACGGGATACTAGGAGAAGAAGAAACTCTCATAGCAGGTAGTTCTGGTTTGCAGTGGGTTATTGATCCGCTCGATGGCACCGTCAATTATCTGTACGGCTTTCCCAACTACTCAGTGTCAATCGCTATAGAACTAGATGGTCTACCTATCGTCGGAGTTGTGTACGACACGTCTCGTGATGACATGTACAGGGCGCGAATCGACTCCACGGCGACACGCAACGGACTCAGCATTGGCGTGACTTCATGCATGGATCTGTCAACAGCGTTGCTTGGGACCGGTTTCGCGTACGATTCCTCGATCCGTGTCCAGCAGGCTTTAGTTCTAACGAAGTTGCTTCCTCAGGTGCGAGACATTCGACGAACGGGTTCGTGCGCTATCGATCTGTGCCTAGTAGCGAGCGGACGTCTGGATGCCTTTTATGAGACTGGGGTGCAGTGGTGGGACGTCGCAGCGGGTCTCGCCATCATAAGAGCAGCAGGTGGCGTCGCTGTCTACGAACCTCCTCAAAAGCGGGTAATGGCTTCGGGTCCGCTGCTTTGGGAACAACTCTGTGAGGCCGTAAATCAAGCAGAAATCGTTACTGACCCCAAAGACCCTCCACCATCGGCCACTATTTAGGATGTGAGTATTCGAATCTTAACGATCGAGGACGACCAACGAATTCGTACGGCGGTGCGGTTCGCTCTGGAAGATGAGGGCTGGAGCGTCATAGAAGCAGAGACCGGAGAACATGCTCTGGAATACTTCAATTCTGCTGTCCCCGACGTCGTACTGGTGGATATCGGTCTACCAGGCATGGATGGCTTTGAAGTTTGCCGGTCTCTAAGACGAAGCAGCGACGTTCCGATAATCATGGTCACTGCACGAGACGACACTCACGACGTGGTTGCGGGTCTAGAAGCCGGAGCTGATGACTATGTAACGAAGCCCATTGCTCCTAAGGAATTGTCGGCTCGTATTCGCGCCCTTTTGCGACGGGTCAGATCCGAGGACACGAGTGCCGCACCGAGAAGCATTGGTGATCTCGACATCATTCCCGACGAAGGCATAGTCAGGAAGAGTGGCAACGAGATTCATCTCACCAAGACCGAATTTCATCTGCTGTGTGAACTGTCTGACCATTTGGGAAAGGTACTCAGCCGAGAACACTTGCTGGAACAAGTGTGGGGCTACGACTACTTCGGTGATGGTCGATTGGTGGACGTGCACGTCCGTCGACTACGAACCAAGATCGAGACCGACCCAGCTCACCCGCGCCATGTAGTAACCGTGCGTGGCATGGGCTACAAACTGCAAGCGTAGTTGTGAAAAACGGCGGCCTATCGTGGCGCCGTCTGCCGTTGCGCGCCCGCGTAATCGGAGCATTTACTCTCGGTGCGGCGGTAGCCGCTTTGGTACTCGTCGTCATCACTTACGGCTTGTCTCGACAATCAATGCTTCAACAACGCGAAGAGTCCTCCGAGCGGCAGTTCTTCGCGAACGCCCGCCAAGTACAAAGCGCTTTGCGAGCTGAGGACCCTGATCTCACTCAGTTACTCGAGTCATTGCCAAGCCTAAGCGGCAGCAGATCCATCATTCGCACCGGTGACGAGACATGGACATCGCTTTCGCTGACGCCAAATGACTTGCCCTCGGAGTTGGTGACGGCAGTCATCCAGACAAGCAATGCACTCACAATGAGATATCGGCTGGATGATCAACCGGTACTTGCGTTTGGTCTTCAGCTTCAACCGGGAGCCGCGTCAACCCTGGATGAAGTCGCCTATTTCGAATTAGTCCCTTTGGAGGAGGTCGAGAACACCTTAGAGAGCCTGGCCTTAATCTTGCTAGTGGGTGGCGCGCTTACAGTTCTGGTGGGGGTTGGGATAGGGCTGTGGGCGAGCGGCGGGCTTCTAAGGCCTCTCACCGATATTTCTGATGCCGCGACCTCTATCGCTCATGGCCGGTT
>DASCSY010000033.1:0-18078 GCA_034399415.1 Acidimicrobiales bacterium
CCCGAACTGAGAGACCGATATGGATTTCACCCTTAACGAAGAACAACAGATGATCGTCGATACGACGAGACGGTTTGTCCGAAGCGAAATCGTCCCGTTGGAAGAAGAACTCGACCCCGACGCTGGTTCTTTAGCTGTCGAAGACCAGGACCGACTTGTGGCTATGACTCAGTCGATGGGTTTTTACGGACTTGACATTCCCGAGGAATACGGAGGCCCGGGTCTCAATACCACGACACGAGCCCTGATGGCTATCGAAATGTCTCAACACCGGGCCGGTTTGTATAACCCGTGTTATGGGGTTTTCGGCGGGGCGGGGCTTGCTCAGCTATATGAGGCCACCGAGACTCAAAAAGAACAGTGGCTCTATCCAACCTTGAGGGGAGAGAAAAAGGGCTGTTTTGCCTTAACTGAACCGTCTGGAGGCTCTGATCCGGCGCGAGCCATTCAGACACGCGGATTTCAGGACGGCGATGAGTGGGTCCTTAACGGCTCGAAACTTTATATCTCCGGAGCTGACAAGGCTGATTATGCGCTGGTTTTCGCTCGCACTTCCGATGATCCAGGACGCAACGGGGTGACTGCCTTCATTGTTGATACAGACACTCCGGGCTTCCACGTTCGCCGAGTGGTTCACACGTTGCGCGCGACCCATTACGCGACCGAATTACAGTTCGACGAGATGCGGGTTCCGCAAGAAAACATCCTTGGGGAAGTGAACGGGGGCTTCGCTATTGCAAATGATCGCCTGAGTCGGCAGCGAATTCCGTACGCAGCCGGTTGTATCGGTCCCGCTATTCGTGCTCAAGAAATGGCCATCGATTGGGCCAAAAGTCGTGAAACTTTCGGCTCACTGTTAGCTGAAAAGCAAGCGATTCAGTGGATGATCGTCGACAACGAGATCGATATTCGTCACGCCAGGTATTGTGTCTTGGAGGCTGCGCAGAAAGCCGATAGCGGGGACCGTTTCCGGACCGAGGCAGCTATGGCAAAACTGGTTGCGACCGAGGCGAGCAGCCGAGTTGTCGATAGGTGTATTCAAATCCACGGCGGGGTCGGAGTTACCAAGGATTTACCTCTTGAACGTTGGTACCGCGAGCTGCGGATCCGTCGAGTCGGTGAAGGCCCTAGCGAAGTTCAACGACTGATCATGGCCCGCGACATCCTGGGCGGAAGCTTCAAGTGACTAACGACAATCGTGCCCTTCCTCTCCACGGAGTCACGGTCCTTGATCTCGGACAGATTTATCAGGGCCCGTATGCGGGCTTTCTTCTCGCAATGGCAGGGGCTCGTGTTATCAAAATCGAACAGATCCGGGGCGAACCGCTCAGGGCAAGGGGCGACTCTCTACCTTACGCAGCCCTGAATTCTTGTAAAGAAGCCGTCACCCTCGATCTGAAATCTGTTGAGGGACACAAAATGTTTCTCGGCTTAGCGACGAACGCTGATGTGGTTCTCGTCAATTACGCCCCCGGCGTCCCTGAAAAGTTGAAGATTGACGCCCCGTCACTCTGGAAGGTCAACCCAAAGCTGGTTTTCGCGCACGCATCGGGATTCGGATTGAGCGGTCCTGATTCGGCACAAACTGCGATGGATATAACGGTGCAAGCTCATATGGGCCCTATGAGCGTGACCGGTCACCCCGAACAACCACCTGTTAAGGCTGGGGTTGCATTCATAGATTTCTTAGGCGGCGCTCACCTCTACGGGGCGATAGTCAGCGCCCTGTTTGATGTCGAACGAACAGGCAAAGGTCGGTTAGTTGAAACATCGATGGCCGAGGCCACGTACCACACGCTTTGTTCAAACATGCTGTCATGGCACCAAACAGGGTCAGCTCCCCGCACTGGCAACAAGCACGCCGCTATGGGCGTCGCTCCTTACGACGTGTACCAATGTTCTGACGGGCACGTCGCCTTGATTTCTGTCACCAACCGTCACTGGCGCTCCGTTCTGGAGGTCATCGGCAGAACAGACCTGCTCGAGGATCCACGGTTTCGCCATAACACGGACCGTGCCAAACACATGGGCGCTGTCGACGAACTAGTTGAAGAGTGGACTCGTCAAAGGTCGCGAGAAGACGTCACTTCGTTGTTCGGAGCGGCCGGCGTACCGATCGCCGTGGTGCGGGGCGTGGACGAAGTAGTCAATGATGAGCATCTTATCGAACGGAAATTTCTGCAATGGGTTGTGCATCCAACCCTCGGGGAGGTACCACTCCCTCACAGCCCTCTTCGGTTTCATGGCTCATCACTTCGCGACTTAGACCTATTCCGCGCCATTGGCGAAGACAACGAAAACGTCTACGGAGAATTTCTCAATCTCGACGCCGACGAGATCAAAGCCCTCCACGAACGTGGCGTGGTGTAGTCGGCTCCACATCTATGTTCACTGACTAGCAACATCGACAAGCCAACCGAACACTGGTTCAAGCTCATCCAACATTTCTGGGTGCCATTGGACACCCACAACATTGGCTGTGACATGTTCGACACCTTCGACCGTTCCATCGTCGGATCGAGCGGTTATTCGTAGCTCTTTTCCGGGCTGATCAACAGCTTGATGATGAAACGAGTTAACCAACGTCGTTGAGCCATATAGCTGCCGTAGGATGCTGCCCGCTTCGCAACCGACACGGTGCCGGCGTTGGGTGCGGTCTTCAGTTCGTTTCGAGTGACCGTCTCCCTCAGCCCAGTCAAGGTGAGGCACCAGTGTCCCACCGAGAAGCACATTGATGACTTGAAGCCCGCGGCAGATACCTAGAACGGGTATCTCGGCCCGTAGAGCAGCCTCAAGCAACTCAAATTCAAAGGCATCGCGTTCCTCCGAAACCAATAACGAACCGTCACTCGGGCCTTTCCAACGTTCAGGATTAACGTCGCCACCGCCCGTGAGTAACAGAGCGTCAAGACGGTCAACGTAAGCCGCGGGGTCATCGATGATGGGAAGTTCCACGGGTAAACCGCCAGCTTCTCGAACACGGCGCGCATACTCACCAAAGAACCAATCGACAGGACTATCAACCAGATGGGGGGCTCCTGGAGCCAAAACTGCCCCTAGAGAAGTTCGCCCTGTAATTCCCACGAGAGGTGTCACAAGAGGCAAGGTACGCAAAACTGAGTCCATGTACCGAATTTTGCGCTTGGTGTCGCGCCTAGAGGCGTCCAGTTACCTTCTCCTTCTCGTCGCGACAGCGATGAAATATGCAACAAGTTACGAAGCAGGCGTGACCGTGGTGGGTCCCATACACGGAGTTCTCTACCTGATGTATGTCGCAGCGCTCTTCCGTTGGTTTGCAGATTTGGGTTGGACGTTTTACCGGGCATTCACCGCGATGGCGTTAGGCGCTTTACCATTCGGCGGATTCTTGGTCGATCGCTGGATCAGAGCAGCCGACCAGAGGGGTTCAATCGGGGATCGATCTACTGTCCAGTGAAGTTCGGGGGGCGCTTCTCGACGAAGGCGGCAATTCCCTCCTGACCGTCGTGAGTTCCCATAGCTGCGGCGATAGTCACCCCTTCAAGTTCGCCCGCTTGTTCGAGAGGGCTGTCAAATCCTGCATACACAATTTGTTTTGCATGACCAAGTGCCCATGAAGGACCGTCTGCCAATGATTGCGCCAGTTCGGCGGTTACGGCGTCCACCTCGTCATCCGGCACTACTCGATTGACCAAACCCCACCGTTCAGCCTCTTCGGCGGAAAGAACGCGATTGGTGAGTGTCAGATCCAGCATTCTCCTCACACCAATATGGCGCGCCACGAAATAGGTGGATGTGCCATCGGGGGTGACGCCCGCTTTGGTGTAGGCCATAGTGAATTTTGCGGACTCACCAGCGACGACTAAGTCAAACGCGCTCACGATCGAGAGCCCTGCCCCCCCAGCAGCACCATTGACGCCAGCTACAAAGGGTTTCGCCATCCGATTCATTTTGTAGATGCCTCCGTGGAAGTCAGTGAGCATTCCGCTAGCGAGTTTGGGTAAACCATCTCCTGCTTCGTTGAATTCCTTGAGGTCTCCACCAGCGCAAAACACTTTGCCCTCAGCCGTAACTGAGACTGCTTTGACCTGATCGTTCCACTCGATCTCAAGCATCACGTTGCGCAGGTCCCGAGAGAATTGAGGGTTGACTGCGTTTGCACCTGCTGGCCTGGCGAATCGGACGTGCGCTACCCCACCACTCACCTCGTAATCGATGGTCTCAAGCTTCATACCGCCTCCTTTTTCGATTTTCCTTGAGTTCACATTAAATGTCTCAACGTGCGGCCGGAGCCAAATCTCTAGCAGCCTGAACTGGATCTATGTCTCCGAAGGGCATGATCGATATAGCTGATGTGGTGACGCCCATGGCGTGGTAGCGATCAATGTGCTCTCGACATTGCTCCGGAGTGCCATGCACGATGAGCTGGTCGACCACTTGGTCGGGAATCGCGTCCAGAGCTGCTTTGCGATCACCCGACGCCCAGTAGGTCCACATTCCTTCGAGTTCTTCTGAGCGACCAAGCCAACGATGGAAATCGGCGTATACGGGAACATTTAGATATGCCGCGATGGCTCGTTTCGCCCCTGCACGAACAATTTCTATGTCGGGGTTGGGGCAGCAAAAAATGCGGGCGACGATTTCTTTTTGCGCTCCTCCTTCTTCGACATAAGGCTTGACTGTGGCGACATCTTCCGCTGACAGCCAGTTGATTATCGCCCCATCGCCTTCTTGGCCAGCTAGCCGGAGCATGCCTGACCGAAGAGCAGCTATGAGGATTGGTGGTTGCTCTTGGGGGACCCGACGAAGGGTGAAGCCGTTTACTTCAAAGCCGTCGTATTGTTCGGAGACTTTCTCGCCAGTTAAAGCTTTCCGTAAGAAACGAACCGTGTCGCGAGTTCGTTTATAGGGCTCTTCGAAGGGAATACCGTTCCAATTTTCGACGATGACGTTCGATGACGACCCTATTCCCATCACAAATCGGCCTGGGGCTGCCTCGCACATGGAAGCGATGTGTTGTGCCATCAAGGCGGGGCCTCTCGTGTAGGCCGGAATAATCGCTATTCCGAGACGAAGTGTGGGAGCCCATTGGGAAGCGAGGATTAAAGGAGTAAACCCATCTGTTCCGTCCGCTTCGGAACTCCAAAGATCGGTGTAACCCAAGTCGGTGAATTCTTTGTAGAGATCCGCCTGCTCATTAAGAGGTGCATCAAACGGCACGGTGATGCCGTAACGATTAGTCATAGTTACTTGTTTCCTTGATTTTCGGGCCTCTGGCACCGACACTAGCCACCTCGCTGCGGTTCGGACATGCCAACAGAGCCCTTGCCGCCCTGCAAGAATTTCGATGTCCTACCCCACCTGCATAGTTATTCCATGACCAGGCAACTCCGACTCATCGAAATTCCAACCATTCACGACCAGGCTTCTGGCAGTCGGAGACTGACCCGTCAGACTCGCAACCTAGGACGCAAAGGAGTAGCCGCTGCAAGGGCTGCCCTAGCCGCAGCGCAGCACCTGCCCGATATCGATTTGGATGCCGCGTAGCAAAATTTAGATTTTGAGGTGGGGATCACACGCCACCTTCCTTACTTAGAGCGATAGTGCGACGCAGCCACCGGTATCTGGTCGCGGGGCTGGCTAAGGTTGGAGCATGTCTGACATCGTCATCGTTGAAGCCGTGCGTTCGCCAGTTGGCCGGCGCGGCGGCGAATTAAGCAATATCCACCCATCTGATCTTCTCAGTGAAGTGCAGACAGCACTCATTGAACGGAGCGGCGTTGACCCAGCCACCATCGGCCAGGTTGTAGGTGGCTGCGTCAGCCAAGCCGGTGAGCAAACTGCAAATATCGCTCGAACAGCATGGTTGGCGGCCGGTATGCCGTTGCAGGTGGCGGCGACGACAGTCGACGCTCAATGCGGATCAAGTCAACAGGCGATCTCGCTGGCCTATGGGCTAGTCGCGTCGGGCGTTGTCGACAGCGCAGTGGGATGCGGCGTCGAATCGATGACCCGCAACCCAATGGGCTCCTCATACAAGAAGGGCCAGCTTACGGCGACTCCTCGCTACAAGGAGCATTACGAATACACGACGCAATTCCAAGGCGCCGAGTTACTCGCAAAAAAGTGGAACATCACAAGAGAAGAGTGCGACGAGTTCGGCCTGCGCAGCCAAGAGAATGCGTCACGCGCCTGGGAAGAAGACCGCTTCGCTACTCAGATCGTCGAAGTCGACGTTCCAGTGCTGGACGAAGATGGGACGGCGACTGGGGAGCGCCATCATGTAACGCGAGATGGCGGCATGCGGCCGACCACTCTTGAGGGTCTTTCCCAACTCAGTCCTGTTCTCGAAGATGGAGTGCATACCGCTGGCGCGTCATCACAAATCAGTGATGGCAGCGGCGCGGTTCTTCTGATGACCGCTGACAAAGCACGAGAGCAAGGGCTCCAGCCCATTGGTCGGGTCATCGACACATGTCTGGTCGGGAGCGATCCAGTGTTGATGTTGACGGGTCCGATTGAGGCAAGCCACCACTTGCTGGAGCGTAACAAGATGACTATGGGCGACATTGACGTGGTGGAAATCAATGAAGCATTTGCTTCGGTGGTATTGGCTTGGGCTCGAGAAATGAGTCCAGATATGGATACGGTGAACCCCAATGGAGGCGCCATCGCTCTGGGTCACCCACTGGGTGGCACTGGGTCGATCTTGATGACGAAAGCCGTGCACGAGTTGCATCGTGCCGATAAAGAATTTGGACTAGTAACTATGTGCTGCGGTGGGGGCCTTGGAACTGGGACAATAATTCAGCGGTTGTAAACCAACCGGCACTCGGCTGCCCTGGTGTGTGAGCGTTCTCAGTTAGTGCTGCTGGGCTAAGGACTAGAAACTGGTTTCCCCGGCGAGTTGCGGTTCTCCGCCGTCAGTAAACACCTTGCGCCATAAGGGCAGCAGGTCAAGCCACAGTTTCATGTCTCCGCTCATCTTCAGCCGGCCCTTCATGTATTCCGCGGCAGGGTCTGCTTGGCGCAAGAACAGTTCGACAGCAAGCTCGTAGGGCATAGTCAGTTCGAGGTCGCGGCCACGACCCGAACCTAAGTACGCGCTCACTATCAAGCCCTCAGAGAGTTCCAGAGTTACTGAGATTTTTCCATCCGGGCCACCATCAACCTTGATCACAACTAGACCTGATGCAGTTCCCAGTCCGGGCCGCTGCGCGGTTCCCCACTTCGAGACGAAATCCTCACCCAAGAATTGCATCAGCCTGTGCCGCCGTCCAAGTGTCGCAAGCCGGCGAAAAGGTCGTCTTCAATCTCTTCGGTAGCAACTCGTGATCGAAGCAACATGTACTCCTCGTAAGGATGTATTGCATCTTGCACCGCGTCGGGTAAACCAAACCAGAACGGTGATTGTGGATCGACTTGAGTTGCGTGAGCAAGTAAAGCTTTTCTTCTTACCGCGTTGTCGACCTTTATTACTGCAGTAATGCGGTCATCGCGGTCTCTGCCCGACAGCCATTTTTTGTCGTACGGCGACTCCAGACCCCGATCAACAAAAGCCTGATGGACTCGTAGCAGCCGCTGCCTCGACCAGATGGGGGCATAAAGCTTTGACGGCTCGTATGGTGGGCCCGCTTCTGGATACCAATCTGGATCTCCTGCTCTCTCATATGCCGGAAGGCTTACAGCTGTGACCTGCAGATGATCCGGATGCGGATAACGGCTTTGCACCTCGGGATAGGTCACCATTATTTGAGGTCGAACTCGTCGAATAATTTTGACGAGCCGCTCTACAGCGGTATCTAATTCGGCATTGGCGAAAGCCTCTGGGTGCTGGTTGTCGTCGCTGTCGGGCATCCCTGAGTCTCGGTAACCGAGCATGACCACTTCGTCGTACCCGATGATCGCTGCAGCCGAGTCAAGTTCCGCTCGTCGAACAGAAGCCAGATTCTCTCGCACTTCAGTGCGGTCCATAGCGGGATTGAGAATATCCCCCACCTCCCCACCGGTACAGCACACCAATGTGGTTCGGATACCTTGCGATGAATACATGCTGATGGTCCCGGGTCCCTTCGAAGACTCATCGTCAGGGTGGGCGTGAACGGTGAGAATCGACAGCGACATCAAAGCAAAGCTAGCAATCTGTTCGCCTTAGGCCTGTCTTCACTCGTTCGATTTATCGAGCAGGAGTCAAGTCGATCATGCCCGTTTCTTCATCCACTGCAATGGAATAGCCGCACAAAGCCGCTAGCCGTTCTCGACCTTCTTCAGGGCCCGACGCAAGTAGCTCATCTCCCGCCCTCAACGTGACTGTTTTCCCCGGGTTGTAGATGTATGCCGCCGCGCGGCGAACAGCGAGAACGTGATACCCAGGATCTACAGCTAGTCCTAGCGAACCCAAGGTCGCATCATCAGCTGTGGAGCCTGGAGCAACTGGTACCTGGACAACAACATCGTGGGTATCGCCTAGGGCAAGCGCTAAGACCGCATGTACATCTTCTTGATCGAGCACCAGGGAAACAATTTGAAGTGCTTGATCACCGATGTCTTCGGCAGCTTCCGCCAAGTGCAGTAATCCCCGAAGCTGTGACGGGTCCACGTCGTCAGCTGCTGCGCGAAGAACCCACGTCTGTAGCGACACTTTCATTTCGTCAAGCCGTTCTTCAAGGGCTCTGACCTCTCGCGCCAGGGAAAGGTCGTGGAGTACCAGCGCCGAATACGCAAGTCCTATCGCCGTCTCAGAAATGTTCTTCATTTCGACGAGAGTGTCAACCGCCCGGTCAAGGTCGGTTAGAAGGTCTGATGTATCAGCCTCTGGGGGAACCCAGGGTGGAGCTGCTGCCAATTCTCTGAGTCGAACTATCCCGGCAGGTTCACCGCGCATAAACAGCGCGTCCCCTGCTTCCACAATGTCTTCACCGCCGACATCGGTGAGCCAACGCCGGCCTCGTTGAATGGCTACTACGCGCATTCCGACAACGACCGGTAATTCCATATCAGCTAAGGGGCGGTTGGCTAAGTGGCTTCCATCGGCAACAACTAGGCGATGTGAAACCTCTGCGGCTTGGCCAAGATCAACGACAAGAGCACGAGGAATTCCAATCTGACGGAGAACGATCTTCGCTATGTCCACCGCCGCATTCGCGATTTGTTCGATGGAAGAAACAACCTGAAGCACCGAACTCATCCCGTCAACCTCGCGGGGATGTCGAACCGCAAGCATCGCTAATGAACGCATCTCGTGAACGAGATCGGACATCTCTTCTTCAAGACCGAGCACTGATTCAGCCATGCCCTCGTCGTCGAAATACAACGCCGCGTAGGCAAGGTCGACCATTAGTTCCGAAGCATCTTTCGCTTCAGCTAGCAAGGTCTTCAAATTCCGTGGTTTGTCATCCATGACGTGTCTCACAGGCTAGGCAATAAGAGAGGAGTGCAGTAACAAAATTTGGTCCGGAAGAGGGACGGGTTCTTAACCTTCCGAAGTGCTGTCTGATCA
Organism: Acidimicrobiales bacterium; assembly: GCA_034399415.1. GTDB lineage: Bacteria > Actinomycetota > Acidimicrobiia > Acidimicrobiales > Poriferisodalaceae > UBA2110. Next base: position 9,479 of record DASCSY010000033.1, read on the forward strand.
TGACAACCCCAACCAACCAATCGTAAGAACCAGTGCGGCTGCTCCACCCAAGTCAACGGAGCTTGTTACTAAAGGCATGCCGTACGTATCGGGATCTACGCCGACTCGGACCGCGAGCGCTGTGCCGTAATAACCGATCGCTCCAGCGAGCACCGTGGCGATGCTTCCTCCAATCACCGATATCCATAGGAGCGAAGCTAACCCTGGTGATTCGAAACCAAATAAGACGCTCGCGAATTGGGCCAGCAGACCGTTGACGATAAGTACGGGCAGCGCTAAACCCAATCCGGCTGCCAGATCTCGTCGGGCTGGACGACCAGGCATGGCTGTGGGTTCGATAACTCCGAGATGAAATTTTGTGGAAAGCCGCCCGGAGAGAATACCGCCGATTGCTCCGGCTGCCGCCAGACAAGCTGGCACTAACACAAGTACCGCTCGATTGGCCGCGAATGTCGCCAACTCGTGTTCTATGACGACACCCGCGATTACTAACAAGATGCCGGTCGTAAGAAGAATCGGAAGTGACTCGGCCAACACCTGTCGCATCACTGTCAACAAACTACGGCGACTCCACCACAGACTCAGCAGGCTCAGCAATACGAGCAGCGACGCGAGAGTCGTCGTGAGAATGTCAATTTCAAGCAGGAAGGTGGCGACAAATAATGCTGGGAGCGTGACCACGTCACCGACAGCCGAGACCAGCGGGGCGTTGACATCGTCTAAGTCCCAGCCGCGTTGTGCGGATCGCGCCGCAAGACCAAGGGTGACAGCAATCAGTACTAAGAACGACAGGAGAGCCCCGACCGCAGATAGGACAACTAGGTCCGCTACGGCAACAACGGAATCAAGGCCAAAAACAGGTGAAAGGATTTTCGTTAGCACCGCGAGTATCACCGCGGTCACTAGCGACAAAACCCCCGAAGCAAGCACATTTTGGGCAACTAAAGCATCCGGACGACGCGACATCCGGAATGTGCCTGCATGGATTGAAGTGGCAAGGCGACTGCCTAGTGCACCAAAAATGTTGCCGCGCATTCCGATTGCAGCAGGAACCAACACAAGAAGACCGGGGTGCCGCTGAAGGGTGCCAGTCATGGCTGCGAGAAATCCCCCTGCCACGACGGCTGTGAGGCTGCTGAAAGCGAGAGCGACGAGGCTCTGGCGGATACCAACACTGTCGGGGCCGAGAAGATCCCGAACTCGCGCTGATCTCCGAACTCGAAAAGACGATCCTTCCTTGCGGATGCGACCTGGGTGGCGCAGCGGTTTAGGAAGGCTAGACATAGCCCTAGGGTGGCACCTGACCGGCCCCAAAGCGGTCCTCCTTTTGGTTTCCTGCCCTAAATGCTCAGATAGATGTGCCAGCCAAACGTTTCATCGCTAATGACAATTGGTTTGGGCCCAGGTTTCCACTCATACGAAACGCCACTGTTCCGTCGGCCTCGATGAATACGAAATAGGGAACAGACGTCGCGCCGAAAGCTTCGGCCACCGTCATCGACGCTGTATCTGGGATAACCGGATACCTCCAGCCTTCGTCGGAAAGCCACTTGGCCGGGGGATGATTTCCGCGGTCGGGCGCTTCAAATGTCGAAACGGCGATCAAGTCGACTGTTGATGGCAACGCATTCGCCAAAAGCCACTCTGTGAGCGTCGCAACTTCTCGCTGACAATGCGGGCACCAGTGAGCAAAGAACGCGACTACAAGCGGCCGGCCAGCGGGCGCTACAAGTACTTTCTCGCCGGTCAAAAGATCGACTCCACTGATAGATGGGGCTGGTTGACCAACAGCGAGATCTCCTTGCGCTGGGTCAAAAGGAGCAAGCGCTTTGCCCTGCACCGAGGACTCAGTGTTGAAATCTTGCTTCGCAACGGTCGATGACTGGTTAGAGCCTCCTCGGCAGGCTCCCGCTATAAGCATGGGGACTAACACGGCGGGGAGTAACCAGCGCTTCACCTCTACGACGGTAACTGAGGAACTGGGAAGGATCTAAAGTCACGTGACTTTTCTTGTGCGGTTTACTTCATCGGGTTGCGGGACCACTGCCCCATTTAGCGCGAAAAACCAGCAGTTTCCCATCAGCGGACCAGATGTCCCCTGATTCGTCGCGGAGTTCTTTAATCGTCCGTTCGGCCCATTAACTACCCGCCACGAACGGTCGAAGGTGACCATGACTCGACCGTCATCACGTTCCCTCATGATCATTACCTTCCAAAGGCGCATCCGACTTCTCACAGACGGGCTGTATCAATCGCTCTGTATTGCCGCTACGGCTGGCTTTGCTGAGAAGCTACCTGTCTGAACGGCACCACAAGTGGCACAATTCAGTCGTGGAAATAAAGCAACTCGAATCGACGCAGGGCTTTGTTATTTATGACCTACCTGGCGCTGAGGCCTATGTAGGTCCAAGTCGGCTAGGAGCCAAACTAGTTCCGGGAAATGCCGAACTGTTGGTACGCCATCAGACCTACATGTTTGCCCTTACCGGACAACGTAAGAGTGGTGCAACTATCGGTTTGAAAGTCGACCCTAAAGAAGTTGAGGTTGCGGTTGCATCACTGGCTTCCGAGTTAGCAGAGGAATTTGTATCCCAACGATTACTAACGAGTCCAGGTTTGCGCCTTGACCAAACGTCGCTGGAGCCTGTTCTTCGCCACGATAATCGGAACCCGGTCACTCGTGAAGATCGAGATGGCGTCACATTTGATCGGGAACTGGTAGCTGTCGGAGCAACAACTTGCGCTTCGTATTTCGCGAAACCATCGAACGGCTGGCGGGTTGCTATCGAAGGTTTCGATGAGACCGGTCTTGCTATTGCACGAGAAGTCGAAGCTAGTGGGGGCGAAGTGGTGAAAGTCTCGACTGCCAAAGGGTGTGTGGCAGGTGATCTTGACAGTTCTAGTCTCGCTGATGCATGGATGGACGCTGGTCCAGGCTGCGTCGAACACTTAGGGCCTGCTGGCAAACCTTGGGAAATTTGGAAGGCAGATGTCGATGCGATTTTTGTGGGTTCTAAACCAGGTGCCATGTCCGGAGAAGGGGCTGCGACCGCGGGGAGCACGCCGATCATCGCTACATCTGCAGCAGCTATTTCTTCGAAGGCTTTGGCTATTTTGCGGCGAAACAGCGCTCCGGTCGCAGCGGATTTCTTGAGTGCAGTTGGGCCATCATTGGCTTGGTGGGCACCACAGAACACGAGTCTTGGTGATCTGCGTTCCTCAACGGCTGACACTGTGTTGGCATTGCTTGAAGAGACCGCTAATCACGAGGACGGAGCTTTCATGGCTGCGTGTTATAAGGCTGAAGCTTTCCTTGCCAGTTGGCAAGAAGAACGCCCATTTGGGCGTCCGCTGGGCTGACGCTGGGCAGGCCATTTAACGGAAATCTCGGCTGGGGATAGCCGATTCGATCTCAAGTTTTTCGATTCGCTCAGCGATGACATTAACGACACGCTCATGTCGTTCAAGTCTGCCTCGCACTACAAGCGCAGGCTCAGAACGAACAACGGCCCGAAACCGCAACCAACATCCGCGCGAAACTATGACGTTGATCAGGCCTGTCTCGTCTTCAAGATTGACGAACAAAGTCTCCGCGGCTGTTGCTGGACGTTGACGGTGGGTGACAACGCCTGCCACTTTCACCTTGCCAAGGTTGCAACTTAAAAGCTCGTCCGCGGTTACTACGCCTGCTTGTTTAAGTTCTTCTCGTATGAAGCGAGTCGGGTGCCCGTTGGGAGCTACACCGGTAGCCCACAGATCAGAAACAGCCTCTTCTTGCAGCGACATTCCTGGCAAAGTCGGAGCTGAAGCCCCGGTAACAATGCCGCGAAGGCGCCCCGGACGAGACTGAGCAATCGCCCCCACTGCCCATAGAGCTTCGCGACGTTCCAAACCAAAGCAGGTAAAGGCGCCAGATGTAGCCAGTGCCTCTAGTTGCTTTTGAGAGACCGACGTGCGACGTGAGAGTTGTTCTAAATCTTCGTAAGGTCCAGAAGCAGCAACTTCGAGTGCGAGATCTTCACTAAACCCTCTTATGGATGAAAAACCCAGCCGAACAGCTACGCCACCCGTTGACCTGCCGAAACCTTCAAGTGTGGCCTTATCTGATGAAGCGTTGAGGTCTGGGGTCAAGACTTTCACACCATGGCGTCGCGCATCTTGCACTAATGAATGGGGTGAATAGAACCCCATGGGTTGAGCGTTGAGTAGGGCTGCACAAAACGCAGCTGGGTAGTGGCATTTGATCCAGGATGAAGCGTAAACAAGGTGAGCAAATGACACCGAATGGCTTTCGGGGAACCCGTAATTGGCAAAAGCAACCATCTTCTCCCAGATCTGGTCAGCGACCTCTTGCCTAATTCCACGCTCGAACATGCCTTCATACAGTCGATACCGAAGGCGTTCCATTCGCTCTCGCGATCGTTTAGAACCCATAGCTTGACGCAGTTCATCTGCCTCTGAGGGAGTAAACCCCGCCACATCGATTGCCATCTGCATGAGTTGTTCCTGAAAAAGAGGGACACCCAATGTCTTGGAAAGAGCTGGCTTGAGCAGTGGATGTAGGTAAGTAACAGCCTCTTCTCCGTTTCGACGTCGAATGTAAGGGTGAACTGAACCTCCTTGGATAGGCCCTGGTCGAATAAGCGCCACTTCTACGACCAAGTCATAGAAGCAACGGGGGCGAAGCCGAGGAAGAGTTGCCATCTGCGCTCGTGACTCCACCTGAAACACACCGATTGAGTCAGCCCGACACAACATTTCGTAGACCTCTTCTTCTTGAGGCAACGCGCCGAGGTCAACTTCAACATCATGAGCGTCAGCAATGAGATCAACAGCGTTATGCAGAGCTGACAACATCCCCAAGCCGAGTAGATCAAATTTTACTAACCCAACTGAAGCGCAGTCGTCTTTATCCCATTGCAATACCGATCTGTCAGCCATTCGCGCCCACTCAACTGGGCAGACTTCGATTACGGGACGATCACAGATCACCATGCCGCCCGAATGGATGCCTAGATGTCGTGGTGAATTTTCAATTTCGGAAGCCAGCCGGAGAACATCTTCAGGTATGAAATTGTGGCCTTGTTCTCCAAGCTCTGATTGAAAACGAGACCGAATTGGCTCGTGTCGATCATGTGACTTAGCCCATGCGTCCTGTTGACCAGGGGCATACCCCAAAGCTCGGGCAGCATCACGTATTGCTGATCGAGTCCGGTAAGTAATGACATTGGCGACCTGCGCTGTGTATTCGCGGCCATAACGATCAAACACATACTGGATGACTTCTTCTCGTCTCCCACTTTCAATGTCAAGGTCGATATCAGGGGGTCCATCTCTCTCCGGTGAAAGAAACCGCTCGAACAACAACCCAAGCGAAACGGCATCGACGTTGGTAATACCAAGGGCGTAACAGACAGCAGAATTAGCCGCGGATCCTCTCCCCTGACAGAGAATGCTGCGAGTCCGACAAAAAGAAACGATGTCCCAGACGACGAGGAAATAACCGGGAAAGCGGAGCTGCTCAATTAACACAAGTTCGTGGGCAAGTTGTTGCCAGGCTCCCGCAATTGTTTCAGCGGACGGGGGTCCGTACCGACGTTCAGCCCCTTCGTACACAATTTTGCGCAGGTAGGACATCTCGTTCATGCCGTTGGGACACGGATATGGGGGAAGCTTCGGGGCTACTAACGACAGATCAAAGGAACATTGACGTCCTAGTTCTGCCGCTGCTTTAACAACTCCGGGATAACGGGAAAACCAACGGGCCTGTTCAGGGCCTGAACGCAAGTGGGCAGCACCCTGACCTGGGAGCCAGCCATCTATGTCGTCGAGAGACCGGCGACTCCGGATTGCTGACATCGCCCAAGCCAAGTGACGTCGAGACGGGGTCGCGTAATGAACAGCGTTAGTGCAAAGCAACCCAACTTTCTGCTCAACTGCTAAATCTGCCAGGCAATCGTTGCGAGCATCGTCGGAAGGATCACCGTGGTGCCACAATTCCACAAACACATTGTCATTTCCGGCCGCCTCGATCAGCCGGCAGAGTTCTCGCCTTGCCCCCGAAATTCCCTCCATCTTTAACGCGGCCGGCACTGCACCTCGGCGGCCTGAAGTAAGTAAAGCCCAATCCCCGCGATGGCAATCCACCGCATTAACTAGCTCTGGCATGGATATACGCGGCGCACCTTTTTTCCCTGCCATCTGACTTCTCGAAAGAAGGGCAGCTAGCGACGCATACCCCTTAGGGTGACGGGCCAAGACAACAAGGCGTTTACCTGGCGGGTCGGTCGTACCGACACGTGAAGGGTCCCGAAGGTCGCCACCAAGAACCGAGCTGCCCTCAGGTTGCCAGGCATCAACAGTAAGTTCGGCACCAAAAACTGTAGGAAGACCGACTTCTCGAGCAGCTTCAGCGAAACGCACAACACCGTAAAAACCTCCATGATCAGTCAAAGCAAGAGCTTCCAACCCAAGTCGCGCAGCTTCGAGCACTAGCTCTTCAGGACTCGAAGCGCCATCTAAGAAACTGAAGTGAGAGTGAGTATGCAGTTCGGCGTACGGGACAACTCCCTCAGAGCGACAAACGCCATGAGATTCAAAAGGAGTTCTTCTTCTCGACCAGGCCTTACTGTCACTTTGATCTGACTGACGAGGAGAACTACTGGTTGGTTCTGACTCTCGGTCCGAAAGTCGTCGTTCAAGTTCATGCCAAGGCATAGCCGGGTTATTAAAGCCCATACCATAGATCATCGAACATATGTTCGGTCTTCGTCAAGAATGGTGGCCTTGTTCGGGGTACCTTTCATCCATGCAGAACGCGATGATGGACGGTGTCGAACTCGCAAGCCTCATACATGCGGGCAAAGCTTCGCCGATCGAATTGCTTGAGGATGCAATCTCGCGCGCCGATGCTCTAAATCCTCAGCTGAACGCGATTATCCACCGCCTAGATCAGCAGGCTCGAGACAGAGCTCGACAAATGGGTGACATGTCTGTCCCCAAGGAGGCGAGTCTGTGGGGGGTGCCTTTCCTTACTAAGGACCTGACCGTAATGACTAAAGGCGACCCATACCATGCTGGGAACGTCGCTCTTCGCGATGCGGACTACCGCGCTGGGCATACGACATATCTGTCAACAATGTTCGATCACTTGGGGTTGGTGAACTTTGGTCGGACCAACACACCTGAATTCGGCGGCACCATTACAACTGAACCTACTTCTCATGGGGCTTGCAAGAACCCCTGGGATTTAGATCACTCAACCGGCGGTTCAAGCGGCGGGTCTGCTGCTGCGGTAGCCGCGGGAATCGTTCCAATCGCTCACGCAAACGACGGTGGCGGATCTATTCGCATTCCCGCTTCAGAATGTGGCCTAGTTGGCCTCAAGCCCAGTCGCGGTCGGGTTTCATTTGGCCCCAAGATCGGCGAATCATGGGCTGGAGTGGCGATTGACGGTGTTGTGACTCGAACTATCCGTGACAGCGCCCGAGTGTTGGATGGCATCTCTCAACCGTGGCCGGGTGACCCTTATTGGGCTCCCCCGCCTGCTGTGCCATTCGAGGAAACTTCTTCGATCGAGCCAAGTCAATTAAGGATTGGATTCACCACAAGTTCAGATTGGGGTCCAGTTCACTCAGATTGCGTCGATGCCGTCGACAAAACAGCTCTTCTGCTTGAGAGTCATGGTCACATCGTTGTGCCAGAGAGCCCAGACGGATTGTTCGACGACGATTTATTCGAGCACTTCAAAGTCGTGATGGCAGCCAACGAAGCCCGCTCGGTGACCAAGTTAGGCGAGGCGATTGGAAGAACCTTCGGGGCCGACGATATGGAAGCCGATACACGAGCTCTGGTGGAACTTGGTCGCAGATACACAGCCTCTGACTATTTAGCTTCAGTTGAGTGGCTTCACTTATACACGCGAAAAATTGCTCGCTGGTGGAACAAATTCGATATTTTGTTGACACCCGTCATTGCCGAGCCGCCGCCAAAACTCGGAGAGCTAAGAGATGCCAAGCTCGGCACCAAACGCTTGCGCGAAATACTTCTCTTTACCGTCCAGTTCAACGTCACTGGCCAGCCAGCAATCTCGCTCCCTATGCATATGAATGCCAACGGGTTGCCTATTGGAGTCCAGTTAGTTGGGGCGATGCACGCCGAAGCGCTGTTGCTGCAGTTAGGTGGCCGACTTGAGCTCGCCGAGTCATGGCATCGCAGGAAACCAGCAGTCGGCGCTCAATGACACAGGGCGACGAGGAACACAGCTGCTATCTAGGCGAGAACCATTCATGAGTCGTCGGTCTCTCGCCGACAGCGCATTGTTGTCTCGCGTTCTTGGCACCGAAATTCGTGCGGGCGTCGCGGTCAGCGACCCAGCGTTAGTGCCCCTTCAACGTTGGGAGCTAGCCGCAAGGAGTGTCGTGTGCGCCGCGGGGTTTGTGCTGGCAGCCTCGTTCGGAACTCTCTTACCTCTAGTGATATCGGCGTCGTCGGGGTGGGATCATTTCGCACGGCGGAGACGCTCGGTCCTGGTAGCGACAGCAAGCGGGCTTCACCTGGTGTCGATCCGTGGACAGAAGGCACATCCCGTTCGCCACTGG
>DASCSY010000034.1:0-17594 GCA_034399415.1 Acidimicrobiales bacterium
TCCTACCAAAGTGTGCAACTCGTCGATGAACAAGATGATGTCGCCGCGCGTCTTGATCTCTTTCAGGACTTTCTTCAGCCGCTCTTCAAAATCTCCGCGATATCGTGATCCGGCCACAAGGGCCCCAAGATCGAGCGTGTAGAGCTGTTTTGCACGCAGGGTGTCTGGGACTTCCCCAGCAACAATTTTCTGTGCCAACCCTTCGACTATGGCTGTCTTCCCGACTCCTGGTTCGCCGATTAGTACTGGATTGTTCTTAGTGCGGCGAGAGAGCACCTGCATGACCCGTTCGGTTTCGCGCATCCTGCCGATGACGGGGTCAAGTTGCTTATCCCGTGCATTTTGAGTGAGGTTGCGGCCAAATTGGTCAAGGACAGCCGAACCACCTTGTGCACCGTCTCCGCGGTCAGCGGACCCTCCTACCGTTTCTTTGCCAGCTTCGGAACCTTCGCCTTGGCCCGAGCCGCTGTACCCGGAAAGCAGTTGAATTACTTGTTGCCGAACGCGAGAAAGGTCTGCTCCCAGCTTGACAAGAACCTGGGCCGCTACACCTTCGCCTTCTCGAATCAAACCCAGCAAAATGTGTTCAGTCCCTATGTAGTTATGGCCCAACTGGAGCGCTTCGCGGAGCGACAACTCGAGAACTTTTTTGGCCCGTGGGGTAAAGGGAATATGGCCACTAGGCGATGATCCACCTTGGCCGATTATTTCCTCTACCTGACTGCGAACCGCTTCTAAAGATATTCCCAATGATTCAAGGGCTTTTGCGGCGACTCCCTCACCCTCGTGGATAAGCCCCAAAAGTATGTGCTCGGTGCCGATGTAGTTGTGGTTGAGAAGGCGAGCTTCCTCTTGAGCAAGCACAACAACACGGCGGGCTCGGTCGGTAAACCTTTCAAACACTGAATCCTCCAGGAGGCAAGTGTGCCCTCAGGCCACGGGCGTTACTGGAGTGTAACCGGGCAAACGCAGTTGTCTTACAGCAGGTTGTTCCCAAATATGAAGAAAACGGTTTCTCAACGGCCAAAATGTGACCTTTCGACCTAGATCAAGTTGTCGTTCGGCTTTGCCGTTAGCGTTGCATCGTGGTTTCTCTTACACCTCTTCAATACCGCGCCGATCCCAAGGGGGACCTGCAACGCGTGGAAACAGCATTACGAGACGCCGCGATAACCGACGACGACTTTCTCACTGAAGTCGCATCCCACCTCATACCGGCCGGCGGGAAACGCTTGCGGCCTGCGTTCGTCATTGCCGCAGCACTTTGTTTGGACCCCAAGGGCGACCGACCCGACGCCCTGACCGACGCGATGGTGCGGGGCGGGGTGGCGGTCGAGTTAGTCCATTTAGGGTCCCTTTACCATGACGACGTGATGGATGAAGCTGAAACACGGCGCGGCATTGAAGCTGTGAATCATCGTTGGGGAAACTTGACCGCAATCCTTGCTGGTGACTTTCTTCTCGCGAAGGCGTCGGAATTAGCTGCGTCGTTGGGGACCGAGGTTGCGGAACTCCTCGCCGCGACGATCGGGCGTCTATGCGAGGGCCAAGTACGTGAGTTACAACTCATTTACGACATCAGTCGGACTGAAGACCAGTATTTTGATGCCATTGCCGGCAAAACGGCCGAACTGTACGCCACTTCTTGTCGCATAGGTGGTTTGGTAGCAGGCGCAGATCAGGCAGTCGTTGACCGCTTGACCGAGTTTGGTCGCGCCTACGGCATGGCGTTCCAGGTCGTCGACGACATTCTTGATCTGGTTGCAACCGACGAGGAGCTCGGTAAGCCCTCAGGCAACGATCTGAGAGAAGGGGTCTATACGTTGCCGGTGATTCGCATGATCGCCTCGGGTGACCCAATCACGATGCTTCTCGGTCAGCCTTTAGACACAGGGACGAGGAATGAAGCGAAAAACGCGGTCATCGCGGGATCCGAGATTGAAACGTCAAAAGTGACAGCTCAGGGTTTCGTTAACGATGCTGTGGAGGCGCTCAATGTGTTGCCTGACACACCGGGGGTTCGAGGCATGCGTGACGCGGCAACAAATCTGCTGTCAGCCCTTGACCGATAGCGACGTCCGGGGAGCTTCTCGTGTGGCCAATTATTCGTAACTACCGAGCATCTAGCTTCGAGCCGGGGCGTGGATCGTCTTGGGCTTGGGGACGCCGCACGCACGTAATGGGCATCATCAACGCCACTCAGGATTCATTTTCAGGTGATGGGATCGACGGTCAACTAGATAAGGCTGTCGCGTTGGCTAATAGCTTTGAATCCTGCGGCATCGATGTGATCGATATTGGAGGGGCGTCATCGCGACCTGGCGCTGACCCAACGCCAGTTGAGGTTGAAAAGTCGCGAGTTGTTCCGGTGGTCGAGGCGGTACGCGATGCGGTCGATCTGCCTATATCGATCGACACGACGTGGGCGGTTGTCGCAGAAGCCGCGCTAAACGCCGGTGCAACCATGGTCAACGACATCACCGGTTTCCTCCTAGATCCCGACCTTGCACCGCTAGTAGCTCAACGTGAAGTGGGCGCCGTGGTGATGCACAATCAGCGAGGACGCGAACATCACGATGTCATTGACGACATTGTTGCTGGCTTCAATGAAACTCTTTCGGTTTGTGAAGCCGCTCGAATTGACGCGTCGAAATTAATATTGGATCCAGGCTTTGGATTCGGATGGTCAGTTGCACAGAACCTGGAAATATTGCGGCGACTCCCCGAGTTGACTCAGTTGGAGTTACCACTTCTGATTGGCACTTCGCGGAAGTCATCAATAGGCACCGTGTTACGCACAGATCTTGGGGAGCGACTGTTCGGTACCGCCGCCACCGTGGCTCAAGCAATTTGTGGGGGCATCGATGTAATCCGAGTTCACGATGGGAGCCAAATGAGCGAGGTCGTGACGATGACAGATGCGATTGTTCGGCCTGAATGACTTAGCCCGCTGACTCGTTAACCGAATGGTGTTCGCCGTCAATTCCGAGGTATTCAGAACCTTCGTTGCGGTAGAAGGAACCAGCTCCCGACTGCTCCAAGACTTCAAGCATCGATGGGATCTGTCCGCCTTCTTGACGTATTCGATCCATTACCCGCATCGGGTCTAGATGGTCCAGCATCTCAAACGGGCCGTGTACCCAGTTGAAACCCCAGCGAATGGCGTTATCGATGTTCACGACGTCGTTGGCAATTTCAGGGACTAACCCTGCTGCGTACCTGAGGGTTCCTCCGAAGACTTGCCACGCGAGTTCGCCCGCGGGGGAGTCTTCGAAAATTACGTCTCCGAGTTCTGTCGAAACTCCCTCCAGGGCCGCGGGTTTCGCGTCGCGCCATTCTTCGTCGAGGAGATCGAATGTTTCTTTTCGGCGAGTGCCGTCGTCCATTTTGATCTGCCGAGAGAACCCTCCTCCAGCTTTTCTCCCTAGTTGGCCGGTGTCGTGCATTTTTTGTTCAACCGGTGGGAAGGCTGTGTAGGTATGCCCTGCGTCCGTTTCCGGCAAGTTCACTGACAGGTTTTTCCCGACAAGTTCCATGACGTCGAGACCAATGAGGTCAATCAGCCCATAAAGGCCAGTGGGGGGAAGCCCCAGGGGAGTTGAAAGGATTGCGTCGACGGTTTCTTGGTTCATGCCGTCGGCGAGGAAGGGTTTGGCGAGATGCAACCCAGAGAGCATGAAGAAACAGCCAATGCGATTTCCGATGAAATTGACTGTGTCTTTTGCGTGCACCACGCCTTTTCCGAGCCGTTGAGTGCCGAATTCGGCAAACGCTGCGATGACCTCGTTATCGGTGTCCTCGCCGGGCACAAGCTCGAACAAATGCATCACCTTGACGGGGTTAAAGAAGTGCGTGATGGCGACGTCCGTACGAAAACGAGCGGGCATTCCTTCAGATATTTGCGACAGCGGGATGCCCGACGTGTTGGACGAGATCACCGAGCCGTCTTTTCGGATCCGTTCCAATCGGGTGAAAAGTTCTCGCTTGGCTTCGAGGTCTTCGACTACGGCCTCACAAACCCAGTCGTAGTCCGAAACCGCTTCTAGGTCGGCGTCTATGGTGCCGGGGGTCACTAAGTGCTGCGCGTCTTGGTCTGTTTGTTCCAGAGCGCCTTCGAGGACCTCTGTGTTTATGTCGAGCAGTAGGACGCGGCATCCGGCGGCTGCGCTCGCGGCGGCAATGCCGGCGCCCATGGTTCCGGCACCGATGACGGCTACAGATTCAATTGATCGAGACAAAGTGCGCTCCTTAAAAGGTGGTGATCGGAGGTAAACAAGTTCGGGGTCAGGTGTTAACGGCCAGCCACTTGTCTTCCGATGATCTCCTTCATTATTTCGGTGGTTCCGCCATAGATCGTCTGGACTCTGGCGTCGGCATATGCTCGAGCGATCGGGTACTCGTTCATAAACCCGTAGCCACCGAAAAGTTGAAGACACCGGGTAATAGTTCGTAACTGCATTTCTGTGCACCACCACTTGGATTCTGCAGCGTCTTCGCCGGTCAACTCACCGGCGTTCAGGGCTTCGATTTGGCGATCTATAAACACCCAAGCCATGTCAAGTTCAGTTTTCATTTCCGCGAGTTCGAAGCGAGTGTTCTGAAACGATGAGATCTTCTGGCCGAACGCCTCGCGTTCGGTGACATATTCCACTGTCCAATCAAACGCTGCTTGAGCGGAGGCGGTGCCCGTTATTGCAATAGATAGTCGTTCTTGTGGAAGGTTGTTGACAAGGTTTAGAAAGCCGGCACCTTCCCCGCCTAAAACGTTTTCTTCTGGAACGAAAACGTCGTTGAAGAATAGTTCTGCGGTGTCTTGACTCTTCATGCCCAACTTGTCGAGATTTCGTCCTCGTTCGAAACCTTCCATCCCTTCCTCAAGGACAAGAAGAGAAATCCCTTTATGTTTTTCTGATGGGTCGGTCTTCACTGCTGTAATCACAAGGTCACTGTTGATGCCGTTGGTGATAAAGGTTTTAGAGCCGTTGACGACGTAGCCAGCCCCGTTTCGGATGGCTGTGGTCCCCATTGATGCTAGATCCGAACCGATCGCGGGTTCGGTCATGGCTATTGCACTCATCAGTTCACCGTTAACGAGACCTGGCATCCAACGGTCTGTCTGTTCCTCGTTGCAGTAGTTCAGAAAATATGGCAAGCAAACATCGTTGTGCAAAGTGATGCACATTCCCGAACCAACCACTCCAGCTCGTTGGATTTCCTCATTAATTATGGAGTTGTACCGGAAGTCTTGGATCCCTCCGCCTCCACAAAACTCGGGTGCTGCCATCCCAAGGAAGCCGAGCGAGCCTGCTTTTCTGAACATCTCTTTATCGACTTTTCCATCGTGTTCCCATTTCTCGTGGTTTGGAACGATTTCTTTGTTGACAAAGGACCGGACCGAATCCCGGAACATGTCGTGTTCTTCATCAAAGATGACGCGTCGCATCCTCTGACCGTACTGGGTCGCGCCGCCCGCCTGCGAGGCGACTTGGCAAGGTAGCGTGCGGGACATGAGCACCTGGGATGCAGTAAGCCGAGCCGCCGCCGCTATGCGTCGGTTAAATCGCGCCCTTTCGGGCCGTCGGTTACCCGACGACACCCTTGAAGAGGTCAGCGTTGCTGTCCACGACCTTGCCGATCGGTTTGATGCCGGAACCAAGAGAAGCAAACTCGACGACATGATGACTCGCCCACACCTCGCCGCGATCTATTCCGGTCAATACACGCCCCTTGAGCTGGCGGTCGGAGAAGAGATCGAATTTGATCCTTTTTCACTTGCCGGCGGCGAGTTTCATCCAGCTTCAATCGGTTTGATCTTCATCAAAGAATCGGATGACAGTGTCGTCGGCGCAGGCACCATCGATCCAATGTTTGCTGGGCCTCCAGAACGTGTCCATGGCGGCATTCAGGCTCTGATCATCGACGAGGTGATGGGTGCACTCAATCGTATGCGGGGCCGCCAGGCTTACACCGCCTACCTACACGTGGAGTACCGGGGCCCTGCCCCATTGGGGGTACATGTCACTTTTCGGGCTTGGGTCCATGAGACCGATGGTAGGAAGATCTACTTGAAGGGCTCAGGGGAGGGTCCTGACGGCCGCTTTCTGGATGCTGAAGGCTTATTTATCCAACGCGAAGATCAGCCCGAAGGATCTCTCCCTGCTCCGTAGTGGCGGCTGAGTGAATCTCCGGTTCTTACTGTTCGGGGCGTAGCGTTGGAAACAGCACAACGTCGCGGATGCTCGACGCGCCTGTCAACAACATAGCGAGACGATCCATGCCGATGCCTAACCCTCCGGTCGGGGGGAGACCGTATTCCAGAGCACGTATATAGTCCTCGTCGACCATCATCGCCTCGTCGTCGCCTTGAGCATTTTGAGCAGCCTGATCTTCAAAGCGGGAACGTTGTTGTTCGGGATCGACCAGTTCGGTAAACGCGTTGCAAAGTTCGCGTCCCGCCAGGATGGCTTCAAAACGTTCGGTCATGCCTGGCTTGTCTCGATGCTCTCGAGACAAAGGCGAAACTTCTGCGGGGTATTCAGTCACGAACACAGGACCCCAGAGCGCACCCTCGGTCGTTTTCTCATAGATCTCCAACATGAGCTTGCCTGGGCCGAAGGTATCTTTAACCTGCACTTCGTGTTGTTTCGCAATAGCCCGGAGTTCTTCGAGTGACATGTCGAGCGACAAAGTCACACCGATCGACTCCTCGATTAGTTCAATCATCGTGGCTCGTCGCCAGGGTCGAGCAACGTCAAGTTCTTGGTCAGCGACCATTAGCACCGTGGAACCAGTGAGTTCAACAGCAAGTTGTTCTACAAGTTCTTCTACAAGACTCATAATGTCGTCGTAATCGGCGTAGGCCTGATAGAGCTCAAGCATCGTGAACTCAGGGTTGTGCCGAGTCGATACTCCTTCGTTACGGAATACTCGACCAATTTCGAAGACTTTTTCGAATCCCGCGACCGTTAGTCGTTTGAGGTACAACTCTGGCGCGACTCTGAGGTACAGATCGAGATCCAGGGCGTTGTGGTGGGTGGTGAACGGTCGAGCGTTGGCTCCTCCTGGTATCGGGTGAAATATTGGGGTTTCCACTTCAATAAACCCCCGTTGCTCCAGAAACGACCGGGTCAGCGACATCATGCGACTTCTCATGAGGAACGTCTGTCTTGCTTCTGGAGTGACCCAGAGATCCACGTAACGTTGTCGGTAACGGGTATCTACGTCGCTGATTCCATGCCACTTGTCCGGGAATGGGCGTCGAGCTTCCGCCAGAACAACCCATGAATCTACTCTTACGCTCAATTCTCCTCGCCGTGTAGTCATAACGACGCCGGTGATGCCAACCCAATCACCAAGATTGAGATCGCAAAACTGCTCGAACTCTGGCGTCGTCTTCGAAGGGGCAAAGAGTTGTATGCGGCCCGAACCGTCGTCGAGGGTGGCAAACGCGAGCTTGCCTTGCACTCGTCGCAGCATGAGCCGCCCCGCGATGGCCACCACGTGATCCGTTTCTTGGCCGGGTTCGAGACCAGCGTGACCAGTGATCAGTTCCTCGACCCGGCTGTCGGTGACGAATCGGTAGGGAATTTCGGCCATATCTCCTCAACGACGCTCAATTTCGTTGCACCGCATTCAACTTGGCACAACAACCATTCTTCATGGTGGTTCATGAAGAGCTCTAGTGGTGCGATCAATTGTCAAATAAACATGTTTCGATCGAAAAGCTTGGCATCTTTCAGCCGATTCATCTCCCACCTTTTTGGACAACCGCGCCCTATCATCCATCCGACATTGGGACGTCTCAGCAGGAAAGGTCCTCCACTCGCACTATCGCTTGATCTGAAACTGTCTCCCGCCAGTGCGGAGAGAGCAATTCTGGGGCTAAGTCGGCGAGTGGATAGAGGACGAATGCTCTTGTGTTCATGAGCGGGTGGGGAACTGTTAATTGGGGATCATCGAGTTCGAGTTCGCCATACAGCAAAACGTCAACGTCGAGGGTTCGTGGTCCCCAACGTTCTGTCCGAACGCGTCCAGCGGCGTTCTCAAGTTGCTGGCAAGTACCAAGAAGATCGTACGGAGCAATCGAGGTGCGCATTTCGACAACTAGGTTCAGAAATGCCCCTTGAGATGGCCCTCCGACTGGTGCTGTTTCGTACACGCCTGAGATCGCGTGTTTGTCGGGAATGTCTCGCACCGCTGAGGTCAACAATTCTCTACGGTCACCTAGGTTGGACCCTAGACCCAGGAAGGCTCTTACGATTTGGGGCATTTCGGTTTCATGTTCGTTGGTTATGACGCGTCACTCGAACCGCGGTGAACTCTATTTCTGATGGCACGGGTGGTCGGAGCTTCTTAACGGTCACCTCCGCACCTGACACGCCACCAAGTTCGAGCAAATACTCCGCTACGAGTTGCGCCACGCGTTCCAGAAGTTGGGCCTTCGCGCCGAGACAGATTTCCGAAACCGCTTCTGTCACAGCGCCATAGTCGACCGTGTCCTCTAATTCATCTGAATCTCCAGCAGCCGATAGGTCCGCAAAAATATCGATATCAAGTTCTAGGGGTTGTGGCCGTTCGCGTTCTTCGGGCAACACCCCCACGATGCACACGACGCGGAGGCCGCGAAGTTGAATACGGTCACTGTTTTTCGGTTGCGTCACTGCTCAGTGGTTTCCGGTTGGGGTTCCATGCCGATTGCTATTTCAACTAGTTCTCGACCACGTGGTCCTAGGCGCTGCTGGAAGATCCGTTCCGCTATAGCGGTGACTTGCGGCCCCGTCGCGACAAGGCCAGCCCAAAGGAGGTATGCCGCCATGAGTCCGCATAGGCGTTCCCCCACTACTTCCTTGTGAAGCAGCACTCTTTGTCCAGCCGATATTGCGCTTCGGATCTCAACGAAGAGCCCCTCCATAAATTCTGCAAGATGGTCGTGCGCTGGCCAAGGCCGGTGTCTAAAGGGCATTCCAAGTTCTTCATAATTGTGAAGGTTGTGCGAACCAGCAATCAATGAATAGAGAACGTCGAATTCATGTTGGCGGACCCAGATAATTTCTTCCTGACGGCGGACGCGTCGATGATGTTCGCCGTATCCCCCCGGTCGCTCACAGATAGCTAAGGAGTCTTTAATGACCCAGACAAAATTTCTGGGCTCAATGCCTTCTGCCCACTTCCCCTTCACGGTCCCCTATTCCCCATGCGTATAGAAACGCGGTCCTGAGGGAAATGTTACTTGTCCTCTATTGAGCGGGCCACTGCCGTGTCGGCGGCGGCTAGGAACCGACTGACGTGTCATATTCCCAGATATCGGGAAGGTTTCGGTAGCGCTGCGCGACATCAAGTCCGTACCCCACGACCCAAACCGCTGGCAGCTTGAATCCCACGTATTTGACGAGATCATCAAGCTCTCCTTGCTGTTCCTCTCGAACCAGAAGGGAGCAGAACTCGAGAGTGCCCGGGTTCCTCGCGAGAAGTGTCTTTCGCAGGTACCGCAAAGTAAGGCCACTATCTACGATGTCTTCCACGAGGATCACATCTCGGCCTTCGATGTCCTCATCAAGATCTTTCAATATTCGAACCACGCCACTCGTTCGTGTACTCGATCCATACGACGACACCGCCATGAAGTCCAGTTCGACGCGAAGATCGATAGCCCTGGCTAGGTCAGTGGTAAAGATCGCGCCGCCTTTAAGTACACCAATTAGCAGCGGAACTCGTCCGGCATAGTCGTTAGTGATCTCTTCACCCAGATCGTGGACCCGTTTGCTAATTTCATCGTGGCTCACAAGGATCTTGCTCAAGGCGGGGTCACCGTTGAGGGCGTTCTGATCCGTCACAAGGCGCGAACCTAGCCGCTATCTCGAACTTGGCTGTCATCTTTAGACAAGGTTTCAATTCTTAATTTACCCCTGGTGCGTCGCACGGTCCGGCCCTCGCCTACTTCGGTGCCTTGGAACTCTCCTCGCGCGACCGCGAGGACTCGTTCGACTGCAGCCAACTGAGGCGGGTGTTCGTTTCGGAGCCACGTTCTGATTGCCCGACGAGCTAACGCCAGAGGGGCCTCTGTCAAGGAAGCGGCATCTGTTGGATCCACAACTTGCGCAAGTTCATCAAGCAAGTCACGGTCGGTTTCTGCAAGTCGCCCGGCGCGGGTCAGCAGCGGAACTACGTCTCGTTCAGCGATTTCATTCAGGAGGGGTATGACCTCGTTGCGAATTCGATTTCGTCGAAATCGCGGATCAACGTTGGTTGGATCATTAACTGGCCGCCAGTCATATAGTTCACATACTCGTTGGGTGTCAGCGCGGCGAAGAGAAAGAATCGGATGGTGTTCCGGTCTCATCCCCGCGAACGCGTCAAGACCTCCTCCTCGAAGAAGGTGAAGAAGGATCGTTTCTGCTTGGTCGTCGGCCGTGTGGCCTGTGAGAACCGCCGAAGGTAGAGCTGCGAAGCGGGCCGACCGCGCGCGGGCCTCTAAATTTGGTCCATCGTCAAGTTCGAGGGTCACCGTTTTGAACTGCGCGTTGACCCGTTGGGAAAGCTCTGCAACTTGATCGCTTTCGGCGGAGCCATTGGGTCGCAGTCCGTGATCAACGTGGTAAGCGATGACCTTCGAGCCCGTCAACGACGCGAGAATCAATAGGGCTGAAGAGTCCGCTCCGCCTGACACCGCACAATGCAGTGTTCCACTACTCGGAAAGGTGCATTTTGTGAGCAGTGGTTCGATCTGATCAAGATCTGACATGCAGGAACCTCAGTTACGCGCCTGGTACTCGTTGCATCCAAGCGGACGGGTCTCGAATTTCGACCATAGATGGAAGGTGGTCTGGGTCGCGCCAAATGACGTCCACGGCTCGGTTACCCCGTTCGGACTCGATGGCAGCTATGAATTCTTCTCCTGCCTGATACTGCGCCAGCTTGGCTTCTATCCCCATAAATTTCTGCATGATCCGCGCGACACCTGTTGCGCTGTTGCGACGTTCGTGCATCACTCGATGGAACCGGGACGCGTGGGGTATATGGCCATCTGCTGCGCGAGACATAGTGACGTCGCCGTGCCCCTCTACCAAACTCATCATTCCGCCGACACAATCCAAAAGTTCTCGCTGGCGTTCGCTCGCGAATAGCTGCGCCACTCCGCCGTCAGCCATCGGATCGTGGCCTTCGCGACGCAACTTTATGA
This sequence comes from Acidimicrobiales bacterium, assembly GCA_034399415.1. Taxonomy (GTDB): domain Bacteria; phylum Actinomycetota; class Acidimicrobiia; order Acidimicrobiales; family Poriferisodalaceae; genus UBA2110. The sequence continues at coordinate 11,180 of DASCSY010000034.1, forward strand.
ACTCCTGCAAGCCTTGCTTGATTCGGTCGGGGTCGGGCTCCACTTCGTCGAGCATTTGATTCACCAGTTCCAAGAAGCGGGGACGCAGCCATGGCACACCGGTGAACTGTGAGCGGTGCGTCAACTCATGCAATGCCAGCCAAAGCCTGAATTGTTTGGGGTCGAAAGCAAATTTCTTTTCAATCGACAAAATGTTCGGTCCGACGTAATACACGAGATCTTGCTCATCTCGGTCTTCATCTTCAGCCAATAGCAGGTCGTATTGGCCCAGCACGCGTCTGGACATCCAACCCAAGACCGCTCCTAATTCGGTAGCTGCGATTTTCGGTGTGATTCGGCTGGCAGGATGTGTACCACTGGACTCAGCCAAAACCGGCCCTAACAACCTCCGGAAGGCCCGAATGTTCGCGTCGATCCATCCCCCGCGGTCGATTACTCGGGCGCGGGCGGAACCTTCATTGGAGACCAGTCCAGTTTCTGCGGCGACTAGTTCTTCAGCTACGGGGGTGAAGCGGGAAAAATCTTTGTGTAATGAGTCGCCCAAATACGACCGCGACAATGGTTCTTCTCCCGCGACCCGTACTGCAACCCGGCGGGCTAGTTCCCAGTCGACGGGCCCGTCCGTCACTGTCGAGCTCAGCGTTTGGGGTACCGAGGAGCCACCACTTTGGTGATGTACCCCGCGACCAGTTGAAGGACTCCGAGCACGGTACCTATAGCGAGGGGCACAGCGAGCCAGAAATGCCAGACTTGAGCAGCAAGTGCGTTCATGTGGTCATCGTATCTAACACTGCAGCGTAGACCTTTAATCTGAGCCCCAGTTCAGTCTGATTCCCAGAAATATGCAGGCGATCTCGGCCGAAGTGGCTGATAGCGTCAGTGGCTCAGCGCCCGAGTAGCTCAGTGGCAGAGCGGCTCTCTCGTAAAGAGCAGGTCGCGGGTTCAATCCCCGCCTCGGGCTCCGTCGTTCACGACAGCACCAGGTTTTCTACCCAGTGAGGTTCACAAGAAGTCTTTGTAGTAAAAGTCGTTCGTTTGGGTTGTGTCGAAGGTAGTCACCGGCCCTGGTGACCGCGTCCAACGACGTTGATGCGCGTGCGGCATCAAGGCGGCCTGTTGCAACGTCATCGCGAATAGAGACCCCGATGGCGGTAATACCCATCGTGAGTTCGTCTGTCCGCAGCCTCCTCAGTTCTCTTTTGTGACGATCTTCCAGACTCCGACGACCCATGCCTCGTTCGCCGAAACGCTCAGCGCGGTCATCAAGTTCTGTGCGTTCCCGATCATGTTGATCCTGCAGCGGAGCCGCTGCGTTGTCGATCATTTCGAGTAACCGATCTGCAGCGTCGGCGGCAGCGTTTCCGCTGCCATCAAGCATTGTCCGAAGTTGCTGCCATGTGGTCCACCGTTCAAGGGCGGCATCGTCTGAAGCAAGGAGTAGCGCCCGATCAATTGAACCGTTGGCGACGTTCGCTATCGCCGATGAACGGTGCTCGTCAACCCCCGACGCACGCAATGCTTCTATTAGTTCGTGGGGCCTAATAGTTGTCAGATCAACTTGAGTGCAGCGTGAGGCAATGGTTGCCAACTCGGCTGGGATTTCTTCCGCCGTCAATATGAAATGGGTTGACTGCGGAGGCTCTTCCAAAACCTTGAGAATCATTGGTGCAGCACCGAGTGCTAGGTGGATGTCTTCCACCAGAATGACTTTCCGATCGCCTTCAAAGGGGCTCGTTGTCGCAACTCTGACGATGTCTTTCGCTTGTTCCACCGAAAGTGCGGGTCCGTTGCGTTCGAACACCATCAAGTCAGGATGCTCTTCAGACATAGCGAGCCTTCGATGACGATGTGAATCATCACGTTCGTAAGCTAAGAGTTCTGCGGCGAAGCTGGTGGCCATGGTTCGCGCACCACAGCCCGTTGGCCCAACAAGTAGATAGGCGGGCAACGGGTTTACTACCGCGGCGCGAAGCATCGATACAGCTGCGGTTTGTCCAACGATTTCGCTGAAAGCATCACTCATTTCGCACCAACTGCGTCGGCGACCCTCTCAGCTACTTCCTCGATCGATCCGGTGCCGTCCACGACGACCCAGCGATCTGGATCTGCGTCAGCTAGAGCTGCGAATCCCGCGATGACCCGAGCGGCGAAATCGGTGTCTTCACGTTCCATTCGGTCTCGTTCTTCTCCTAACCGACGATCAGCTGTATCGGCTGGCACGGTCAACAAAACCACAAGATCTGGCAACAGGCCGCCGCTCGCCCATTCAGCGAGCCGCATGAGTTCATCTATGGGTTGGCCTCGGCCGTGACCTTGATAGGCGAGAGTCGACCCATATGAGCGGTCGGTAATGACATCGCGACCTTCCGAGAGAGCCGGTTCAACTACTTCGGCTAAGTGTTGGGCACGATCAGCGGCAAAGAGCAGTGCTTCTGCCCGTTGTGTCGGTTCGGGGCCATTCCCGAGCAACAAACCGCGGATAGCCAGCCCCAGGTCAGTCCCGCCGGGCTCGCGGGTGAGAACAGCATCGAGATGTTCGGCAAGAAGTCGGGCCTGAGTTGATTTCCCACTCGCCTCCCACCCTTCAATGGCTATGTATTTTCCGCGGCGACTCATGGCGACTTCTTTTGAGGGACGCGCAGAGAGATCCACGCAAATGCAGCGGCGACCAGCATGAAACTGCTCGCCAACCATAAGGCCCCCCGGACACCGGGAAGAGCCATAGTCCATGATCCCACAGCGATTTCATTATCGAAAACCACGCCAAAGAACCAATGGAAACCGTCCGACAGGAACCCGCCAACGGTGATGGACAAAAGTAAACAAAAGCGCACCAGGGTGTACAACGCGCTGAACACCCGCCCTCTGAGCTGCTCCTCAACATGTTCATGGAGGAGGGTGAATCCCAAGACATATACCGATCCGGCGCAGATACCCATAGCAAAAACGCCTGACAAGGTAAGCAAAGTATTTGAACTTGTTACCGCGACAAGCAGGCATATACCGGCCCCGAAAATTGAGGCTACGAAAATACGTTCTTTGTCGAGCCGCCGTTGTACCGCTGACAGAACCGAAACTCCCGACGCTACCCCTATCCCCATGGTGACCAGAATGGTTCCGAATCCCGCGTTGCCAGCACCCAGGACCACGTCATTAAAGACTGCCCCGAGGGGGATCAGCATCCCTCCACCAATCATCCCGGTTCCCAAACCAACCAAAACTGCTCGTACCTGCGGGCTAATTGCGATGAAGCTCCACCCTTCGCGGAGTTCTCTTACTCCTTGCGCCAAGTCAATTGATGGGCCATCGTCGGCGTCGCGACGGTGTCTCACCAAAGGCAGGGTGGCGATGAGGGCCGCTGCAATCAGAAAAGTTAATGCATCGAGAGCTAACGCCCACTCAACTTGACCGATGCTGCTTCCTCCTAACCATTCCGCGAACTTGGCGAGGCCGATGAAAGCTCCTGCGGCAAGTGGAAATGTTCCATAGGCCGCTACCAGAGATAACGAATTTGCTGCAGTTAGCTGTTCCTTGGGTACCAGGTTCGGAACGATTGCTTCCTTCGCGGGACCCCATAGCGAGGTGGCGAGTTCGAGCATCAACGAGGCCAGAACTAGCCCCCATACGCGCTCGATAAACGGAATCGTCAGCAATACTCCGGCGCGCAGTATGTCGCAGCTGATTAACAGGCGTTTCCGGTTTACGCGGTCGACGATCACGCCGCCGACTGATGCCAAGAAAAACCCAGGTAGAACTCGCGCCAACATCACCAAAGCAATTGCAGATCCTGGCTGGTCGCCTCCGATTCGTCGCGCGATTTCGATAATTGCCAGAAATCCGATCCAGTCTCCGAAGGCGCTGACCACCTGTGCGATCCAAAGACGGAGAAATCCCGGACTGCCGAACACGGGGTGGGATCGGTTAAAGCGGCTCTCAGGGCTGTCAGCGGCGGAGGATGGGTCGTTCATGTCGAAGAATGTGGGTGATAGATGTCATTTTGTTAGCTGGCAAGGCTAGGCGTTTTAGCTCAGTCTCTGCGGTGTGCGATCGCTATTTCACCGATCGAGGTCAGTGGGAGCCTCTGCGGAGCTCTAATTCGGCCAAGAATTCCTCGGTGTTCTTCCCGACTTTCTTCGCCCCGGCCTTCTTCTTCGCCCCAGCCTTCTTCTTCGCCCCAGCCTTCTTCTTCGCCCCAGCCTTCTTCTTCGCCCCAGCCTTCTTCGCTGGTCCTTTCTCCCGTCGAATCTGGAGCAGTTCGGCAGCTCGTTCGACGCCAATCGTTTCAATATCATCGTCTTTTCGCAGAGAGGCGTTGTACTCGCCGTCGGTTACATAGGGCCCGAACCGACCATCCTTAAGCACCATTGGTTTTCCAGTAACCGGATCGGCACCTAATTCTTTGAGAGGCGGTTTCGCGACTTGGCCTCGTCGACGTTTGGGTTGCGCCAAAATTGAGAGCGCCTCGTCAAGGGTCAGAGTGAACAATTGTTCTTCGGTTTCTAGGCTTCGACTGTCCGCGCCCTTTTTTAAATAGGGGCCATAACGTCCGTTTTGGACAGTAATTTCCTCAGCGTCGTCCGGGTGGGTGCCAACGACCCGAGGAAGACTCAGTAGTTGCATCGCTTGTTCAAGCGTCAGCGTTTCGACTTTCATTGAGTCGAACAATGACGCTGTTTTCGGCTTGTCTTCAGACTCGTCCGGACGACCTAACGAGACATAGGGGCCGAAGCGTCCGGGTCTTGCGATGATTTCGAGCCCTGTTTCAGGGTCAGTACCAAGGACGCGTTCTTCGGGCGTTTCCAACAGTCGTATCGCCATCTCAAGCGTGATCTCGTCTGGGGGGACCTCAGCTGGAAGCGCTCGGGTCTCCTCTCCTCGCTTTAGGTAAGGGGCGTACTTTCCAACTTTGGCGACGACTATTTCGCCGTTCTCATCGACACCAATGGGGACCGTGTTGATTTCCGCAGCATCGATGGCCGACAAGTGAGTATCTGATACCAGGTCCCGGAGCCCCGGCAACCGGTCACCTTCAACTTCTAAGCCACCGAAGTAAAACTCGGCGAGCCATGGTGCGGCATCAACTTCGCCGTTTGCGATGTCATCAAGATCGTCTTCCATTCGCGCCGTAAGCGTGTAATCAACAAGATGAGAAAAGTGGCCTTCCATTAGGCCGACAGTTGCGAAGGCTGTGAGTTCTGGAACGAGCGCAGATCCCTTCTTCCACACATAGCCGCGTGCCTGGATGGTCTCCATGATGCTGGCATAGGTGCTCGGGCGCCCAACCCCGAGTTCTTCGAGACGCCGAACGAGGGTCGCCTCTGTGTAGCGAGCTGGCGGGCTGGTCTCATGGTTACGGGCCACTGACGTTGAACAACTGACGACGTCCCCCTCCGAAAGGTCGGGGAGTTTGGGTTCTTCTTCATTATCTGCATCTTGGATATAGGCAAGCCGGAAACCGGGTTCGGTAATCACCGTCCCACTAGAACTGAATTCAACAACTCGCTGATCACTGGGTGATCCTTCGAGGCGAATCGTGACGGTCCGACCAGTCGCATCGGTCATTTGGCTGGCGACCGTCCTTTGCCAGATGAGTTCGTAAAGTCGTGCGGCGTCTCCAGCGACTTCTCCAGCTATTTGTTCAGGGGTCTTCCATGTTTGACCAGACGGGCGAATTGCCTCATGGGCTTCTTGGGCGTTCTTGACTTTCTTGGTATAGGTACGCGCATCACTCGGGACGTTCTGTGAGCCATAGCGTTCGTTAATGAGAGCTCTTGCTGTGCTGAGCGCGTCGGCGGACAAGGTCGTGCTGTCCGTTCGCATATAGGAGATGTACCCGTTCTCGTATAGACGTTGCGCCGCCTGCATAGTCCTAGAGGCAGAAAACCCGAATCTGCGTCCGGCTTCTTGTTGAAGGGTTGATGTGATGAACGGAGGTGCAGGTCTTCGGCGATAAGGTTTCGCATCAACAGACTGAACGGTAAAGGGACGGTCTGCGAGCTCGCCGGCCAATTGTTCGGCAGTATCAGCGTCGAGTACGACCGCTTCTTCGCGACTGAGAAGACCGCTGTCGTCGAAATCGCGTCCGGTGGCCAATCTGCGGCCCTCAAGGGTTACCAAGCTTCCCGAGAACGCAATATCGGCCGCGAATTCAGCATCAACAGTTGAATATGCGGCCGAAGTGAACGCTATGCGCTCCCGCTCACGTTCAACAATTAGTCGATTGGCGACACTTTGGACACGCCCTGCGGATAGCCGGGGACGCACCTTTTTCCACATGACTGGCGAGACCTCGTATCCGTACAGCCGATCGAAGATTCGCCGAGCGTCTTGTGCGTCAACCAATCGACGATCGAGTTCTCGCGGGGAATCGATGGCTTCAAGAATTGCCTTCTCAGTGATTTCGTGAAACACCATT
>DASCSY010000035.1:0-17391 GCA_034399415.1 Acidimicrobiales bacterium
GGTTTCCGGTGGGCTTACTATGAGTTGATCTTGGGGTGTGCGGGTAGTTCTGTTCACCGAAGAAGTGGTCGACGTGAATACCAGGTGAGGTGAAAGTATGAAAATTCATTGGTTCTTACCTACCGGTGGCGATAGTCGGGATGTTGTTCCCGACGGTCCGAACGCTCATTGGCGGCCACCAACAAATGATTACCTCGCACAAATCGCTCAAGCTTGCGACGACTTGGGTTACGACGCCATGTTGACGCCATGTGGAACGGCCTGCGAAGACGCGTGGCTGGCAACCGCGTCGCTTATTCCTTTGACTAAACGAATCAAGTTCTTGGTGGCCTTTAGACCGGGGTTCTTGTCCCCCACTTTGGCTGCACAGATGGCCTCCACCTATCAAAGGATGTCTGGTGGCCGCCTTTTGATCAACATCGTTACGGGTGCTGAACCCCGGGAATTGAACCGTTTCGGTGACTGGTTAGACAAAGAAGCTCGTTACGAACGAACGGGTGAGTTTCTTGACATCATGCGTAACGCATGGACCGGCGACCCGTACGATTTCGAAGGCAAACATTATCGAGTTGCTGAAGCGACGACGCGTGAAGTTCCTGAGCCAGCCCCGGCGATTTATTTCGGTGGAGCTTCTCCCGCCGCTGAACAAGTCGCCGCAGAACACGTGGACGTTTACCTGGCTTGGGGCGAGCCGCCGTCCATGGTCGCCGAAAGAATCGAACGAATGCGTGAGTTGACTGCAGCGAAGGGGCGGACACTGACTTACGGCATTCGTTTTCACGTGATCACGCGGCCAACCTCCTCCGCGGCATGGGCGGTGGCCGACGAAATGTTGGCTCATATGGCACCCGAAGCCATCGCAGAAGCACAAGCAGATTTCTCGACGACCATGTCAGAAGGTCAGCGGCGCATGGCCCAGCTCCACTCGGGAGGTACCGCGAATTTGGAAGTTCATCCCAATGTTTGGGCGGGAATAGGTCTTGTCAGAGGTGGCGCTGGTACCGCCCTGGTGGGGTCATATGAAGAAGTCGCTGACCGGATCTGTGAGTACCACGAACTTGGTTTCGACGAATTTGTCCTGTCGGGATACCCACATCTAGAAGAGGCCTACTGGTTCGGAGAAGGAGTTCTCCCCGTTCTGCGTGATCGAGGCTTGGTGGAAGGTGCTACCGAACGGTCAGCAAACGTGAGTACTTTTCGCTGAGCGCTCAAACTCTCGTCATTTCCGGCGGTCAAGTGAGAGAGTCGACTCTTCGAACGCTAGAAATAGGGCATCGGCACATTTCCACGGAGCACAGAACGACGCAGTTGGATCGTCACTGGCGCGGCTTTCGTCGCGAATTTTGTGACGTTCGGGGTTCTGTTTTCGTTCGGAATTTTTCTTACGCCTATAGCGGAAAGCTTTAACACCTCGACTGGTCCTGTGGCGCCGTTGTTCTCGACTGCGGTGTGTTTCTATTACTTGGCGGGCGCTGTTGCTGGGAGATTTAGTGACCGGGTAGGGGTTCGTCCGGTGGTCGCAGCCGGCGCGATCTGCATGACGATCGGCTTGATCGTCAGTGCTCGTGCATCGGCGCTGTGGCACCTCTATTTGGTGTACGCGCCACTGGTTGGTAGTGCCGTTGGTTGTTGTTACCCGCCGATGATTGGCACAGTTGGACGTTGGTTCGAGGAGAGAAGAACTGCGGCGATCAGCTTGGTGTTAGCGGGTGTCGGGATGGGCACCTTTGTTGGGCCCATAGTTTCACGTGCCCTCATCGACGTGTGGGGGTGGCGCTCAACTTTGGGGATATATGCGGCGTTCAGCGCTGTGCTCTTGGCCGCTTGCGCGATAGCGAGCGACGACCCACCGGCCAGCCCTGATTTCAAACCGTTGGGGTTATCCGCGATCCTTCGATCGAAAAAATTCTTGATGCTTTATGGCGCGTTGGTTCTGGGGGGGCCAGGTTTCTATGCGCCACTTGCGTTCTACAACGACCACGCCATAAGTAAAGGGCTTGGAACTCAAACGGCTGCTCTGCTCGTTGGCGTCATAGGAGCGTCATCAGTTGTTGCTCGACTGATAATCAGCGCTCTCGGTGACCGCTTTGTGCCTATCCGTCAGTACAGATTCGGGCAAGTGCTCATGGTGGCGTGCTTGGTTTTGTGGCTCTCGGCCGGGAATTCTTATCTCTTGTTCTTCGCTAGTGCCTTATTGCATGGAGTCGGCTGGGCGGTGTGGTTCACCGCAGCTCCAAACGTTCTGGCGGATTGGTTCGGTGTCGCAGACTTGGGTGGGGCGCTCGGAACGTTTTATACAGCCCTTGGGTTCGGTGCTTTGGCTGGGCCTGCGGTGCTGGGATTTGTTATCGACAGCTCGGGCTATGAAACCGCCATCGTGATGGTCATATGTAGTTCTGTTGTCGCTTGGTTGGCTTGTTTCTTCCCTGAACGACTGTAAATACCGTTACGGGCCGATTCAGGAGATTTGTTATCCACCTTGCAGAATGTCAAGAAAATGGACTTCAGCGTCGTCCGGCACTGATTCAAAATCAGCGTCTGTGAGAATTTCGCCGTCAATCGCTACTGAGGACCCTTCAGAGAGGCGTTCCCCTATGCCAGGGAACATGTCATCGAGCGCTGCAACCAAACGCCGAACATTTGATGCTTCAACCTGAACTTGGGAAACACCGCCGGTAAATTCACGTAAGCCAGCGGAGAAGTAAACCTTTGCCATCAGTTCAATTAGTCGCTCTGTTCGTTGAGAGCTTCCAGAACCTTGATTGGTGACATCGGTAAGTCAGTCATACGTACACCCGTAGCATCCTTAATGGCGTTACCGAGCGCGGCCATCGGAGGAACGATCCCCACTTCTCCCACGCCACGGACCCCATAGGGGTGCGCGGGATTGGGGACTTCGATGATGCAGCATTCGATCATCGGCAGGTCAGAAGCGACTGGCATTCGGTAATCCAAGAAACTTGGGTTTTCCATGTTCCCATTCTGATCGTGAACGTATTCCTCGTTGAGGCCCCAGCCGATGCCTTGCACGACGCCACCTTGCATTTGCCCCTCGACATAGTCCGGACTTATTGCGCGACCGGCGTCTTGTGCTGTGAGATAACGGACAACTTGAGTTACCCCTGTTTCGGGGTCAACTTCGACGTCGCAAACCTGGGTGGAGAAAGCAGCCCCAACTCCACGAGCGTTCAACGACGCGTTTGCCGAGATCGGGCCTCCTGTGCGCGCCGACTTCGCGGCAAGGTCGTTAAGCGACAACGGTGGTTGAGATCCGTCGACGTGTTGAGCCTGGCCGTCTACCCATTCCACTTGATCAACTTCGACATCCCAGGTCTTTGCGGCACGCGCTCGAAGGTCGTCGATAACGATACGACATGCGTCAACTACGGCCGCACCCGTAGCTAAGGTCACCCTGCTGCCTCCAGTGACGTCGGTAAAACCAACAGTTTCTGTGTCAGCTACAACCGGTTTTATTGACTCGTAAGGAATACCCAATTCTTCTGCGGCCATCAGCGCCATCGATTGGCGGCTCCCTCCAATATCGGGAGACCCGGTGACCACTGTGGCTGTTCCGTTTTCGTTGACGTGCACTGTCGCACTGGAACTCATCCCAGCGTTAAACCAAAATCCGGCTGCTACTCCGCGCCCTTGGTTTGGTCCTAATTCGGCGGTGTAATTCGGGTGTTCTTTTATCGCTTCAAGGGTTTCAACGAACCCGATACGGGGGAACTTTGGCCCATATGCCGCTTGTGTGCCTTCGACTGCAGCGTTGGCTAAACGTAGGTCTATGGGATCCATATCGATGGCTCGGGCCAGATCATCAAGGACTGATTCCACTGCAAAAGCAGCCATCGGGGCTCCCGGTGCTCTGTAGGCAGCGACCCGAGGCTTGTTGCATACGACGTCATAACCCTCGACGAGGAAGTGGGGTATGTCATAGGGAGCCAGCACTGTCATGCCCGCCGCACCAACCGGGCCGCCTGCATAGGCGCCGGCTTCAAATGCCATCCAAACTTCTGCCGCGGTCAGTTTCCCGTCATTGGAGACACCCATCTTGATTTTCATCCGAGTGCCCGACGTCGGGCCTGTGGCCCGGAACACTTCGTCACGATCCATGACTAATTTGACGGGTCGCCCTGCGCGCTGGGACAAACGTACGGCTATCGGTTCAAGATAAATGACTGTTTTGCCGCCAAATCCGCCGCCGATTTCTGCTGCAGTGACTTTGAGCGTTCCCTGCGACACCCCTAAAACGCTTGCGGTGTCAGCTCTCATTTGGAAGTGCCCCTGAGATGAGCACCAGATGTTGGCTCGCCCGTCGCTGTTCGCGTCAGCTACCGCGGCGTGTGGTTCGATGTAGCCCTGGTGCACTGGCTTAGTGGTGAACTCTTGTTCTACAACGACGTCCGCTTCACCGAAACCTTGCTCTAAATCGCCGCGTTCATGGGCGACGCGACTCGCAACATTGGAGGGTTGTTCAGGGGTGGGCTCCACACCTTTAGTGATCATTCCCTCATGTAGAAGCGGAGCGTTTTCGGCCATGGCATCGTCGACTGTGAGCACATGCGGTAACACCTCGTAAGTGACTTCCACTGCGTTCGCTGCAGCGGCTGCCTGCTCGCGGGTGACTGCTGCCACCGCCGCAACTACGTGACCTTCGTAGAGGACTTTGTCTCGGGCGATCGCATTGTGAGAGATGTCGATAGCACTCGGGTGCGCGCCGTTAGCCGCTAAATCAGGGAAATCGTTACCTGTAATGACTGCTTTCACCCCAGGCATTGACTCAGCGGCGCTGGTGTCGATTGCCACGATGCGCGCGTGGGCGTGGGGGGAGCGAACAATCTTGCCGTACAGCATCCCCGGCAGGGTGAGATCCGCTCCAAATTGGGCTTTTCCAGTGACTTTTTCTAACCCGTCGGGGCGGATGGGTCGTGTCCCTACCCACTTGTATCCAGGGTTTTCTTCGGTAAGCGCCATTACTGCTCCCTCATTTGGATGGCGGCTTCTTGTACCGCGCGAACAATCTTGTCGTATCCCGTGCAACGGCAAAGGTTGCCTGCCAGGGCGTATCGGATTTCAGTTTCTGTCGGATCCGGGTTCTTCTCAAGCAGCGCTTTCGCGGCTATCAGAAACCCGGGTGTGCAGATACCGCACTGCAACGCGGCTCCTTCTAAGAAGCATTGCTGCAGTGGGTGAAGTTCGCCAGAATCAGCGAGGCCTTCCACGGTGAGAATGGTTGCACCGTCGGCTTCTGGGGCGAACACTAAACATGAACAAGTCACCCTGTCGTCCATGAGAACCGAGCAAGCACCGCAGTCTCCTGTACCGCACCCTTCTTTTGCTCCGGTGAGACCGACTTCGTCGCGTAACGCGTGAAGGAGCGATGTGCTGTCTTCAGTTAGGAAGTCGACCTCGTCACCATTGATGACGGTTGTGATATGTGTTCGTGCCATCAGGCGTCTCCGTTGCTTTGTTCGGCTCTCTGCATTGCGATGCGTACGGCCCGTTTTGCTAAGACCCCGGCGACCTGTTCTCGGTAGGCGATGGTGCCGCGTTTGTCGTCGATGGGGTTGCAGGCCTCGCTGGCGGCCGCGGCGACCACCGCGAGGGTGTCATCGTCGGCTGTACTGCCTATGAGGGCGTCTTCGGCGGCATGTACTCGCACCGCGGTTGGGGCGACTGCGCCCAACACTAGGACTGCCTCGGCGATTGTTCCGTCGTCGGAAAGACCGATTCGAGCGCCCGCTCCCACGACAGCGATGTCCATTTCGGTGCGGGGGATAATTCGAAGGTACGCGTCCGCTGTTCTCGATGGCATTCTGTCGATCTCAAACTCGACGATGAACTCGTCGCTCGCGAGAGAAATTTCACCGGGGCCGGTTACCACGTCGGCTACGTCGATAACTCGGCTCCCTTTGGGTCCGGCAACCAGTGCGCGTACTCCGTTGACCACCATTGCCGGAACTGAGTCTGCGGCGGGCGAGCCGTTACAGAGGTTGCCGCCGAGGCTAGATCTGCTTTGAATTTGGTCTGAGCCGATCAAACCTGCGGCTTCTGAAAGCCCAGGGAACTCCTGGCTGAAGGCTTGGTCTTCGGTTAATCGGACGGTCGGCGTGGCTGCTCCCACGGTCCATTTGTCGGCGTCGTTGGCCAACGAAACCAACTGGTCAATTTTCTTGAGGTCGACTAGGACATCGGGCGTTGGGTACCCTCCGCGGATTTGCGGGACAAGGTCTGTCGCGCCCGCGAACACCTGTGCTGACGGTGAGGAGGAAAGCAACGTTGTCGCTTCCTCTACCGAAGATGGTGCTGCGTATTTCACTCATTCCCCCTATATGGGCAGGTATCTCAGCCCTGATGGTGTGCTGTGTGTCTGAAGGTAGTCGCTGCGCTCTTCACTGTCTCCTTGAAGACAGGAATAGCTAGTTTATGGGTATGGGAACTTCTGATAACCAGCCTGGCCCACTCGAGTCGTACAACCTGTTCACCGCTGATCCGGTGCTTCCAGATGCGGTGCGTCGTGAGGGAGGCAATATCGATCTTCTCGAGGCTTTCGGACATGAGGTAGGCCGTGAGGAGACCAGGGAATGGGGCCGTTTAGCTAACCGCAACGTGCCGATTCTTCACACCCATGATCAGTTCGGTAGCCGAATCGATGAGGTGGAGTACCACCCCGCTTATCACTCAATCTTGAATATGGCTGTTGAGGCCGGTATTCATTGCATGCGCTATGAACAGCCCGCGGGCGACGGGGCATACGTCACTCGTAACGCTCTGATGGGGTTGATCACGCAGATCGAGATGGGTCATGGATGTCCTACTTCGATGACTTCGGCGGCGGTTGTGAGCCTGCGACATCAGCCCGAGCTTGCTGAGGTCTGGGAACCTCTGGTCGTTACCCGAAACTACGAGCACCGGTTGAGTCCCCCGGATCAAAAGTCGGGTGTTCTTTTGGGTATGGGGATGACGGAAAAACAGGGAGGTTCCGACGTCCGAGCCAATACCAGCACCGCTTCTCCTGTCAACGGTGGGGGTCCCGGCGGCGAGTACCGTCTCGAAGGGCACAAGTGGTTCACCTCTGCGCCGATGTGTGATGCCTTTCTGGTGTTGGCGTACGCCCCTAAGGGGATGTCTTGTTTTCTTGTACCTCGGGTTCTTCCTGACGGGAGCCGGAACTCACTGAAGTTTCTCCGCTTGAAAGACAAGCTCGGTAACCGCTCAAATGCGTCCGCTGAGATGGAGTTTGACGACACCGCGGCGTGGATGGTTGGTGAAGAAGGTCGGGGTATCCCGACGATTATCGAAATGGTCCACGGAACGAGGTTGGATGTCGCCAACTGGGGTGTGTCGTTGATGCGTCAAGCGATCAGCCAGGCGGGCTGGCATGTAGCGCACCGAGACGCATTCGGTTCAACGTTGATTGATAAACCGTTGATGCAAAACGTGTTGGCTGATCTGGAGATCGAGGTCGAGGCTGCGACGCTGATGATCACTCGTCTTTCAGGGGCTCACGAACGGATGGACATCGATGACAGAGAACGCTCTTTTGCTCGTCTAGCGACCCCGGTCGCGAAGTATTGGTTAACCAAGCAATCAAACCCTGTGGTCCGGGAGGCGCTGGAGTGCGTCGGTGGTAACGGTTATGTCGAGGATTCCATCATGCCGCGGCTCTATCGGGAGGCACCCTTGAACGCTATTTGGGAGGGATCGGGGAACGTCATCGCTTTAGATATAGGTAGAGCTGCGGCGCGCAACCCTGAGAGTGTCGAAGCGTTTCTTGATGAGTTGGAACGATCGCGTGGGCGAGATGCAACGATTGATGAGCAGCTTGACGTACTTCGGCGTGACCTCTCGGTGCCTGGATCCGAATCGGATGCGCGTCGGGTCGTGGAAAAGATGGCGATCGTGTGGGCGGCCACTCTGATGGTCGAACATGGTGACCCCGTGGTAAGCGACGCATATCTCATGTCGAGAGTCGCCGGCAATCATGGCTCTTTGTTCGGCACTCTTCCCGGGGCCTGCGACCTTGCCGCCATTTCTCGACGCTCGGTTCCCGTCTAGCTGGGAAACAAAAACTTCAACCAGTAAATGGAGCGCCGTCGGCTCGGTCAATGGTGGTGAAGTCTTCGACCTTTTTCCGGGAAAGCTTTGTTAATTGTTTTTTTGGTTTGCCAATGGTTAAGAGTGCCGCGACGGCCACGTTTGGTTCAAGGCCGAGGAGTTCCTGGGCTTTAGGTTCATTAGCCGCGAGGAGTGTGGTGAGTGTGCCGCCGAAACCTTCGTTTCGTGCTCCTAACAAAACGTTCCACGCCATGGGGTAAATCGAGCCGCCACTGATAATTCCTACTCGGTCGAGGTTCTTGTCCATTGAGGCCACCACGGTCAAATCCACGGCAATGACGAGCACGGCAGGTACCTGGGACAGGTCTTCGAACATCGGGATGACCGCGCGAATCGACTCGTCGTTCCATGCCTGCTCTACGTCGATCTCTGTGGGGTGAATGCTTTGCCAGGGGCTCTCTCCACTGCTGCGTTGAACCCCATAAACCCGAAGTGCGGGTAGGCATAGGTGGCCTAACGCCTTTTTGGTTTCCGGATTTTTTACAACAATTACGCGTCCCCCTTGACGGTTGCCACCACTTGGGGCGAAACGAGCATGGTCAAGAATTCGGTACAGCGTCTCGTCAGGAAGCTCGTCGTCGGTGAAGTCACGGGCGGCGAAAGTGGTGCGCATAACGTCGTAAAGTTCCATTCGCTCATCCTCTCACGGGCGGGTCACTTGATGTCACAAGATTGAGCCGAAGTGTCGTTTCAGGTCGCTCCGTCCAAGAATTTCGCGAATCCATATCGGGGGTAGGGGCCTACGACGAGTTGTTCGAGAACGCCGACGCCGTGAGATTCGCCGCTTCTCACTTTGATGACTTCTTGTATATGAAGATTTTCGATAGCCAAAGGGTCGATGTCGTCCAGGTTCCAGGACTCCCCTGCTATCGCTAATTCGCCCTTCCAGAATCCGTGGCCCCATTCGGGGTGCCCATACCCCATTCCCTTCATTCGAACCGTAAGTAGCGGCTCAAGTTCTACAACGATCGGGTCACCGACGAGTGGTTCCATGGTCAACGTCCCGCCCGAGATATTGCGAGTTCCCGATTTCCAAGTGAAATCATGTGCTACCGAGTTCAGCCGCTCGGTCTTTGGATCTTCAATCCCGGGTATCTGCATCGGGTCGCTGTATGTAGGCAGTTGGAAGCCGTCCCAGTGCCATACTTCTCCGCTGTCGCCTTCGAAGATTCCCATATGGGTGACGTGATGTGGCCAGTGCAGTGGGGCCCAAAAAAATTTGAAGCCTTTGGGGCGGCGAGGTGCACCAGCTGATGTTGGGTCGCCGACGGGGCGCACGCCCCAGGATCGGTCCTTTGTTCCGAAGGTTCGCTCAGGGTCAACGGTGATGGTTTCATTCGGGAGCCGTATTTCGCCGCGCCAGAAGCCGAACTGGTTCATGCGGGTTGCGATCATCCAACGGCCGATTTGTTGTGGGGTAAGCGACTGGTGGTCTTCAGGGAAATGGGCGGTACGGGGGATCCAGTGAAGGTCCGCGCCGATCCCGGTCTCGTTGTCTTCTAGTACCACTCGAAGGGTCATCATGGGTTCAAGAATTTCGATGCGGAAGGGCCCTGTGCTCATGTCGTGAGGGTCTCGCGGGGCGCGACGCGAACCGTGGAACGCGTGTTGTTGTCCCCCGTGGACGATGGTGAGGGCGCAGTCTTGAATTTCAAGATTGGGATAGCGAGCGGAGCTAATCCCAAAGTACAAATCGCCGGTGTCGGTGTATCCGTTAAAAAAGGAACGGTCATACGCGTTGCGGTCGGTGGTTGCCGGTGTCGCTATCGGCCGTGAAGTTTGATGGATGTAGTAATCATCAAATGAGCTGAGCAACGTCGCTTCCATCGTTTCTTCGATCGGCGGAGATTTGAGGACCTCTAACATAGGGCTAGCTTCGATGTGTGCGGCGTCCGCGGGCATGGAGTCGAGAAGTTCGGCACATCTGTTAGGGGGTTTTAGTTGATCGTGTCGTGCCGAAAATTGTCTTCCTGTTCCGATACTGGGTGCTCAGGATGGTTTCGGGCGGCAGAATGGGGACGCTCGGCGGGGAGGTTCTGATGAGTGGGGTTCTTGATGGTGTCCGAGTGCTGGATTTTGGGCGCTTTATTGCCGGTCCGTTTGCGGCCACAATTTTGGCTGATCTCGGTGCTGATGTCATTCGGATCGAACGAGTTGATGGTGGAGAGGACCGCTGGACGACACCGGTGACCTCTGATGGTCAGGGGGCTTTGTTTCTTCAGGTAGGGCGAAACAAGCGAAGTGTGACGTTAAACCCGATGAAACCTGAGGGTCGCGACATCATGAACGCGTTGGTCGAGACGGCGGATGTGGTTGTCGCCAATTTGCCGCCGGCAACAAGGAGGCAGATGGGTCTTGATTATGAGACGCTTCGTTCCATAAAGGACGACATCATTGTTTCCACGGTGACCTGCTTTGGTTCGGGAGGGCCGTTTAGCGACAGGGTCGGTTTCGATGGTTTGGCTCAAGCCATGTCTGGGGCGATGCATATGACAGGGCCTCAAGGACAACCAACTCGGAATTCGACGCCTTATGTTGATTTCTGCACCGGGTCGCTACTGGGGATGGCGACTCTGGCCGCGCTTCGGCATCGAGATCTCACCGGCGAGGGTCAAGAACTTGAGGCGGCCTTGCTAAAGACGGCGATGACCATTGCTAATGCAACACTCATTGAGCAAGACCAGCTGCAGGTGCACAGAGAGGCATCACACAACCAGGGACAGACTGCTTCTCCCTCCGACACCTTTGAAACTTCTGATGGGCTCGTACTCGTTTCGGTTATTGGCAATTATCAGTTTGCTCGTTGGGCGAAACTTGTTGGCCGTCCAGAACTAGCTGACGACCCCAGATTCAGTGACGATGAGGGTCGGGGAAACCACCGGCAAGAGATTTGCGGGGTGATGTCGGACTGGTGTGCGAATAAGGCGACTGAAGATGTTCTCGTCGCCTTGGCGGAACTGAAGATTCCTGGTGCACCCGTGCTGACACCTCAGCAAACGCTTGACCATCCTCATGTGACCGCGCTGGAATTTTTGGAACGAGTTGACTACCCGACAGCCACCAATGGGGTGCCGATTAGTCAATTCCCGGTAACGATGACTGAGAGTCCGGGCGTGATTCGTCGGCGGGCACCTGAGCTTGGTGAACACACTGAGGAAATCTTGACCGAGTTGGGGTACAGCTCCTCGGACCTTGAGGCGTTGCGTTCCGACCGAATTATTTGAGGAGACGAAGTGGATTTTCTTGAGGTCGCTCGAACAACTTTTGCCGCTCGCGAGTTCACTGATGATCCGGTTCCTGACGATGTGTTGTATCGGATCTTTGATACAGCACGATTTGCTCCGAGTGGCGGTAACCGCCAGGGCTGGAAGGTCATCGCTGTGCGGGATCCGAGGGTGAAACAACGGTTAGGTGAGTTGTGTTGGCCGGCGATGCGTGTAGCAGCGGCCCAGATGCGAGCTGGAGAGGTGTACTGGCAGTCGGTTACCACCACGGCGGTTGATATTTCTGCGGCAGCCTCGGATGAATCACTGCCGATCGCGATCCCGATGTTCGAACATTTGGAAGATGTGCCCGTGGTCTGTGTTGTCGCCGTCGATCTCAATGTTGTTGCGTCGATGGATCAATATTTGGATCGAGTGGGCGTTGTGAGCGGGGCGTCTATTTACCCCATGGCTTGGAACGCCTTGATGGCTGCGCGCAATGAGGGCTTTGGGGGGACTTTGACGACCTTGTTGGCGTCACAGGAACCAGCGGTACAAGAACTGTTGGGTCTTGAGTCTCACGAAGCTGTTGCTGCAATGTTGACGATCGGCAGGCCGCCGAAGCAGTTGTCCAAGCTCTCTCGTAAACCAGTGGAGGAGTTCGTGTTTGTTGATCACGCCGACGGTGAGCCGCTTACCGCTTAGGGAAGTGATGACCCGACCTTTATCAAGTCGTTCATTTCGTTAGCTACCGATAGTGGTTTCGATCAGTCGAGAGTCCACGATTGAGGCGTTCCGTTTCGGAAGATGATTCACCCGGTAGTCGTCGGCGTCGCCGAACATGGAAAGCATTTTGGAGCGGGAGGAGTAGTGGTACATGAGTGCTTCATCCCAATGTTCGTCGGTAGGACCAATCAACGTGGCGACCGGGAAGGCTTGCCAGGTGATTTCCACCCCGGCCCGTTTCGCGTAGGACCATGCCACTCCGTTCTTGTAGGACTCGTAGCCTTCTGCTCCGGTCATGTCATCGACTCCGTAACCTGCGGTTGTTCTTGCCGCCATTCGAACAAGGTTCAACATGTCTGTTGGTTGTTCGGGGTCACGATTGTTGATGTCGTTAACTCGTTGGTCACGGAACAGCCCCGGACGTTCGACCACGGGATCGGTGGGAAGTGGGGCACTTAGATTGAGTGGGTAGCCGGTTGGGGGTTCATTAACGCATTCGATGAGTCTGCTGTTGGCTAGTGAACCAGACCGGTATTTCAGAAGTTCTTGATATTCCGAATCAGTGATCATTTCAATGAAAGAGCGGCGGGAGGGATACTGGGGGATCAAGAGGTAGTCCCAGTCTTCTCCTACCGTCGCGAAAAAACATGAGTTGACTTCGTTGAGGTAGACCGGTGAAAGGCCTGTGGCTAAGCGATTCGCTATTGGTGACACCCCGGCGCCGTAGTAACCGAAGTAACAATCACGGCCGCTGGTCGCGCCTAACCCCAAAGTCGGATCTGCTGCATCGCGAAATTTGAGCAGGTTGATCATTGCTATTGGTTCGTCAAGATCGCGACCACGTATTGATTCGATCGCTTCCTCAGTTAGTTCCACATATTCCATCAAATGAATTCTTGCTAAGAATCGCTGACACTGCTGCCATTTTCAGGTTTGGCAGGCGATAGTGGTCTCATGTCGCGTTTCAGAACACGCACATTGTGTGCCATGGTCGCCGTCGCATTTGCGTTGAATATGTCAGTGGTCGCTTGTTCTGACGACGAGACGTTATCTGAGCTAATGCAACCGGCAGCTACAGACGACCAGTCGCACACCCACTCAGAAGAAACAACCTCATCTCAGCCAACAACCCAAACAACCCAAGACCACCAATCCCATACCCACTCAGAAGAAACAACCTCATCTCAGCCAACAACCCAAACAACCCAAGACCACCAATCCCATACCCACTCAGAAGAGGTGTCCGCGACTTACCTCGGTGACTATGAGATATCTGATTCCGTGTTCGGGACAGACACAACGGTGAGGGTGTCGAACGAGGTGCGGACTATCACCACGAACGCGTTGCCTGACCACGAAACAGGGGTGTTCCCTAACTCGGGCAACCCAAATACGATTTCCGCGCAATCCGTAACATATCGCTACACAACAGATCCTGTTTACACCGGCATCGCGCAAGAGGCACATGTCCCTGGCATCGCGGTAAACGGCGTCAAGTTTGAACCGGGAACCGCTGAATCAGTGAGCTGTGCAACTGGTGAGACTTACAGGGTTGAGGGCCTTCAAGAGACATTCAATCTCGGAATGGATTTCAACAATGCCCACGTACAGCCCACCGGTGCGTATCACTACCACGGATTGTCCGACTTGCTTGCTGAAACACACCGCAATTCAACACGTGAACTTGTCCATGTCGGATTCGCGGCAGATGGACACCTCATGTACATATCGACGACCGATGACTACACATCCAGCTACCGGCTTTCGACGACTCTTCGGGCCGGCAGCAGCTGCCAGGTGAGCCTCGGGCCCGGCCGAGGCCCCGATATTGCAGTTGGCGGCACGATCCGCGATGGCACCTATACATCTGACTGGGAATACGTTGAGGGGTACGGAGATCTTGACGAATGTAACGGAATATCAATTAGTGGTGACTACGTGTACGTCATCACCGACGAGTTTCCGTATATCAGTAGATGTCTGAAAGGTGAATTCACCGAGATCAGACCAATGGGGCCAGGTGAAGGTGGACCCCAAGCTGGGGACTCAGCGAACGGCGGCCGGAATGGTCCACAAAATGGCCAGCCCAACTTGGCTATCGCAGCAGCGCAACTGGGTGTAGCTGAGGACGATCTTCGTGCAGCCTTGGGGCCTCCTCCTCCTGATCTGGCGAGTGCTGCCTCGGATCTAGGGGTAAGTGTCCAAGCTCTCCAGAACGCTCTTGACGCCGGCCGTCAATAATGGAGCGACTCAACGACTATTGAGAACACCAAGAGTTGATAGTGAGGTGTGTTGGCTAAGGCTGGCCTATATCCGTGATGTCTCTATAAGGCCATCAGCATCGTGACGGTAATCGCGATGGTCATAACTGCTGTAAGAACCCGGAATACACCCAAAGGTTGCTTGATCCAGTCCTGCCCGGTTGTGGAATTCGCCAACTCTGTGGGCATGTCCTTACGCAAGGCTTGGAACTGTGCCATTTGCCCGTCTGTGCTTAGCAAGAGCAAGAGGTTGACGCCGATGATTGCAAAAACCATCATTGGCCGCTTTCCATCGAGATGATCGCCTCCGAAAACGATGGTGGCAACTAGCGCGCTGGAACTCAGCGAATAATTGCGCCATGTTGATCGCAAATTTGCGGCGTTGCTTTCAACCATGGTGTTGAAATGGGATAGATCCACGGGTCTCCTTAGTTAGTAGGTGACTTGACGCTAGATGATTGACGGGCAACTGCTTGACCAGTCTGTTTTGCAGCGAACTGCATCACCTGTAGCGGAAACTTTGGTATCCCACCTGCTCTAGGCTCGTCGAACAATTGTCAGGGGAATTTCACAAGGAATCCGACGTTGCCTGCCCAGCGGGACATCATCGTAATAGTGCTGACGTTAGAGAGGTTGCGCGTGACAGTTCGTATCGAGAAGTCAGGTCCGGTCTGGACCGTTATTCATTCACGTGCTGAGGCCCGCAACGCTATGGACGGCGACAGCGCTGAAGCGCTTTACCGCTCTTTTCTCGAATTCGAGAATGACGATGATGCCAGTGTCGCCGTTTTTTGGGGTGAAGGAGGCGCATTTTGTGCCGGTTGGGACCTCAAACAGGCCGCATCCTTGGAGGAACCAAACCCTCTGTCAGATTTGGCAATTCCCGTTGATGGCGGCGACCACGGAAATGGGAGCGACATTCCGATGGGCGCCATGGGGCCGAGCCGCCTTGAGCTCAACAAGCCAGTGATTGCTGCGGTTGCGGGCCCGGCGGTAGCCGGAGGAATGGAATTAGCTCTTTGGTGTGATTTCCGGGTTATGGAAGAGTCCGCCTACTTCGGTGTGTACTGCCGACGCTGGGGAATCCCACTGATCGACGGGGGAACCGTGCGCCTGCCTCGTCTGGTTGGCGAAGGACGAGCTTTGGAGCTGATACTGACGGGACGCCAGGTCATGGCGGAGGAGTGTGAGCGCCTCGGTTTATGCGAATACGTGGTACCTGATGGACAATCTCGGGAAAAGGCTGAGGAGTTGGCCCGTCAAATCGCGGCATTTCCTCAGTTATGTGCTCGGGCTGATCGACGATCGGTGCGCAAGCAACACGGCTTACCAATTAGGGACGCCCTTGCCCAAGAGTGGCATAACAGCCGTCCCGTGCTGGAAGCCGAAGGGATCACGGGCGCCGGTCGGTTCTCTTCGGGCGAGGGGCGTCACGGAAAATTCGACGGGTCGTGAGAAAGATCTCCGCCCCCGGTGGGCTTCGACAGACGAGTTACCTGTGACCGAGCAGCCGGGTCAAGTGAAACGGATCGACGCTATAACTCTTGCGACGGTCGATATGGCGGAGTCGATCGCGTTTTATGAAGCTCTGGGCTTCATCGTTTCCTTTGGTTCGGCGTCTGACTCGTTTGTGACGTTGGATTCGGGTTTTTGTTTCGTGAATCTGTGGGCAGTTGAAGAAACTGCAGATCCTCATCCTTGGTGGGGGAGAGTAATTTTTCATGTTGACGATGTCGACCATGCGTACCGGAAAGCCGTTGACGCTGGTCTCACTCCGTTGGCCGAACCCCGAGACGCTCCATGGGGTGAAAGGTTTTTCGCGATAACGGACCCGTCCGGTCATGACCTGAGTTTCGCTAAGCCGCTTACCTCTTAAGACCGTCACGGACGTCCTATGAGCAAAGCAAATAGCCAAGAAGAAGATCCTTATTCCCACGAGCGTTACGCGGGGTTCCCTGACGGATTTTTTGATCGGATCGATTCATCTGTTGACGACAACTTCTATGCACAGCCTCGAATGGTTACCCATATCGATGATCGAGCTGTCCGCGCCGTCGGCGACCTCTACAGCGAACTGAATATCGGTGGCAGAGTTCTCGATTTGATGAGTTCATGGGTGAGCCATTTCGTTGATGTACCCGAAGATCTGGTGGTGCTCGGGATGAACAGTGAAGAGCTCGCCAGCAACCTGCAAGCTTCGTCGTGGTGTCAGCATGACCTCAACCTCGATCACCGCCTCCCTTTTGAAGACGATTCGTTTGATGCTGTGGTGTGTTGTGTCTCCATCGACTATTTAGTGCGTCCGCTTGAGGTCTTTACTGAGGTCCACCGAGTGATTCGCAGAGGCGGGGTTTTCGTCAACAGTTTTTCGAATCGGTGTTTCCCGACAAAGGCCATCCATGGTTGGAGCCAGACAGACGACGAAGGCCACGTTTCGATCGTCGCTGAGTATTACCGCCGAACGGGGCCTTGGGCAGATCTCGACGCTCAGCTCAGAACCCCTCTTCACGGAGCGGGTGACCCGTTGTATGCGGTCTGGGGCTCCGCGGTCTGACAGACGCTGTAGGACTTGCGGCGGATGGTCCCGGATTATCAAGGCACGACTATCGTTGACAACCACTAACAGGGGGCGGTTTTGACACCAGACGAAGCAAGAGAGCTAGTTCGCCACATAATGGAAGACGGGTTTAACCAGCAGGATTTATCGGTGGTGGAAGCGTCATTTACTGAGGATTATGTGCGTCATGGTTATGGGGGTCCATCCGCTAATTCCCTGGCGGAACACATCGAATCGTTAAAGAACTACCACTCTTCACTTTCCGACGCCCGTTTTGAAATTCAGCAAATGGTCAGCGACGGTGAGTCGGTAGCGGTGCGATACATCTTGCGGGGTATACACACTGGAACTTTCATGGGTGTGGCCCCGTCGGGTAACGAGATTGAACGTCACGCTGTTGCGATCTTCACGATCCGCGATAGCAAAGTCGTAGAAGGTCACATCGTTAGCGATAGCGGCGGCTTACTCGAACAGCTCCAGGGCGGTTAGTCGACTCAACAGTTGAGGGTTGCCGATCCCAAAT
>DASCSY010000036.1:0-17013 GCA_034399415.1 Acidimicrobiales bacterium
ATTGTAAATTCCGCGAGGTCCTAGGGTTTGGGGGACTCTGACGACGCCGTCTATCTCTGGGGCTTCTCGATGGGATCGTCCGATACCTGGCTCGTCAACCAAAACTTCGATAGTCGATCCGATGAGTTGGTCGCGTCGGGTTGCAGTAATCGCGTCTTGTAATTCGCTTAGTTCGACGTGACGTTCAGAAATTAACTCAGCGGACACCTGGTCAGGTAGGTCCGCGGCATAGGTGCCTTCTTCGCGCGAGTAGGGAAACAGGCCGCACCAGTCCAATTGAGCCTCTCGCAACCAAGCCAGAAGTTCTGCCTGATCATCTTCTGTTTCTCCTGGGTAACCGACGATGAAATTCGATCTGAACGTCGCGTCCGGCGCCTCATGCCGAATTTGGTTGATGCGGTCGATGAATCGTTGTCCGTCGCCCCATCGCCGCATTCTTCGCAGGTGGGCTTTTGCTACGTGTTGCAACGACAGATCGAAATACGGCATACCCGTCGATAAAACCGCCGTTACTAACTCATCGGTTAAGTCGGACGGATAGAGATAGAGCAATCGGACTCGGTCGACTCTTTTCGCTACCTCGTTGACGAGCGAGACGATCGATCCGCGACGACCACGGTCGGCTCCGTAGCTGGCAAGATCCTGGGCGACTAATACAATCTCGCGAACGTCGAGTTCGTCGATTTCACGCAGTATTGAATCCACTTCGCGACTGTTTTGAGGACCGCGGAAAGACGGGATGGAACAAAAGCCGCAGCGTCGGTCGCATCCCTCAGCGATCTTGACATAGGCCCAGGGAAGATCCGATGGCGGGCGCCGAAGATTAAGCAGATCGAATTTAGGCGTCGGAGGTTCTGCCGTGGTGTTGAGCCCAAGCGGTTTTGGAGTGACGTTGACGGGAACTCCGAACCCGACAACGCTGTCGACTTCAGGCAGAGCATCGGCCAATTGATCGCCGTAGCGTTCAGCCATGCATCCGGTAATCACAAGCCGGGCGTCAGGCCTTTTCGTTCTCTCCAGGGCCAGAACCGCGTTAATGGACTCTTCTCGTGCCTCCTCAATAAATGCGCAGGTGTTCACAACGACGAGGTCGGCGGAAGATGCGTCGTCAGTTGCGATTAGGCCGTCATCAACCAGGGTCCCCGAAATCTTGTCCGAATCAACTTGATTCTTGGGACAGCCCAACGTGTGGAGATAAAATTGGTGTTGGGAGTCCGACATCGCTATCCCAGGGTACGACTGCAACCGCCGATCGGCGATCCAGAGCGCGCCAGTATCATTGCCTTATGGCTGTCGACGCTTCTGCGGTGAATCACGAGTCGGCTGGGAAGCGCACTCAATTCATTATCGAGGGGATGACTTGCACCGCGTGCGCGGCTCGCGTTGAAGACGCTTTGACGCAGGTACATGGTGTGCGTGACGCGCGGGTGAACTTCGCTACCGCTACGTCGCTTATCTGGCATGACCAAACGGTCGATCGGACCGTGATGCGTGAACTGGTTGCCAGTCTCGGTTTCCGGGCGGTGGAAGATGGTGACCGTGCCGAAATTCAAGCTGCTGCGGAGACCTCCCTTGCCCGGCGAACGATTCCGGCCCTCTGCATCGCTGTTGTTGCTTTAGCGACGATGTTTGTGGAATTCCCCCGCGGTGACTGGGTGGTCGCTGTGCTTGCAACTATCAGCGTCTGGTGGTCGGGGTGGAGTTTCCATCACTCCGCTCGCCTTCAAATCCTTCAGCGGTCGCTTGCAATGGACACCCTGGTGTCACTTGGAACGCTCACCGCTTGGTCATGGTCTGCTGTGGTGTTGGTATCGGGTGCAGATCGCACTCTTCACTTCGAGGGTGCCACAGCGATAGTGGCTTTCGTGTTGCTCGGTAAATGGTGGGAAGCCAGAGCCATGCGGTCTTCGGGAGATTCGTTGCGCGCTCTGGCCGATGTCACTCCGAAGCAAGTCCATCTTCGCGACGGCACAGAATTGTCTGTCCAGGATCTGGAGGTGGGAATGAAATTTGTCGTCGCCCCCGGAGAACGTGTTGCGACCGATGGTCGTGTCATCGAAGGGACGTCTGAAGTGGATGCGTCTCAAACAAGTGGTGAATCAAGTCCAGTGGACGTAGCCCTCGGCGCGATGGTCGCTGGCGGGGTGCTTAACGGGAGTGGTGCTTTGGTGGTGGAGGCCACGGCAGTGGGTGAGGATACAGAGATAGCCCGAGTGGCGCGACTGGTTGAGGATGCTCAAGCCGGTAAGGCACCAATCCAACGTCTCGCTGACCGATTGGCAGCCATATTCGTGCCCGTTGTGATGGTTCTTGCTGCGGGGACGTTGGTGGTTCGCGTGATACTTGGCCACGAGCTAGGTGATGTCCTCACAGCCGCTATAGCTGTGCTGATCGTTTCTTGCCCGTGCGCTCTGGGTTTGGCGACACCTTTGGCGGTGCTGGTAGGTACCGGTCGCGCGGCTCAGTTGGGCGTTATTGTCGCTGGAGCTCACATCCTGGACTCCACTCGTAGCGTCGACACCGTGGTGTTTGACAAGACAGGAACGTTGACGAAAGGACAGCCGACGGTGGGCGAAGTCGTCGCTCTCGATAACGACAGCTCACTTCTTATGTCTCTCGCGGGGTCTCTGGAATCAAGATCGGAGCACCCCGTAGCGAGGGCGTTCACTCAATTCTCAGACAAAGATGCATCTGTCACCAATTTTGTGAATCACCCCGGACAAGGGATCACCGGCACGGTCGATGGTGAGACGATACGAGTCGGCAAGAGGGCTCTATTCGAAGACGTTCCTTCGAGCCTGCTTGACCTAGATATTTCAGGTACAAAGATTTTTTTGGGTCGCGGACTGATTGCTGAAGCCGCGGTTTTTGTTCGAGATGAGCTTCGCCCAACGAGCGCAGCGGCCGTTTCCGCCCTCCGTGATCTCGGCCTTGAAGTGGTCTTACTTTCAGGAGATAGCCGCCAAGTGGCCGAAGACGTTGCAGCAGATCTCGGCATCGACAAAGTCATTGCGGAGGTATTACCCGAAGAAAAGCGGGATCAGGTTGCGGCTATGCAGGCCGATGGGCAATGTGTGGCGATGGTCGGCGATGGAATTAACGACACTCCAGCGTTGGCGGTCGCTGATCTCGGTATCGCCATGCAGTCTGGGACAGACGCCGCGAGGAACACTGCTGATCTCACCATCATGACTAACGATCCTCGAGCTGTTGCCGACGGCATAGCTTTGTCACGTAGGACTCTGCGAGTGATAAAGGTCAACCTTGCCTGGGCCTTTTCATACAACATGGTCGCTCTGCCTCTCGCGATGGCTGGCTCCCTAGCGCCCACTCAAGCGGCGATCGCTATGGCCCTGTCGTCGTTTTTTGTGGTGACAAACAGCCTTCGTCTTCGTCGGTTCAGCAGCCTTTGCACCGATTGATGTCATCTCGGTTTGTGGCGCTCCCGGCCTGGAGCGTCGAGGTCCCGTTAGGTGTTGCCCACTTTGGAGGTTCGTGAGCCGTAGTCTCAAGTCCGTGACTAGCTCTACTCGTCGTGTTCTTACAGAATCAGAGGTCCTTTCTCGTCTACGGACCAAACGAGGCGCTCCCGGCTATAGGGCAATGTTCAGTTCTTGGCTAGGAGGAGTGATTACCGATCCCGCGTTGATGCAGATACCGCTAGATGACCATCTGGTGCACAGAGGCCACGGAGTATTCGACACCTGCACGCTCGCATCTGGGCGACTGTATCGATTGGGCATACATATAGAACGTCTTCTACGCAGCGCTGCACTGGCCCGAATTGACCATCCTTGGACTAAGGACGAGTTGATTGAAATGGTTGTTGAGACTGCGAGTACGGCTGCGATTCGAGATGGCGCTGTTCGTTACTGGATGACTGTCGGGCCAGGTGGTTTTTCTCCGAGCCCTCGAGAATGTCCTGAGGCGTGTTTTTATTGCATAATTTTCGACCCAACCCCCTTAGGTGGTGAGGGGG
The DNA here is from genome assembly GCA_034399415.1 of Acidimicrobiales bacterium. Classification (GTDB taxonomy): domain Bacteria; phylum Actinomycetota; class Acidimicrobiia; order Acidimicrobiales; family Poriferisodalaceae; genus UBA2110. The sequence goes on from DASCSY010000036.1 coordinate 3,980, forward strand.
CAGATCCGATGCACACAGGCGTTCCAGAGGTCACTGTCCTAGATACACCGATGAAACCACCTCTATTGGCAACCATTAAATCGAATAACTACCTGCTCAATGTGCTCACCCATATGGAAGCGGTCGATCGAGGAGGAACCTTCGGAGTGCTCGTCGATGGAGAAGGGTATGTCGCAGAGTCGTGCGTGTTAAACGCTGCTTTCGTTACGAGTGAGGGAGTTCTGCGCACACCGCCGTTCGATGGGATTCTCAGCGGCACAACGATCCGTCGGGTAATGGATCTAGCTTCTGTGAAACTTACGAGCGAAGGGCTGATTTCTTCGGTGGCACAGGCTCCAGTCCCGGCAGATGAGGTACGGGGTGAGTCAATCTCGGAGATGTTTCTTTGCGGCGGAGACACCCATCTGTACCCGGTGACGTCTTGGGATGGCACACCGGTTGGAACCGGAACGGTAGGTCCAGTGGCGCAGCGTCTCATCGAGTTGCTTGACGGCGAAGCTTTCGGTGATACCGGCGGCGAGGCAAGTGATTTCATTGATGTTCCCTACGGCGACTAGTTGGGTGGCGACTGCTGATGCAATTCAGTGAACGGGTTGAAAATCTTGTTCATTCGCCTATAGGTGCAGCGCACGCTCTTGTGGGGCTGAGAACCAACTCGCGATCTCTCCTAGATCTATCTCAAGCTGCTCCTTCTTTTCCTCCGGCTGAAGTGGTGATCGAACGCATCGCCGCCGCTGCTCACGAACCGGAGGCGGGCCGTTATCCTCCGCAACCGGGTTTACCGGCGTTGCGCGCGGCTTTCGCTGATGACCTAAGCCTGGGATACGACGCTGATATATCAGCGGATTCAGTTCTCATCACCGCCGGTTGTAATCAGGCGTTTTGTGTTGTTGCCAGCGCTTTGACCTCTCCAGGGGACGAAGCTCTTCTCATTGCACCCTTCTATTTCAACCACGATATGTGGCTCCGGCTGGAAGGGGTGCAGGTTCAACATCTGGATCCCGGACCGGACTTGGTGCCTGATCCCAACCACGCAGACCGCCTGCTGACAGATAAGACTCGGCTGATCACCTTGGTCAGCCCCGGCAATCCGACCGGTGTAACTATCCCCAAAGAAGTGATTCACGGCTTTGCTGATTTAGCTCGCCGACGCGGTATCGCTCTTATCGTTGATGAGACTTACCGTTCTTTTCGCGACGAACAAAGCAGCGCTCACGAACTCTTTGACAATCCCGATTGGGATGACCACGTAATTAGTCTGCACAGCTTCTCCAAGGACTTCGCCATTCCTGGGTATCGGTGTGGCGCTGTGGTTGGCGGTAGTGGCATCATCACCGAATCACTCAAGATATTGGATTGTGTCGCTATTAGTGCCCCTCGGATAGGACAGGAGGCCGCGCTAGCAGGATTACTTCATGCCCAAGAGTGGCGGCTGGAACAAGTAGCCAGAATCAGTGAACTAGAAAAACAATTTCTTGCCGCTATGAGTGATCAACCGGGAGGCTTCGAAGTCCTTGCATCGGGAGCCTATTTCGGATGGGTTCGCCATCCGCGTTCTGATCTGACAACAGCTGAAGTTGTGAAAAGACTGGTTCTGGATCATGACGTGCTCGTGATACCCGGCACCGCCTTCACCGTCCAAGATGATGCGATGCTGCGGATGAGTTTCGCGAACCTCGAACCAGTAGAAATTGACGAATTAACGGTGCGACTTGGTGAATTCACATAATTTCCAGATCTAGTGTCATGGGGTGGTCATTCCCGCCGATCCCAGACCTCGGTCATCAAGAACGGTTGCTGATGTCCCGGTCACTCTCGTCGACGACTCCTGCTTAGGCGACTTCGATGCAGCGCTGCGCCAGTCGACCATGACAGCTGTTGACACGGAGACGGTCTATGACCCGGAGACGTTCAGGGGCCCTGACGGCCGCGCTGGGCCTCTTCGGGTTATTTCTGCCGCCACTCGGGACACAGAGGGCGCGGACCGCGCCTGGGTTGTTGACGTACGAGAAATCGACTCCTTGTCTCTTGCGGCAGCCCTAAGCGGAGTCCACGCAAACGCATGGAACGCTGACTTCGACGCGCGAGTGCTGGATCGGGATCTCTTCGATCCTGCACGCCGAAACAATCCGTCGCTTGATTCCATGACATGGTGGGATGCTCAACTCGCGGACGCCTTGTTACATCAAGGACGGACCGGGTTCAGCTTTTATCACGGTCTCGCTTGGGCCACCGAGTGGTATCTCGGGCTACGTGTCGAAGGGAAAGGGAGTACGCAGCTCTCCTACACCGAGAGGGATCCTCTTGATTCCGAGCAGGTGGCATATGCCGCGGCCGACGCGGTTGAGACACTGTGGGTCGCTGAAGAAATTAGGTCTCGGATTGTGGAAGCCGGGTTGCAAGAGGTCTGTCGGCTCGAACAGCGGGCTCGTCCGTTTCTTGACCATATGGAACGGGTGGGTCTGCCCTTTGATTGGGTGACCTGGGAGCAACGACTAAATGAGATGGACGAAATGCGGGTCCAAGTGTCAGGGCGATTAGCTGAGTTAACCGGAGGCGGACAGGGAACGTTGTTCGGTGGGACGCTGGAACCATCGTGGAATCCGGGAAGCGAACGTCAGGCGAAGGAGGCTCTCAACAAATGGAGCGGCGATGAAGTTCTCGCGTGGTCCTTGAACACTTTCGACGAACCGCGTTTGCTGGTTCCTACTGACCCACTCACCGCGACTGTGCTATCTGAGATCGGCGGCGAAATTTCGAAGGCATTGTTGGAGTATCGGGATCTCACCAAGGTTCTCTCCACCTATGGAGATTCGATTCGCGACCACATCGATACAGAGGGTCGAATGCATTCGGAGTACCTGCAGGTTGTGGGAACGAACACCGGAAGATTGGCGAGCAGAAGGCCAAACGCTCAGAACTTCTCTCCAAAGATGAAGCAGCACATACGACCGACAGATTCCGAACGGGTATTTGTCTATTCGGACTTAAGCCAAGCAGAGTTGAGGTTCGCCACTCAGGTAACTGGCGATACCAACTTGCGTGCGGCCTTTAGAGCCGGAACTGACGTCCACTCTGCGACCGCAGAGCGGATGTTCCACATCGATATGGAAGCCCTAGCTCTGTCCGAACCACAGAAACATACCGAGTACCGGGACAAAGCTAAGCGAATCAATTTTGGGATTGTTTATGGACAACGAGGAGCTGGTTTAGCGCGGAGCCTGTCACAAGCTGGCGTTGAAACAACTACCGACGAAGGCCGTGTACTACTTGAGCAATATTTGTCCGCTTACCCGCACATTGCGTCTTGGGTCGCCGACCGGGACCGATTCGTTGAAGAATTAGCTTCGTCCTCTCACAAGATCGACTGGCAACTCTCGCTTCGGCTGCACGAGATTTGGCCCCTCGTGCGACAAGCTGTCCGCCAGCATCGCGCTGAGTACCGCAACTGGCCATCTGCCGAAGACGTAGTTGCCCGTCTAGGTCCACCTTGGACGATTGACGAGATTGCCTGGACACTCTCCTTCGAGGCCCCTGTGGTGCTTACCGAAAACCTTGAAGCGTTCGGTTTCGACTCCTTTACCGAATCTGGCCGGCGACAACAGTTCACCTTTCACACTGAAAGTGTTTTGGAACACGCCGCCAAAACAATTGTTGGATCCCCGAAAGAGGGACCGCAACGACTTCGTGACTCGGTGACCAAGCGTCACGGCGTGAACCTAGAAAAGGATGGTCAAGTGTTGGCGCCACCCGAGATTTCGAAGTTGCTCGAAGATCGAACACTTCGACGAGTACTCGTCGACGAGGTCGAGCCGACAATGGGATCGGAGGCGCTACTTCTTCTTCTGAATAAGTCTCTCTCTTCGCGTATATCGCGCATGGCCAACGCCTACAGAAACGCACCCATACAAGGAGGTGTAGCCGACGTGATGTTGGAGGCGTACGGGCTGTTACATGAACGCCTATCAAGCTTCGACAGCGCAGTTGGTGTCCAAACAGTTCACGACAGTGTTGTGGTCGAGTGCAACCGCATTGACTCTCACGAGGTAGCGCGTGTGGTGAAGGACACCATGGAAGAAGCCATGCAAATCTGGTGTCCAGATGTCCCGGCGAAAGCAGACACTGATATTCGAGTGACTCTCTCCGACGGTGACATCATCGAGAGCATCTAGGCTTGAACGGTGGGTGACTACGTGGATGTTTTAACTGACGACCAGGTTGCTAGGTTCCGCAGTGACGGTGTCGTTCATCTATCCCAGGCAGTAGATCAGGCTCTGGTCGAAGAAATACTTGACTCAGTTGAACGCTTGATTGAGTCACCGGGACGGTTCGGCGGCGATATGACACCCAATCGCGCGCCCGGTATGTTTTTTCAGGACCGTTACCTACACCCAAAACGCCCAGATTTTCGTCGTTTCGCCCAAGCGTCCGGATGTGCTTCGGTTGCGGCCAAAGCGACGAATTCGACCAACGTTCGCCTCTACTACGATCACGTGTTCGTAAAAGACCCTGGCACTCAGGAACGGTTTGTTTGGCATCAGGATCGGCCTTATTGGGCCGTTGACGGCACCCAGATTTGCTCAACTTGGTTGGCTCTCACGGACGCAAACGCACACTCAAGCGCTCTTGAGTTTGTTCGGAGCTCCCACTTATGGGATCGCACTTTTCGACCCGAATACCCGGCGTTGGAGGGACTTCCTCCCGGCGAGGTGGAACGGGCTCTTTGGAAGGGAGTCGCCCAACACATCGAATCGTTCGATGATGTCTGCCCTGCCTTCGAGGAACATCCCGATCTTTACGAAGTGCTTTCTTTTGAGGTTGTGCCTGGCGATGTTTTACTTTTCGATTTTCGGACAGTGCATCGAAGCGGGCCGAACGACGGGAAGAATCGACGCGCCGCTATCTCTTGGCGGTGGCTCGGCGACGATGCTTTCTGGGCTCCGAAAGATGGTGCGGATCCAATCATCCGAGACAGGGATACCGTCTTGGAGCCGGGCGATTTGATCACCGACGACCAGGTGTTTCCCCTGATACATAGTCGTTGATCCCAGCCATGTTCCACCGAGGTAGGTCTAACATCACGTCATGACTATTGATGTTGCTGATCGTTTAGAACTTCACGAGCTTCCCGGACGTTACGGCGACGCCATCGATGACAGAAACTGGGATCGCTTACGTCAGGTCTTCACTGATGACGCGATTTTTGATCTGACGGGCGTCGGAGCCCGCCGGCTCGATGGCATCGAAGACATCGTTCATTTCATGGATGTAGAGGCGCAGCATCCTAAAACTCACATGATGACCAACATCTATGTGGATGATGGTGGCGAGTCGGTCACTATGAACTTTCGAATCGTGGCTCTACTGGGCAAAGGGCTGGTAGGAACCGCCTCCTATTACGACACGGTCGTCAAGACGCCCGACGGCTGGCGGGTAAAGCATCGAGATTGCATGATCCATCGGCGAGACAAGCGGGACGCACCTTGCGATAACCCTGGTTGAGGACGGGCGATCTCGAGTTATCTGAGTGAACCCGTGGCGGATTGGTCGTGTGTGAACTCGACGATGCGTCGACAAGCCTCGGTTAGTTGCACTTCGTCGATTCCATAAGAAATGCGAACCCAGCCTCGACTTGTCGAACCGAACGCTCCGGCATCCAAGACTGATACTCCGGTCGATCGGTACAGATCCCACGCGAACAAATTCGCGTCATCATTGTGCGCTCTAACGTCCGCCATGAGAAACATGCCTGCCTCTGGCACGAGAGTGGGGAGGTTCCGGGCTTCGGCGAGGATTTCCAGTACTAAGTCGCGGCGGCGGCGATATGTTTCTCGCGCGCATTCAACTTCTTCTGAACCTTCGCGCAGTGCAACGTTTGCCGCCTCCATGACGAAGCCGGGCAGGCCATACAGGGTGATCAAGGCCATGCGTCGAAGATGAGACATCAATGCGGGAGGGCCTACCGCCCAACCGCACCGCCAACCTGTCATGGCGTAGGACTTTGAGACACTGCTCACGGTAACGGTGCGTTCAAGCATTCCGTCCAGCCCTGCGATGGATCGGTATATCCCATCAAAGACCAAGTCGCTGTAGACCTCATCAGCTACCACCCATAAGTCGTTTTGAATGGCGATGTCTGCTATCGCATTGAGTTCGTCATTGTTGAATATGACTCCGGTGGGGTTTGAAGGATTGGAAAAAACGATCCCTCGGGTTGTTGAAGTAATGGACGCGGAGAGTGCATCGATGTCGGGTCGGAAACCCGATTCGGCCGGTTGGCGAACACGGACTTGGGTCGCTCCGGTCGACGCGATCGCAGCTTCGTAGGTCACGTACGCCGGATCCAGCACGATGACCTCGTCTCCTTGTCCAAACAAGCACCGACATACCGCATAAAAAGCGTTCTGGGTGCCAGCGAGAACCGTCACTCGGTCAGGTCCGATCTCAACCCCCGACGTTAGAGACATTTTGTTAGCAATAGCTGAACGAAGGGTCGAGCGCCCTTCAAGTTCCGTGTAGTGGGTATCTCCTGCACGCAATGCTTCAATTGCCGTATCCACAACGAACGTCGGAGTCTCGAAATCAGGATCTCCAATACTCAGAATGATCACGTCCTCGCCTCGTGCTTGCGCTTCGCGAGACTCCGTCAAAATCGCCCACGCTTCGGCCCCATCTCCGCCTAACGAGTCAACAAATGACGCGAACTTCATCGGCGAAGAGTAGCTGGGACTCTGAGAGCACCGGCACTAATTAACTAGCTTTGGACATCGCAATCCGGTTCTAGCTGCGCTGAACAGACCCCAATCCTGGCTTAAGTCTTTCCGACGTTGAAATCAGGGCAGCCGACCGGCGTAGGCGAGGCCAAGTCGAACGATGCGGTCTTGTCCTCCTGTCATTTCGGCCGAAACTGCCGCGCTCGCAGCTTCCTCGCTGGAAATCCAGGCAAAATCCAGGGCTTCCTGACTTGGGCGACACTCTCCTTCAACAGGGACAAGGTAAGCAAGACTTACGGCATGTTGACGCGGGTCGTGATATCCCGTGCGCGACGGGTCCGGCATGTACTCAACCACCGTGAACGGCGCCGGGGCCGCTGGAAGTCTAGGAAACGCAGCAGGACCGAGGTCTTTGTCTAAATGGCGCTGCAACGCCTGACGAATGGTTTCTCCCCATTGGACACGCCCGCTTACAATGGCTCGAGAGATGGTGGAGTCAGCCATCGCTCGTAGCAACAAACCTACGTGGGTGACTTGACCGATTTCGTCGATTCTGACTGGAACCGCTTCCACATACACCATCGGCACTCGGCCTCGGACGATCTCAAGTTCATGATCTTCAAGCCAAGCTTCCTCGACAGCGGTACCTAAGTCACGCTCTGCAGGGCCTGCGAGGTCTGACAAGTCGTCCACCCTTTTAAAGTGTGCCAGCACCGCATCCGCTAATCGGTGACCAACCCGTTTCGTTGAAAGTTGTTGGGCCTTAGCACTCAACGTTTACAGCGGCCGGGTCGCTGCACTTTCATCCATCGTGACGACGAAACCGTGGTCGCTGCTAGAACGGCCGCTCACCAACAAGAGTTACGCGTTCCATTCGACGGTGGTGACCGCCATGGTCAGGCACTGCATAGTGCTGGGTGATGCGATTGTCCCACTGGGCGACACTGCCGGCTCGCCATCGAAAACGAACCTGGAATTCTGGCAGCGTGGCTTGTTCAAAAAGTCGGCGACGCAACGGCCTGCTCTCGTCGGCAGTCATTCCGTCAATCGTGAGCGTGAACGGCCGATTAATGAACAGTCCCTTCTTGCCTGTAACTGGATGAGTTCGCACGATCGGGTGCTTTTGTTCGGGAAACTGCTCCAATGCCTCAGACCTTTGTTCTTCGCTCATTGACCCGCCGAATGCTTTCACGTACGAATGGACTGCGTAGCGTCCGTCGATCTGTTCTTTAATGTCATCGGGCAGCCGTTCGTAGGCCAGTTCCATATTCGCCCACACAGTGTCGCCGCCCCATTCGGGCACAACGCGAGCGAGCAGAACAGAGCCATTTGGTGGGCATTCCCGAAACGTTACGTCGGTGTGCCAGCTTTCGGCCGCCTGGAACTTCTCCGGGGTGGACTCGAGCACCAAGATTTCGGGGTGGCCTTTTACTTGGGGACTGAACGGGTGGATCTCGAGTTCGCCGAAAGCTTTGCCGTATGCAACGTGTTCGGTTTGGCTGAGCTTCTGATCGCGGAAAAACAGCACTTTGTGTCTCATCCACGCGTCGTGCAACTCCGCAATTAACTCGTCGTCAAAGTCGCGGAGGTCCACCTGTTCTACGTCCGCGCCGATCGATCCGGTCACGGGGGTAACGGAAATGCGGTTGTAAGAGGCACCCTCTGTCGCTGTAACCCGCATATCGCTCCTTACGATGAAATCAACCTCCAGTAGATTATCTGCATACTTTTGGTGCCGTGTTCCTCCTGGACACTCAAATTGAGAATGATCAGACAATGAATACAGACAGGGACTTTCGTGAGACCGTCCGCTACTTCTTGGACGTGATGACGCCCCAAATTCTCGAATCAACGAGCCGTGGTGCTATCTCCCGCGCTCAAGCTTGGCGCGCCGCTCTGTTTGACTTTGGCTTGGCAGCCTTCGGGTACCCCGCTACTTACGGCGGCAACGAGGATCCACTTGACGCTCTCATTTGGAACGAGGAAAGCCAGGGAAAGATTCCGCGTGAAGACAATTTGTTTGGCATAGGGGTCGGGATGGCCATGCCGGTGATTCGCGACTACGCGTCAAAAGAAGTGAAAGATCGGTTTCTACGTCCTGGGCTCAGAGGGGAAGAAGTCTGGTGCCAAATGTATTCGGAGCCTGGGGCCGGTTCAGATCTCGCGGGGCTCACGACTCGCGCCGAGTTGGATGGCGACGAATGGGTAGTGACCGGGCAGAAGGTGTGGACATCGGGAGCGCAAAACAGTCAGTACGCAATCTTGCTTGCACGCACTGACTTCGATGCACCGAAACACAGCGGAATCACAATGTTCGTTTTGCCAATGAAACAAACGGGGGTCGATATACAGCCGCTGATTCAGATGACTGGAGAGGCCGAATTCAACCAGATCTTTATTCAAGAAGCCCGGATCCCTCGGGGGTGGGTCGTCGGCGAGGTAAACGACGGTTGGCGAATGGCGGTGGCATTGTTGGCCCACGAACGCGTTCGAACCGGTCAGAGTTCCACCATGGGAGACAGCACTCAACGTTCTAAGTCAGGCCGCGTCCCCATTCCCTCAAGGCAACTGATTGAGTTGGCGCACGAAAAAGGCCGGATCGGCGAAGCAGTGGTGAGGCAAGAGCTGGCAACTTTGGTTACCGGCGAACGCATTATCGAGTTCATACGACGAAGAAATACGGTGCACCCATCAATCGGTAAATTGTGGCGCACACGACAAGGGCGCGCCGCCGCGGACTTCGCGGCACGAATGTGTTTTCCTGCTTCGCCCGCTTGGAGTAGTGAACAGGTCTCAGAGGACTATTTCCAGTTCCACATTCTCAACTGTCGGGGGATGAGCCTTGGCGGCGGTACCGATGAGATACAGCGCAACACGCTCGGCGAACGCGCTCTTGGTCTCCCCAGGGAGCCGGGACCCGCCCGCGACACGCCGTTTCGTGCCCTTCCTCGCAACTAGCGCTTCTTTGTGTCACTCACAACGTTCAGTCGTCAACTGTTTCACAGCGAATCTGGCGCAAGGGACCGAGAATCAACAGTGCCGTATATCGAGACGGCACAAAACGTGACGAGTCCCATGGCAACGATTGTCGCTCGAAGGCCCACTATCTCTGCCAGTGCACCTAAAGGGGCCGCGGCAATGCCGAACCCGGCGAAAGCTAGCTGCATCAGTGATTGAACGCGCCCGTGATGGGAGGGTTCGGAGAGGACCATCGATCGGCTGCTCGTGAGGACCATGAACCCATTAGTAGCGAGGCCCAACACGACGACTACGAGTAACGCCAGTATGTAGCTGGGTGCTATACCGAAAAGAACGACTGATATGCCAAAGGCCAGGCCGCAGTAGATCAGCAAACGAGCAGAATCTGATCCATCTGCTCGCGAAGCGACAAATGCTGTCATCGCAACAGCGCCGAGGGCAGAAGCAGTGGTCAAGAAGCCAACGTGACCTTCCGACAGACCCATCTGTCCTTCAACTAGTGCGGGCATGAAGGCCACGTAGTTGAATCCGATTGTGATCGCCACGATGGTGGTCAAGATGAGTCGCCGAAGCTCGGGTTTGCCTCGAACGTAACTGAGGCCGTCGAGAATCTCGGTGATCGGGTTCCGATTCGACGGGTTCACGGGTTCTAGTTTCGGCAATCGTGAGGTAAGAACAGTCGAAACCGCAGAAAACACTGCCGCCGCCAAATAGGCGCCGCCGATGCCGACTGTCGCGACGCCAGCAAGCACTCCCGCTGCTGCAGGTGCAAAGATCCGAGTCAAACTCATTGACATAGATGTCAAGCTGATCGCGTTACCTAAATGTTCCTGTCCTACAAGTTCTGCTGATGTCGAAATCCGAGCTGGCCCTATAAGGCCAAACATCGCCCCCTGGGTGAGACTCGCGACAAGCAGCATCCAGTAGCGGGCGTTTCCGGAAACCGCCGCCACGCCCATAAACGCAGCGGCTAACGCGATCGTCCCTTGTCCCAAAACCAGCAGAGTGCGTTTAGCCCAACGGTCAGCTAGAACGCCGCCTATCGGGGTAAACACCAAAAGACCGACCCCAAATGCGAGGTAAACAATTCCCAAACCGCTTTCGCGTTCGGTGAGATCCCATGCAAGAAGTCCTCGGAGAAGGAACTGCATCTGGATTCCCATGTAGGAGAAGACACCGCTCCACCAGAAGAGTCGAAAGGCTGGAACTCGTAAAGAAACGAAGGTGGCGGATCTCATTGTTTCGGATCCAGGGAAGCGCACCGTTGAAAGGTAGCGTCATTGGTTGGCTCACGCGCCTATTCGCGACCTACGATTCGCAGGCAAGCTTTGGTTCATTGTTCCGAACCGGCCCCAAAGAGGAGTTGAGCTATGAGAGAAGCAGTCATCGTCGATGCGGTAAGAACGCCGGGCGGCAAACGCAACGGCAAGCTACAGGACTGGCACGCTGTTGATCTAGCGGCCCACGTTCTGAAAGCTATTGAAGAACGAACTGGCATTGATCCTGCGATTGTCGACGACGTCATCATGGGATGCGTGATGCAAGTCGGTGAGCAGTCTCTGAATATCGGTCGCAACGCTGTCCTGGCTGCGGGCTGGCCGGAGACCGTGCCCGCCACGACAGTCGATCGGCAATGCGGGTCAAGCCAACAGGCTTTGCACTTCGCCGCTCAAGGTGTCATAGCGGGCGCCTACGACGTCGCCGTCGCGGCGGGCGTTGAGGTGATGACCAGGACACCAATGGGCGCGAGCGTCGTAAAAGGTATGGGCTTTCCCTTTAGCGAAACTATGCAAAATCGTTATGAAGAAACCGGGCTACCGCCTCAAGGAATCGGAGCAGAGATGATTGCGGATGAATACGGATTCAGCCGCGAAGATCTGGATGCATTCGGCGCGGAAAGCCAACGGCGGGCAGCCGTGGCTACCGCTGAAGGACGTTTCGAGAACGAAATAATTCCAGTACCTGTTGACATCGATGGCAAAACCGAGATGATGACTGCTGACGAGGGCATCCGCGAGGGCACTACGGCGGAATCACTCTCCAAGCTCAATCCCGCGTTTCGCGAAGACGGCAAAGTCACGGCTGGCAACTCAAGTCAAATCACCGATGGTGCGTCAGCGGTTCTAGTGATGAGCGCCGAAAAGGCCGCCGAGCTGGGTCTGCGAGCGCGAGCCAGATTCCACAGCTTTGCCTTAGCTGGCGCCGATCCCGTAACAATGTTGAAAGGCCCTATTCCTGCGACGGAAAAAATCATGGCGCGTTCAGGTCTAGGCCTAGGCGACATTGACTTGTTCGAGGTAAACGAAGCATTTGCTTCTGTCGTGTTGGCTTGGCAGAAGGAACACGGCACCGACCTCACCAAGACCAACGTGAATGGTGGCGCGATCGCTCTCGGTCACCCACTGGGTTGTTCGGGCACCAAGTTGATGGCGACGCTACTAAATGAACTCGAGCGCACAGGCGGTCGATACGGACTGCAAACCATGTGCGAAGGTGGCGGCATGGCCAACGCTACGATCATCGAAAGGGTTGATGCGTAATGCCCAGAATGAACCTCCAGGGAAGCACCTCTATCGTCACAGGCGGCGCATCGGGGATCGGAGAAGCCGCCGCCCGTCAACTCACCGAAGCGGGGTCTCGAGTTGTTATTGCGGACCTACAAGAAGACAAGGGCCAAGCTGTTGCCTCTGAACTAGGTGGCCTGTTCGTGAAATGTGACGTGTCGAGTGTCGAGGATGCGCAAGCCACTGTCGCAGCCGCCTCTGAAATGGGGCCGCTTCGGGCTCTTGTTAACTCTGCCGGTTTGGGCCGGGCCGCTAGAACTATCGATCGCAACAACGTGCCAGCGGACCTCAGTCAGTTTGAGTTTGTGCTGAAGGTCAATCTCATAGGTACCTACAACATGTTGGCGCAGGCCGCGTCGGCAATGGCACAAACCGAACCCTTGGACGACGATGGCTCGAGGGGTTCAATCGTGAACATGGCTTCGGCCGCGGCGTTCGATGGGCAAATAGGACAGGCCGCGTACTCGGCTTCCAAGGGCGGTGTGGTGGGCATGACCTTACCTATCGCTCGTGATCTCTCTGCTACGGGTATTCGAGTGAACACCATCGCTCCAGGACTCATCGACACACCTATATATGGCGAAGGCGAGCAGTCAGACCAGTTCAAAGCGCATCTGGGGCAAAGCGTGTTATTCCCAAAGCGGTTGGGATATGGCGAAGAGTTGGCATTCATGGTGATGGAGTGCATCACTAACCCTTATATGAACGGCGAAACCATTCGTTGTGATGGGGGCATTCGGATGCCGCCGCGCTAGCCGTAATGCGGACTGTTCCATCA
>DASCSY010000037.1:0-16832 GCA_034399415.1 Acidimicrobiales bacterium
CGTGATCACACTCGGCGCGCTACTGACCGACACTCATCATCAGGCTCCCGTCGATGTAATTGGTGCTTCCAATAACGAGGTCATAAATCTAGAACTTGGGCTGACATCTTCGCAGTACGAGGGCCCAACTGGGATTATTGGTGTCCTAAACGATGCCTTCCACCGCGGAGGTTTCGACAGTCTTTCGTTCTGGGCTGCGGTTCCTTCCTATATAGGTCACAATCCGTCACCCAAGGCCGCTCTGGCGTTAGTTCAACGAGTCGTGGACTTTCTTGACATTCCTCTTGGCGCAACTGATCTTCAAATCGCGGCAGCAAGTTACGACCGCCAAATTAACGAATTAGTCGACAGTGATCCAAACCTCGCGGAGTACGCTCAACAGCTTCTTGATGACGCAAGCGAAGAACTCAACGATATGGCAGACAACCCGCAAGCCATGATCGACGACCTTGAGCAATTCCTTCGTCAACAGGACGAGTAACGCTCAGCTCCTCGCGTCATTGGTGGGGTTGCGCGTCCCATGGAAGCGAGCGTGGAGGGTCGAACTCCGCTGGTTTAGCTTTTCCTTCGATCGCATCAAAGGCGGTATCGACCCAGCTTTCTAGACCTGCCAATGGTTCGGGTAATGAATCGCGTGCGAACCAGCCAACATCGCTTGTTTCCAGCGGATGGCTCTGCAGTTCACCGCCGATCGCTCTGCAATGAAAGACCATCGAATAGAGCGGGATTCGAGTGAAGCCTTGTCGCATGCCGTCGACGATCGAAATTAGCGACACCGGTTCACAGTGAATACCTGTTTCTTCATACACCTCTTTGATGGCCACTTCAACGGGCGAGTAACCAATATCCGCCCACCCGGTCGGGTACAGCCATACTCCACTATCGGCGCGTTGCACTAGCAAAATTTCATCGTTTTCGTTGCCGACGACGGCACCGACTGCAGCTTTAGGGGTGACATAGCCGGCGACTCCCCGACCTACCATTCGCATCCATTCGTCTGCCACCGCATCCACGTCCGGGTCCTTGCTGACTGTTCCGCGAATACTGGACGCTACTTTCAATATTTCTTCGTAACGTTCCTTCTCATAGAGGCTTTCGGTGAACCCAAGACCGGTTCGAGCAATTCCTGAAAGCGCCTCAGCCCAGCCGAGCAGGTCCTGTCCAGTAGCTCGTTCTGACATTTGGCAAAGGCTACTCGTCGCCGTCAAGAAGTCCGATCACTCGACCAATCTGAGCGAATGCCGAAGAGCGGAATCGATCTCTCTACGGTGGAGTTCCTCCAGTATGGGACCAGAGGAGCCGGTTACGTAAAATGTGTCGACGACTTCGTTGGAAATAGTCTGAATTTTTGCTGATCGAATGTCGAGGCCCATTTCGGCGAGGGTTCGGGTTAGGTGATATAGGACACCAATGTGGTCTTCGGTGCGCACTTCGATAATCGTGGCGTCGGTAGCGGACTCGATATCGAAGGCGACTCGAGTCGCGGCGGACTTTGCGGCTAGCGCTGTCCTGCGTCGATATACGCGGGCCCGTTCGGCTATACGTGCGTCAATCGCTAGGTGGCCTTTGAGGCATTCGTGAACGTCGTCGGTCACTCGACCCCAATCGACGGGTGTATCGGGTTCAGCGATGCGGAACTGAGAGACTGCCATTCCTGCATCACTGGAGTAGGCGTCCGCTTGCAATACATCTAAGCCTCGTAGCGCCAGTGCACCAGCTGCTCTGCTAAAAACCCCAGCTCGGTCGCGCGCTACCACCGTCACGGTGTCACCCGAGCCTTCAACGATTGTTTCGCCTTCGGCCATCAAGGCTTCAATGTGTTCAGTTACAAACGATCGTCGTTTCCGGTGGGTGGCTCCATCACTAGATATGAAGTCCGCTGTGCTTTCTGTAAGAGTTTCGACCAGGTGGGCCTTCCATTCGCCCCATGCAGTCGGACCCGTAGCGATTGAGTCAGCCTCAGTTAAAGCAGCGAGCAACTCTAGGAAATCAACAGTTTGCACTTTCTCCGCGACAGCTCGCAATGTCTGCAAGTCGTCAAGATCTCGACGCGTGGCCACGTCGGGTAACAAAAGATGATGTTCTACAAGACGAGTCAATAGTTGCGAATCAGGTTGAGAGAAACCGCAACGCGATGCGATCGGACCGACGAGCCGCATACCTACTTCGGTGTGGTCTCCGGGGTACCCCTTACCTATGTCGTGTAAGAGCGCCGCCATAAGAAGAATGTCTGATCGTTGTACGCGGTGTGCCAAGCGTGCTGCTTCGGCCACCGTTTCCAATAGGTGTCGGTCAACGGTGAATCGGTGGTAGACGTTTCTCTGGGGTCGCGCTCGATTTGGCGTCCATTCGGGGAGAAGACGGCTCCAAACTTCAAAGTAATCAAGAGATTCAATAACTGGAACCGCTCGGTGTCCGTTTCTGAGGAGCGTCACAAATAGATCTCGCGCTCCATGGGGCCACGGATCAGGAAGCTCTGGTTGTCGCTCTGCCAGACGCCCAAGGGACTCCCGCGCTAAAGGAAGATCTAATTCGGCTGCGTGAACTGCAGCGTGCAGCACTAGGAGCGGGTCGGTCGAAGGATCACCAACGATGACGATTTCGTGGTCAACAATACCAAGGCCAGTCACCTCGATATTTTCGGGACTTTTCTCTTTCGCATCTGAGTCGATGTGCCGCCACGTTTCATCACTGAGGTAGGCGATCCGTCTGGCCGCTGATGCGATTCGACCCATCAACACGTCAGCATCGGGATCCCGCAGAGCGCTGGCAACGGAGTCTTGCTCTTCTAGTAACAGTACGTCTCCACGTTTGCCGCTTATTCGATGTAATTCCACGCGAGCTTCAAGTAGCACGCGGTAAGCCGCGTCAAGTAATTCCCTGTCATGAACCGTGATCTGAACTCCAGCGCGCGCGGCCCAATTGATCGCGTGCACGTCGCGTAAACCGCCCCGGCCGTCTTTTAAGTCTGGCTCAAGCAGGAACGCTACCTCTCCTGCAAGTCGATGGCGGCGTGCGACATTACGCGCGAGTTCGTCAAGTCGCTCGGAATCCTGACTCGTCCACTGCAATTCGTTTCGAGCAAGCAGTTCTTCCACAAGTGACGAATCCCCGGTTACGAGGCGAGCGTTCAAAAGGCTTGTCGCAGTTTCAAGATCGGTCGCGGCCAACCTCAAAGTCTGGTCCACCGACCGTACTGAATGACCTAGTTTGAATCCTTCGTCCCACAGCGGGTACCAGATTCGATCGGCGAGCGCGTCGATGTCGTCTCGCTCGTTATGGACCAGCATCAAATCAAGATCGCTGGAAGGTGAAAGCTCTGATCTCCCGTAGCCGCCTAAGGCGACGAGCGCGATGTCATGGTCGCCCTGAATTTCGTCGGCATAAAGTTGGCTGAGAAATCCGTCGGTCACATCGGACAATGCCCGCGGCACTTCCCAAGCGGAAAGGTTCGGGTTGTCAATGACCTTTCGCCGAAGTTCGGTGAGGCTTGCGTCAGTCATCTTCGCGTCCGATAAGCGCTGGGAGTCGTTTGAAGAAGACTGAACGAGGCAGGGCTTCGGCACATCCTCCCGCTACCGCGGCTCGTAGGGTGTCGGCATCGATATGGGGGGCAAACCCGATAACACGCGATCCAGGGGGGAGGTAGTCGAGCACCTCTCGACCGGATAAGTCGACCAGAATGAGGTCTGCTTCTGCTGACGCCAGATCAGATGGTTTCTTCACAATCTGAACCGTCTCTCCGAAACGGCTTCGATCCATCAAGTTTGGGACGTAAGCAATGATCCGGGTCATCAGTTTTGAACTTCTCGACGCTTCGAAAGATGTGTGTGAGCTTTGGCCGCTCCCCAAGCTATTCCTAATTCGTGTGAGGTCTGGCCAAAATCCAAGAAGGTGGTTGGCGTTAAGCCGTAGGCGTCATCGGGAAAGACTTTTTCGGCGAAGTCGTCTCGTTCGATGGGCGGAACACTGTGGTCTTTCAGTACTTGGGTGGGGTACTTCACCGCGCCTCGAAGAATCGACATTGGGTTGGTGTTTTGCTGGTCGATGTCGGATTCCAAGAGTTCGCGTAAACGAGACCCAAGATCTGTAGCACATTGTTTTCCGGCTTCTTGAGCTTCAAGTTCTATTTCTTGGCTCCAGTCGTGCGTCCAAGCTTGATAGATGCACCGCACCCTCATTTCGACCCATTCGGGAAGCACGATTTCCAGCTCCCGAGCCAGCTCGCGGCCAAGTTCGATCAGTGTGGTCATCGAATTGAATGATTCAAGTTGCCGGAGCGAAAACCTTCCAGATCCAACGTCGCATAGCGGTAGCCGACGGCTAAGACCGCATCTACGATGTCGGTTCTTCTTTCAATCACTAGTGGAAACTGGTTGACTTCGAATTCAAGTCGAGCAACGTCGCCATAGTCTCTGACGCGAATTTGCTGAAAGCCCAATGCCTTCAATGCGGCTTCTGCTCGGTCGAGGCGTCGTAGCAAAGGAACTGTGACTTCTGTCCCGTAAGGAATGCGGGAAGCGAGACAAGCCGCAGCTGGCTTGTCCCAGATTCGGAGGCCTAATTCTTTGCTGTGTGCTCGGATGTCGAGCTTAGAGAACCCAGCGTCGACTAACGGAAATCGTGCGTTGCGTTCTTGGGCAGCAACTTGACCTGGCCGGTGGTCTCCAAGATCATCAAGATTGACGCCAAGCACGATGACTGCTTCGTCGCTCTCGGCAAGCGGTCCCGCGACATCCATGAGAGCTGATTTGCAGTGGTAGCACCGATCGCTGTCATTGAGGCGGTACGCCGCATTTTCCATCTCTGAGGTTTCGATCCGACACCAATTCAATCCCCATTCACGGGCAAGTGTCGAGCAATCCTCTAGTTCACTGTTGGCGAGGCTTGGCGATACGGCAGTGAAACAACGAACGGCTTGTGCACCAAGGGTGTCGTTCGCAACCCATGCGAGAAAAGCGGAGTCGACTCCCCCACTGAAGGCGACTAACACGCGTTCCAAGCTTCGAAGGTTGTCGCGAAGTGCGTTCAGATCAGCGGTCATTACAGTCGTTCGTTGGGGATGGCAAAGAACAAGTCGGCGCCCCGGGTAATTGTGGGTACTAGTCCTGCAGCGGTCGGGAGGATTTGTTCGCCATAGAACATTGACGTTGCGATCTTGTCGTTGAGGAAATCTGGGTCGCCTTCACCCGCGTCAAGAAGTTGTTGTGCGATTTGTGCTGAGCGGGCAAGGTAATACCCGCCAACCACCACGCCTGCCAAGCGCAGAAACGGCGCCGAGCCTGCGGCAACGTCATTGGGGTGCGTTGCTAAACGCCCTCCTAACCAGAGCGCGGCGTCACTCATATGTCTAACCCCATCGGCCAGAGCAGTACCGAGCGGTCCGAGACGGTCGTTTTGGATTAGTTGTGACGCCAAATTCGTCATTTCTGACATGAACTCTTGGATTACTGCACCCCCACCAAGGGGAAGTTTTCGAAATACCAGATCTGCTGCCTGTATGCCGTTTGTGCCTTCGTAGATCGGGGCGATGCGGACGTCGCGCCAGTGTTGGGCCGCGCCTGTTTCTTCCACGTAGCCCATACCGCCATGTGTCTGAATACCCAGCGATGTCATCTCAACTCCGAGATCGGTCCCCCAACCTTTGGAAATCGGTGTGAGTAACGCCGTCACGGCATCCCAATGCTCGCGTTCTGATTCGTCTGAACTGGTGGTAGCGAAGTCGATGGCGGCCGCGTTCGCGTACATGACGCAACGCATGGCTTCGACGTTAGATCGCATGGTCATGAGCATTCGACGAACATCGGCATGATCGGCGATCGGCGATGACTCTCCAGTATCAAGTTCGGCACCAATCGCCTTCCCCTGTTTTCGGTCGACTGAGTATTGACGAGCCTGTTGATATGACCTGTCCGTGAGTGACAAGCCTTGAAGCCCGACCGACAAGCGGGCGTTGTTCATCATGGTGAACATCGCCCGCATCCCAGTATTTTCTTCTCCGACCATCCAACCTATGGCTCCACCTTGATCACCGTATGACATGACACAGGTTGGGCTCGCATGAATGCCGATTTTGTGTTCACTTGATACGACTCGCACGTCGTTTCGGGGACCCAGGCTGCCGTCGTCATCCACGAGGAATTTGGGAACAATGAAGAGACTGATTCCCTTGGTTCCTGGAGGGGCTTCGGGGGTTCGCGCGAGGACCAGGTGGATGATGTTTTCGGTCAGTTCATGTTCACCGTAGGTGATGAATATCTTGGTGCCCGAGATCAACCAGGTTCCATCGTCGCCGGGAACCGCTTTCGCTGTTAGGGCACCTACGTCAGATCCGGCGTGTGGTTCGGTGAGGTTCATGGTCCCCGACCACTGGCCGCTGACCATCTTTGGGAGATAGATCTCCTTCAATGTTTCGTTCGCGTGATGACTGATCGCGTCGATTGCTCCCTGAGTAAGTAGGGGGCAAAGGCTGAAGGCCATATTGGAAGCAGTCATCATTTCTTGCACTGCAAGTCCTACGCACCAGGGCATCCCGCCACCGCCGTGATCTTCGTTCATGGAGATGCCGTTCCATCCCGCCTCCACGAATCTGGTGTATGCGTCAGCGAAACCATCCGGATGGAATATCTTGCCGTTGTCTACGACGACACCTTCCTCGTCGCCCTTTCGGTTGAGCGGAACCAATTGCTCTTCCATGAAGCGAGCGGCTTCAACCAATAACCCTTCGACGGTGTCGAGGTCAGCGTGTTCGTAGGCTTCTCGGTCCGCCAACTGAGAAAGGTCCGCTATGTGTTCCAGAACAAACAACATGTCCGCGGTGGGTGCGCTGTATTCAGACATCGATGCCTCCTCCTCACAGGTTATTAGGCCAACGCCAATTGAGGAATCGCGAAATTCAGGTGCGAGGATAAATCTATGCATCCTGCCAAATGTCGCAAATTGCTTGTGTCACTCCGAGCTGCCGTTGGTTGGTTGTCTGTGTTGGCGCCCAATCTGATCGGGCGCGCGTGGCGAATGCAGGTTCCTCTGGCTAGAGAGACGAAGTACGCGATACGACTTTTTGGTATTCGCAATGTCGTGCTCGCGTATCAGCTCTACCAGGCCGAACGTCTAGACGCAGAAGTTGATGAGTTAGAAGAAGCGATCAGGCAAGGGATTGCCGTCGATTCTTTTGACCTTATTTTCGCCCTGGGTAGTCGAGAGCGAACTCAAGGCAAACCCTCACCTTCGGCCGTCCCGTTCGTCGCTTCAGCGCTTGGCGTGATACTTGGGGCCCTCGGAAGGGAACAGCCGTCCACAGTCGAAGAGTCCTTCTAATCGCGTCGCGGAAGTTCCGACGAACAACTCGACAGGGTTTACTCGTGAGAGGTCGTTGTCGTGGAGGTCAGTTGGTCACAACTTGTTGGACGACAATTTCAACGTCATCTAGCAGTCCGGTATAGAACCCACCGAACGCACCGTAAATTGCTGATGCCTCGTCGTAGCGCATCGTATAAACCACTTCTTTCAGATCGTCGAGGTGTGTTCCGAAGAGTGTCACTCCCCACTCGTAGTCATCAACACCTGTAGACCCCGTGACCACCTGAAGAATCCGTCCTCGAAAATTCCTTCCTGATTTACCGTGCTCGTACATGAGTTCTCGTCGAGTCTCATAGGGCAGCGAGTACCAGTTACCGTCAGGCTCACGTTTTTTCGACATGGGATAAAAACAAAACGCGTGTTTCCCTTCGGGTGGGAGTTCAGGATGCAGTCGAGGCGTCTTCATTTCCTCCGGGAGATCCGGAGCATATTCAGAGGTCTCTGTCATCGAGACGTAGCTATCGGCGACCACCAGACCGGCTCGCTGAAGCTTGCTTTGGAGGCTTCTAAGACGCCAGAGATCGGGACCAAGAGCCATGAATCCAATATCGGCTTTGTGGCCGAATAAGGCGACGCATAGAACCTGATGGCTGCTGTCTTGGATCTCTTTCACGGCGGCGACAACCCGTTGCCCATCGGTGTGGTCGGTGACCTTGCAAAACAAATGCAGCACCCCCCAGCCGACCGAAGTAGTGACATATTGGGGTTGGGTCATGGTGCTGATCCTAGAGGTCTATTGATCAATTTGACCGGAGTACACGTTCATCGAATCGCTACGCGCAAAACCGACCAAGGTCATGTTGGCAGTCATAGCCACATCGATCGCTAATGCACTTGGTGCCGATACCGCCACGAGAGTGCCAAAACCTGCCACCCATGCCTTTTGAACCATCTCGAAGCTAGCTCGCCCGCTCACGAAAAGTCCTAGGTGGCTAGAGGTCGGTTCATCATCCAGAACGCGGCGACCAACGATTTTGTCGACAGCGTTATGTCGGCCGATATCTTCACGGATGAGTTGAAGTGTTCCTTCGGAGTCAAATACTGCGGCTGCGTGTAGGCCACCGGTCCGAGTAAACAGTTCTTGCTGAGAACCAATGGTTTCCAAGACTGTCGCGATCACTTCCGCCTTGAAGATAACCGGACGACGTACCGGGTCGAGTCGGGTGGCGAGGTCAGTGAGGGTCGCTGATCCGCATAGGCCACAGGATGAACTCACGTTGCCGAGCCGGGGTTGAGGGACCGGCGCCTGCCCGCCGGTGTCGACTGTGACAACGTTGTATTCGAAGTCCGATGCGGGACCCTCCGCGCAGTATCGAACCTGCGTTACGGCGGCCCCTGCGAACAAGTCTTCGGTGGTACAAAACCCCACCGCGAGTTCATAGTCGTGCCCCGGTGTTCGCATCGTCGTGGCGACCAGGTTTCCGTCGAGCCGAATCTCAAGTGGCTCTTCGACGACAATTTCGTCAGGAAACCTAGTGATTTCACCGCGACGAATGCGTTGCACAAAAAACTTCTGGCTCCGGCCACGTCGCATATCGACAGGGTACTGCCGACACGCGAATTCATCGCCGGAATCGATAGTTGCAGCTATTTCTCTTCGCGTTGAAGAGTCGCGGCAAGGTGATGCTGCATGGACAGGCCCATTGCTGCCATCGATACGTCGTAGGTCAGCGTGTCGCCCTCCACTCTCAACAGGCGGTGTACGCGTTGTACCGGTTTAGCTGTAGGGGTAGTTCCGACGCGGATCGATTCAAGGTTGATCACGCAAGCTGATTCGTTTGAAGCGAAGGAACCCTCATGGATTTCGATGATCCCGGAAGGTTGGGCGAGCACTAGCTCCAACCTCACGCCACCTATGAGACGTAAAAAACCTTGCTCCGAATGGAGCGGTTCGCCGTTGGCCGCTTTCTTAGTCTTTTGCCCGTAGGTGAGGAACGGTTTACCGCTATGACCAAATATGACTTCTTCTGTGTACTCGAAGTCTTCAATGGTCGGATAGTGGCCTGCACCTGCACCGCGCCATTCCCCAAGGATGAGCGCCAATGGTTCACACGCTTCATGAAGTGGTAGCTGCACTAGGACCTCGTTAGGAAACAGTTCGCAGGCTACCCACCAATTTAAACAAGGGCCATGCCTATACATCCCCTGCTCGCCGCTGTCGGTATAGGACTAGCTCAGCTAGAAGTCCATGTCGGGCATCGCTGGCATTCCGCCCCCGCCTTCATCGGGTTGCTCACAGATGACGGCTTCGGTTGTCAAGAATAAGGCCGCTATGGACGCCGCGTTCTGCAGTGCCGACAGAGTTACCTTTGCCGCGTCGATCACGCCAGCGTCAACAAGGTCCTCGTAGTCGCCGCTCGCCGCGTTCAGCCCCTCAGAACCATCCAGATCTCGGACACGGCTCACAACGACACCGCCCTCAAGACCAGCGTTCTCTGCGATTTGCTTGAGGGGGCCTTCCAGTGAGCGGCCAACGATATTGGCCCCAGTAGCGACGTCCCCTTCAAGACTGCTAGCTAGATCAGAAACTGCGGCCTGCGCACGTAGCAAGGTGACTCCACCACCCGCAACGACACCTGATTCGATCGCGGCTTTAGTGGTGCTTACTGCATCTTCAATTCGATGTTTCTTCTCTTTGAGCTCAACTTCGGTGGCGGCACCTACTTTCAAAACGGCCACCCCACCGGAGAGCTTCGCCAAACGCTCTTGGAGCTTCTCCCGGTCGTAGTCGGAGTCAGTGTTGTCGATCTCGTTCTTAATTTGTTCAATGCGACCAGCTACATCAGCTTCGTCACCAGCACCTTCAATGATGGTGGTTTCATCTTTTGTCACAATGATGCGGCGAGCAGTGCCAAGAAGGTCAAGTGTTGTGTTTTCAAGCTTGAGTCCGACGTCTTCGCTAATGACCTGACCTCCGGTCAAGATAGCCATGTCCTGGAGCATTGCTTTGCGGCGATCACCAAAGCCCGGGGCTTTAACTGCGACTGATTTGAAGGTGCCACGAATCTTGTTGACGACAATCGTCGCGAGAGCTTCACCTTCTACGTCTTCTGCAATAATGACCATCGGTTTTCCGGCCTGCATCACCTTTTCCAGGACGGGAACGACGTCTCGTACAGCGGTGATTTTTCCTTGAACAAACAGGAGGTACGGTTCGTCTAGGACCGCTTCTTGCCGATCGGCATCAGTGACGAAGTAAGGGGATATGTAGCCCTTGTCGAAGCGCATACCTTCCACAAGGTCCATTTCGAGCCCAAAGGTTTGACTCTCTTCCACTGTGATGACCCCATCTTTGCCAACTTTTTCGATGGCTTCGCTGATGTGATCTCCGATCTCGCGGTCAGCGGCAGAGATGGCCGCAACCTGGGCAATCTGCTCTTTGGATTCGGTCACGCTGACTGCCATACCCTCAATGGCTTCCACGGCTGCGACAACTCCCGCTTCAATGCCCTTTTTAAGGGACATCGGGTTGGCTCCAGCTGCCACGTTCCGCATTCCTTCACGCACCATTGCCCAAGCGAGCACTGTGGCTGTGGTGGTGCCGTCACCGGCGACGTCGTCAGTTTTTTTTGCGACTTCTTTCACCAACTCGGCGCCGATTCGTTCGATTGGATCTTCAAGTTCGATCTCTTTGGCGATCGACACTCCATCATTGGTGATGGTGGGGGCACCCCATTTTTTGTCAAGAACGACATTGCGTCCTTTGGGGCCTAGGGTTACGCGGACCGCGTCCGCGAGCTTGTTCATTCCTGCTTCGAGGGATCGGCGGGCCTCATCGTCGAACGAGATCATCTTTGCCATCTGGATCTGACTCCGTTGGTGTGTTGGTTGGTCACCTCAATCCCGAACCAAGCTGACAACTAGGTCTTCATTGAGGCGATTGGCTATTAGCACTCTCGTAGTGAGAGTGCTAATAGCCAATCAGCCAACCCCCTGCATTTGCAACCTGAGGAGACGGATTCCGCACTGATTTTCGAGATTATTTTGTTCCCCAACTCCAGAATAGAAGGGGTGATACGCCTAGATGTAAGGCTTGTTAGGTTAAGAGCTGTGGCCCCAGTTCCGTAAGACATTTCTCAGTGTCACTAAATGCGAGATCGTGTCCGAAAATCTCTGTGAGCGAGTAGACCTTCATATTTCTAGGGATGTTTGTGGCCGGGTTGGTTGACCCAACCACCGCAGCAACCCGAACTTGGTGTTGATCTGCGATCGATGCAACACCTCCGACGACTTTCCCGTTAAATGACTCTGAGTCAAGTTGACCTTCCCCGGTGATGACGAGGTCCGCTTCAGCGATGGTGTCTGCCAACTCGATTTCTTCAGCGATCAGCCCGAATCCATCAACTAGTTGAGCTCCAACGGCAGCAAGTCCGCCGCCTAATCCGCCAGCTGCTCCGGCGCGTGGCAAGTCTCGAACGTCAACGCCGAACTCTTCCAAATAGAGTTGAGCCAAACGAGAAAGTCGACGCGTAAGTAGTTCCATTTGAGCCGACGTTGCTCCTTTTTGAGGTCCAAAGACCGCTGGAGCATCAAGGAATGTGGTTCGTACATCGCACGCAACGACCAGTTCAACTCCGGAGAAGCGCACCAATGGTTCCATAGCGCGAATTGCTCCCAAGCCGCCGTCTGTGGATGCGGAACCTCCAACGCCGATGACTATGCGTCGCGCTCCTGAGGCTCGAGCTTCAGCGATTAGCTCTCCGGTACCGGAGCTAGTTGCCGACAGTGGATCATTGCCTTCGCTGCCTCCAGCCAAGAGTAGACCGCTTGCTTGGGCCATTTCGATAACCGCCTCGCCAGAAGAGAGCCTCCACTGGGCTTCTACAGGATCGCCAAGTGGGCCTGTTACTTGGGAAACTCGGTTTGCTCCTCCTAGGGCATCCAGGGTGCCCTCCCCGCCGTCGGCTAAAGGTACACAGGCGATTTCTAGGTCTCCTGTTGATAGACCTGCTGCGAGAGCTTGAGCTGCCCTCGACGCGGTCGCGGTGCCGCGAAACTTATCGGGGCATATGACGATGCGCATGTTGAGATGGCCGCTGCAACGGCTATCCAGCGCTCGCCTGGTCGATACCTAATGCTATGAGAATGTGGGGTTCGCCAACGTCAGCGTAGGCACTTAAGTCACTGGGCATCCTATAGACGTCGTTGGTTTCATCAAGCTCCAACAAAAGGGCGACATTGCCGGCTTCGATATGTGACCCGGGTTGGTAGTAAATGCGAGTCCGGTCGAGCGCTGTGCCCTTCATATTTATCGGGGTTAGCGTCACGAAGCCTTTGGTTTTGAGGATGTCGGTGATCCGGCCAGCTGCTCCGCGAACTGTGGTCGAGTTCGCGACTTGAATTTGCACCTCGGCGTTTGGGCGACCTTCGAATCCGACCATCGTTCCCGCGCTGGAGTCATCGGTGTCCGACGGGTTGTCGGGAGCCGATGTGGCCACCGTGATTCCGGGCAGCGTGGTTTCAGTTGCGGCAGTCGATGCTTCTTGTCCGTCGCTCGTTTCGTCTGTGGAGGACTCTGCCGTCGTGGGGGTAGGTGTCGACGCGGAGTCAAGAGTGGGAGTGTCTGTCCCTCTCAATAAATAGATCCCAACAGCGACAGCAACGATGACCAACAGCAATCCTCTGATTGCGGCAGCATTGTTGGGTCTGGACATTGGACCGTTCATCGGGCGACCTCCTGGTCAGCGGTGCGGCGAGCTATGTGTTCTTGACGTCGACGATCGCGCAGGCGTCGAAGGCGTCGAACAAGTAGCGGTTCAGCGAGTAGGGCAACTTCGGAAGCTATAAGTCCGTTCAAAATTTCTGCGTACTCTGATTCGGTGAGTTGAAATTGTTCTCGAAC
Organism: Acidimicrobiales bacterium; assembly: GCA_034399415.1. GTDB lineage: Bacteria > Actinomycetota > Acidimicrobiia > Acidimicrobiales > Poriferisodalaceae > UBA2110. Next base: position 13,202 of record DASCSY010000037.1, read on the forward strand.
AGCTTGATCTCGTGGGGTGGACGACTCCCACCATGACTGTTCAAAGTCGAGGATGGCTCGGTCTCGCTGACTCAGTTTTTGGTGGGGCGCTTCTTGCACGTCGATCAGTTTCCTTCCGGTTTCACGGAGCCCGAGGTGGGAATCGAACCCACAACCCCCGCTTTACAAGAACGGTGCTCTAGCCGTTGAGCTACTCGGGCAGTGCACGCCCAGCGTAAACCCCAACAGGCCACTATTGATGTCGTTCAATGGTCGATTTCTCTACGGCGTCGAACTTCATAGATCGTTATGGCAGCCGCGTTTGACACGTTGAGGGATTCGAGATGCCCGTTTTGGGGGATCGAAACTAGCTGATCACATCTTTGACCGACTAAATGCGAGAGGCCTCGACCTTCAGCACCAAACACAACCACAAGTGGTTCCTTGGCTACTCGTAATTCGTATATCGAATCTTTCGCGGTTCCATCGAGGCCGATTACCCATAACCCTTCATCGGACATTCGCTGCAGTGCCGCGGGTAACCCACCCACTAGGGAGATAGGTAGGTGCTCCACAGCACCAGCGGCAGCCTTCACAGCTGCGGGCGTGAGCCGAACCGCTCGATGGCGTGGGAGAACAACAGCGCTCGCCCCTGCTACTTCAGCCGTTCTCAGAATTGCCCCAAGGTTGCCTGGGTCGGTAACGCCGTCAAGCGCAACTATCAGTAGCGGCTGGTTTTGTTTCGCTGACAACGCCACGTCAAGTTCTACAGGTCGGATCGGTTCCGCGGTAGCGATTACTCCCTGATGAGAGTCGGTGCGGGCGTAGTCGTCGAGTTTCTTGCGAGTAAGTTGACGAATAGGAACTCGTCGCTCTTCCGATAGGTCGGCGATCTCAGCCAAGATCGCCGTATCGTGCACGTCCTCGCTAACAAATACCTGCTCGACTCGTCGTCGTCCTGCTCGTAACAGCTCCCGAACCGCTTGGCGGCCTTCGACGTGGCCGCCGCCTAAATCCTCGGGCCTTGTTCGTGATTTTCCTTTAGCTGCATTGCGGGCCCGCCCTTTGTTGGGAACGGCTGCGTTCCCTCGGCGTTGATGTCTGTCGGGGCGGTTGCCGACCACTTGTCGATTTCTCGCTTGTGTTGTTTGGTTTGCTCCTTTTCGAGGTCCTCGAGTGCCGCTCATCTTTGCTCCAGTAACGCAACGGCTATGGCGACTATTCCTTCGCCTCTGCCTAGGGCACCGATTCCTTCGGTGCGTTTCCCGCATACCGTTACAGGTCCTCCTGCCGCTCTGGACAACTTCGCTTCCATTTCTTCCTTGGCAGGGGCAATTTGGGGTTCATCGGTGATTACGGTGCAATCGGCGTTCACTATCCACCATCCGGTGTCTTGAACTAACTGAGCCGCTCGTTCGAGCAAATCGATGCTGTTGACCCGGTCGAATTCCCTGCTGTCGTCTGGAAAATTTTGACCAATATCGCCCAACCCCGCGGCGCCAAGTACCGCGTCGATGATCGCGTGAGCAACGACGTCCGCATCGCTATGACCGTCAAGACCGGTATATCCGGGGAAACGAACTCCACCAATCACTAAAGGGCGGTCATCGTCAGCCCATCGGTGAGCGTCGTATCCCTGCCCGATGCGCATCATGTGTCAAGTCCCATCAGATGGGCGACGATGACAAGGTCGCCGGGGTTAGTGATCTTGGCCGCGGCGGGATCGCCGGGCACAACCATTACTGTGCCTCCGATTGCTTCGACTAGTCCGGCGTCATCGGTTGCCTGTCCACCCTCAGTGTGGGCTTTTTCTAGAATTCTTCTACTGAAGGCTTGTGGAGTTTGGATCACCATAAGAGTGTCGCGGTCCACGGTAGCCTCCACTTTCTTTCCGCTGGGGGTGTCCGCGACCCGCTTCAAGGTGTCCGTAGCCGGCAGCCCAGGCACAGCTCCGTCAGCGCCACCCAACACCGCTTCGATCACCGATAGGTACATCTGGGCTGAGGCACCTGGCCGAGCAGCGTCATGTATGACGATGATTTCGGCCGATTGCGGCAACGCTGCCAACCCTCCGCGCACCGATTCGGTTCGAGTGGGGCCGCCCGCTACGACGACGTCTGCTTCAGGTAGCTTTTCGTTTCCGATCGCTTCTGGGTTGGCTACGAGGACGACGCCTTCAGAACACGACTGAGCGCTCGCCACGCTCCAATCAACCACGCGTTGGCCCCCAAGCTTTGCTAGTTGCTTATTCCCACCAAATCGGGATCCTGAACCAGCCGCGAGAACGATTGACCATACGCCTTCCACAGGACCACTGTGGCACCAGTTCGGCGGAATTCCTGCACTAGATGGGATGATTCGAAGAAAACAGTGCCGAAACGGTGTCAGGGATTGATGGTCTGGGAACTACTCGCAGTTCAATTCACTCAATCCGAAGTTGCTGCGTCCTCTAACTCAACGGGTCCGGGGTCGAATCCGTCTATGGAACGGAACACGATCTCGTCCTCGTCTTCGTCTACGTCAACGACCACGATTTGGCCGGCGCGGAACTCTTTGTACAGGATCCGTTCGGAAAGAGCGTCTTCTACGTGTCGTTGGATAGCGCGTCGGAGCGGCCGTGCCCCAAGGGTAGGGTCGTAGCCTTTTCGAGCTAGCCAACTTTTCGCGGCGTCAGTTAGTTCGAGGCCGAGACCTTGGGCCCGCAACTGATCCGATGTTCTGCCGATCATCAGGTCAACGATTTCAGTGACCTCGTCTCTGGAGAGTTCGTGGAACACGATGGTCTCGTCAACGCGGTTGAGGAATTCGGGTCGGAAATGGTTCTTGAGCGCGTCGTTGACTGTGTCTTTCATGCGTTGGTAACTCACCGCCTCGTCCGCTTTGGTGAAGCCGACGCTGGCTCTTCGCAGGTCCGCTGTTCCAAGATTCGAGGTCATGATTAAGACGGTGTTGCGGAAGTCAACGGAGCGGCCTTGGGCGTCGGTTAGGCGTCCTTCCTCGAGGATCTGCAGCAGGGTGTTGAAGACGTCGGGGTGGGCTTTTTCAACTTCGTCAAAAAGAACCACTGAGAAGGGACGCCGCCGAACTGCCTCGGTGAGTTGGCCCCCTTCTTCGTAACCGACGTAGCCCGGAGGTGATCCTACGAGACGGCTGACGGTGTGCTTTTCCATGTACTCCGACATGTCCAAGCTAATTAGCGCGTCTTCATCTCCAAATAGGAACTCTGCAAGGGTCTTCGCGGTTTCTGTTTTTCCAACACCGGAAGGCCCAAGGAAAATAAATGAACCTCCCGGCCGCTTCGGGTCTTTAAGCCCTGCTCGAGTGCGCCGAATCGCTTGACTGACTGCGGTGATCGCGTCTTGTTGACCAATAACTCGTTTATGGAGTTCATCTTCCATCTTGAGGAGTTTTTGAGTTTCTTCCTCGGTGAGTTTGTACACCGGGATACCTGTCCAAATCGAGAGGACTTCAGCGATCGCTTCTTCATCGACTTCGTCGAATAGGTCGACGCCTTCTGTCTTGATTTGCTCCATCATCTCGGTTCGGCGATCCAGCAAATTCTTTTCTTCGTCACGCAGGGAACCTGCCAGTTCGAAGTCTTGGCCTTCAACGGCCTGTTTTTTCTTCTCGACTACTTCCGCGATCTTGTTTT